>NZ_CAJPGH010000003.1:0-423673 GCF_905339605.1 Burkholderia sp. BCC1972 | reverse complement strand
TGCCGTGCTGATCCCCGTCGAGGTCGAAGTCGACAGGCTTGCCACGTTGCTGTTCGTGATGTTCAGGCCCGTCGACAACGAGGTCACACCGCTTTGCGCAGTGCTGATGCCGGCCGCAGCCGAAGTCGACAGACTTGCCACGTTGCTGTTGGTCGTATTCAGGCCGGTCGACAGCGAGCTCACGCCGCTCTGTGCCGTACTGATCCCCGTCGAGGTCGAAGTCGACAGGTTCGTCACGTTGCTGTTGGTAGCAGTCAGGCCCGTCGACAGGGAGGTCACACCGCTTTGTGCCGTACTGATCCCCGTCGAGGTCGAAGTCGACAGGCTTGCCACGTTGCTGTCGATGGTGTTCAGGCCCGTCGACAACGAGGTCACGCCGCTTTGTGCCGTGCTGATACCGGCCGCAGCCGAAGTCGACAGGCTGGTCACGTTGCTGTTCGTTGTGCTCAGGCCTGTCGACAGCGAGTTCACGCCGCTTTGCGCCGTGCTGATCCCCGTCGAGGTCGAAGTCGACAGGCTGGTCACCTTTCCGTTCGTGGTGCTCAACCCCGTCGACAGCGAGTTCACGCCGCTTTGCGCCGTGCTGATCCCCGTCGAGGTCGAAGTCGACAGGCTCGTCACGTTGCTGTTGGTCGTGCTCAACCCCGTCGACAGTGAGTTCACGCCGCTTTGCGCCGTGCTGATACCGGCCGCAGCCGAAGTCGACAGGCTCGTCACGTTGCCGTTCGCCGTACTCAACCCCGTCGACAGCGAGTTCACGCCGCTCTGCGCCGTGCTGATTCCCACCGCAGCCGAAGTCGACAGGTTCGTCACGTTGCTGTTCGCCGTACTCAACCCCGTCGACAGCGAGTTCACGCCGCTCTGCGCCGTACTGATCCCCGTCGAGGTCGAAGTCGACAGGCTCGTCACGTTGCCGTTCGTCGTGCTCAACCCCGTCGACAGTGAGTTCACGCCGCTTTGCGCCGTGCTGATGCCCGCCGCAGCCGAGGTCGACAAGCTCGTCACGTTGCTGTTCGCCGTACTCAACCCCGTCGACAGCGAGTTCACGCCACTTTGCGCCGTGCTGAGGCCGGTCGAAGCCGACGTCGACAAGCTGAAAAGCTGCGAGCCGTTAACCGCATCCGTTGACGTCGATGTCACGGTCCCGGCCGTAACATTGATGATCTTGCGCGTTGCCAGCGTACCGCTGCCAGCGCCCACGCTCACCACGTTACTCTGCCCCCCGTCGGTGCTACCGTAACCCAAGGCAACGCTGTTTGACCCAGTGGCCGTCACACTGCCGCCGATTGCCACCGAGTTTTGCCCAGCGCCGGTCGCACCGTAGCCGATCGCGACGGTGTTGGACGCACTGACTCCAGCACCTGCATTCACGCCCAACGCCACGTTTCCGTTTCCGGTCAAGTTCTGCCCGGCGCCCGCTCCAATGGCCGTGTTGTAGTCCCCCGCGAGACCGTTCCCCGAATTGGCCCCGACTGCCGTGTTGTAACCGGCGCTGACTACGCTACTGCCTTGTCCGCTGTGATATCCGTAGAACGTGCTGTTGCTCCCGCTTGCCCCAACGCCGTTGCTCACACCACTTCCACAAATGTTGCTGTTGCTGCCGTTTTGGCAGGTGCCGTCCGCCCACCCCACCTGCGACAAAGACATGCACGCACCAGCCACCAACGCCGCAGCCGCCGCCGCACGCACCCGCCGCACCGCCCGGGTTCGCCCGCCTGACTTCCCCTGTCCGGCCACGCACTCCGCGACAGCAATCATCTGATTCAGCCGCTTGCTGAAAATGCACTTGTAGATCTTGTTCATGTTGTCCCCCAGTTCTCATCAGCGCCAGTTCGCGGAGAGCGCTTGCAGACAGGTTCCCCAGTCCGCGCGCGCTTCGTGCCTGTATGTCACGACATCGGGATACCAGGCGGTGTCGCCAAACCACCGCCAATCGGCATGCTTTTGCAAAAGCACATGTGTCTTCAGTCCAAGCGCACCCGCAAGATTGGCGCTCGATGTACACACCGACGCGATTTCATCCAGACACTGCATTGCCGCTGCAGTCCGGCTGAAGTCGGTCAAGAAATGAGAAAGATCGGTAACGGGAAAATCGGGCACGCCGGCGAGAACCGCGCGATGTTCGGCGGGCATCAGCGAATAGAAGTGCACACAGCCAATGACTTTCAGATGCGCAACGGCCAGGTTGTAGCGAATCTGCGGATCATGAGGCGCGAGCGCGGCGGCCCGCGTGAGTTCCTCGAGTGCGTCGCGTGGTCGGCCACCTTGGTTCAATGCCACGCCCAGGAGCAGACGCAGGAAGCCGCAGCTCTGATAGACAGAGATGGCCTGCCTCGCGCACTCGGCACTTTGCTCGAAGTGCCCGTCATTCAAAAGTTGCAACGCTCGCTGCGATAGTGCCGCGGTGCGCGTTGACCGGCCGGGCTCGACCTCCGCTGTCGCACCAGAAGGAAGTGGCAATACGCCGGTGATGCATGCCAGCCTTGAGGGTGGCGAATGCAAGTCTTTTCTGCATTTCATACGTCCCCCCGAACACGTCGTGAAGCGAGTTCTCACCGCGCGCGTGAGCGCGGCTCAATCAACGTGTGCGGAGGGGTGATACGAGAAGGCAGCCGCAAGGCAGCCATAGCGTACTTGGACATGATTTCCCCGATCTGCGTTTTGGTCGTTCGTTGCCTGCACTGGGCTCTACGGCCGTGCGGCTTGGATGTGTGCGAAACACGTGAGCAAGGAGTGGACCAGCACGCGGTGGCTCAATGACCACGAGGCCGAGCGATCGACAGGCGATGTGAGACAACGTTCGGACCCCAGCGTTGTTTCAGTTCTGAAACGCCAGAAGGACGCACCGATTCGCCAAGTCCCGCGCGCAGCAAGGAAACACACGTACGGCGCGGCTTTGCGTCGACGGCAGGCATGGGATTCCTGCGTACCCCGTTGCTGTGATTTATCTAGGAATGTTTCAATCGTGCAACCTGCGGCCGGGAACGATGCCGTGTGGGGTAATCGTCCTGTCCGGGCATGTGTGTGACCCGCCCGGGGGAATTTTCGGACCGGTTGAAACCGAGAGAATGGCTTCCAATGGAGAAAAGGAAGTCATGAAGAAGAGCCGATTTGCCGAGGAACAGATGGTCGCCATGAATGTGCTCGGCCCGATCCTCATCGGGCGGCTGGCGAGCGGCGCGCCGGCAAGTGTCGAAGCCGGCGCCGTATCGTGATTCCGCTCAGTTCTTCGCCACGGCCTCCACCTCCGGCCCGCCCGCCGCGTCATTCCGGCTCCACCCACCCCCAAGCGACCGATACAGCGCCACCGCCGCCAGCGCATGCTCGCGCTTGACCTGATTGAGCGAATCCGAATCCCGCAGATACACTTCCTGCGCCGACAGCACATCCAGAAAATCGGTCGCGCCGCCCTTGTAGAGCTGGTTCGCCAATCCGAGCGCCTTGTCCGACGCGGAAAGTGCGCTACCCAGCTTCCGCGTCGCCTCATCGGAGCTGACGAGATTCGCGCGCGCGTCCTCGACTTCCCGCAGCGCCTGCAGCATCGTCTGCCGCAACCCGAGTTCCGACTCGCGCATCCGGCTTTCGCTCTGCGAGATATCCGCCGTAATCCGCCCCGCATTGAAGATCGGACTCGTCGCGCTCAACGCCGCGCTGAACAGGTTATCGGTCAACGTCGGCAAGCCGAGATACGACGCCGCCAGAATCCCGTCCGTCAGGTTCAACGAGAACTTCGGATACCGCTCGGCCCTCGCCACGCCCACTTGCGCCGCACGCCGCTCGACTTGAGCGTAGGCAGTCAGCACATCGGGCCGCCGCAGCAACGCCTGCGAAGGCAACGTCCCCGGCGCGCCGACCGGCGGTGCGGGAATCTCGCCAGCCTGCGCCAACACGAGCCGATCGACCGATTCCGGCGTGCGCCCCGAATACACGGCAATCAGATTGAGCTGATGCGAGATCTGCGCCTGCGTCGGCGGAATCCGTGCTTCGAGCGCATCGAGCTGGTTCTGCGCACGGGTCACGTCGAGCTCAGTCGACAACCCGAACGCCTGCCGCTTGCGCGTGAGCTCGAGCGCATGCTGCCGGATCTTCACGTTGTCCTGCAGGATCTTCAATTCCTGCTGCGCCCAGCGCAGATCGACATACGCGGATGCCGCATCGGCCGCGAGCGCGAGCCGCATCGCATCTTCCGCATGCTTCTGTCCGACAAGCTCCGCCTGAGCGGCCAGCAGATCGAGCCGTTCACCGCCGAACACATCGGGCGACCAGCTGAGCGCGAGCCCGGCGCCAGCCTGCCGCACATAACCGAGCGGCGGCGGCGTGTTCTGCCGCGCGTCGGCCGCATGCGCGGTCGCGTCGAGTTCGGGCAGCAGCACCGCGCGCTTCTGGACGGTCAGCGCCTGCGCCTGCTTCACGCGTTCGGCGGCGGCCTGCAGATCGAGGTTGCCGTCGAGCACGGTCGCGATCAACTGGTCGAGCACGGGGTCGTGGAATTGCGCCCACCACGCGGCCGAGTCGATGCCCGCGCGCGGCACGTCGGTATCCCAGGCAGCAGGTGCGAGCGTTTGAACGGATTCGTTCAGCGCCGGATGCTGCGCGGGCTGCACCGCGCACCCGGCGGCGAATGCACTGACAGCCAGCGCGAGAAGTAGCTTTTTCATGATGAAGGACCTTGACCTCAGTGCGCGTCCGGCGGCGGCGCGTTGAACGTAATGGGTTTGGAAAACACGACGGCAAGCAGCGCGACGACGAAGCACAGCGACAGCGCGTAATACGCGTCGGCATAAGTGAGCGTCAGCGCTTCGCGATAGATCAGCCGATGCAGGTTCGCGAGCCCGGCCTGCGCGGTATTCAGCGTGTTGCCGGCCACCGAGCCCCAGTAGGCGGCCTGGCGATCGAGCAGCGACGCGACCTGCGGTTCGCCGGCGCTCACGTGCTCGTTCAGCCGCAGGTAGTGGAAATTCAGCCGGTCGTTGAGCATCGTCGCGCTTACCGCGATGCCGATCGCCCCGCCGAGGTTGCGCATCAGGTTGAACAACCCGCTCGCCGATTTCAGCCGCGACTGCGGCAGCGAGCCGAGCGCCATCGTCACGATCGGCGGCACGCTGAATTGCTGGCCGATGCCGCGCAGTGCCTGCGGCAGCAGCAGTTCGCGCCAGCCCCAGTCATGCGTGATCGGCGTGTACAGATAGCAGCCGAGGCCGAAGCAGATCAGCCCGAACACGAGCAGCGCACGCAGGCTGAAGTAGCGCGCGGCGAATGCATACGCACAGAGCGCGATCAACTGGAACGCCCCGACCGACAGCAGCGCGATACCGATCTGCAGCGAGCTGAACGCCCGCACCTGCGCGAGAAACAGCGGCGTGAGGAACACGGTCACGAAGATCCCGATGCCGGTCACGAACGACAGCAGGCTGCCGATTCCGAAGTTGCGCACGGCGAGCGCGCGCAGGTCGACGATCGGATCCTTCGCGGTCAGCGCATGCACGATGAACAGGAAGCCACAGATGCCGGAGATCCACGCGCAAATCACGATTGCATCGTCGCCGAACCAGTTCTTGCGCGGGCCTTCCTCGAGCACGTATTCGAGGCAGCCGAGGAAACCCGACATCAGCACGATGCCGAGATAGTCGCCGCGCTTGATGAGGCTGAGATCGGGCTCGTCGATATGCACGTAGCGCGGCACGAGCGCGGCCACCGCGATGCCCGGCACGAGGTTCAGGTAGAACAGCCAGTGCCACGACCATTGGTCGGTGATCCAGCCGCCGATCACGGGGCCGATCGCCGGCGCGAGCGACGCGAGCGCGCCGATCGTCGTCGACGCGATCAGCCGCTGCTTGCCGGGAAACAGCACGAACGCGGTAGTGAACACGGTCGGGATCATCGCGGCGCCGAGCGCGCCCTGCAGCCCGCGAAACAGGATCATCGAGTTGATGTCCCACGCGAGCCCGCACAGCATGCTCGTGATCGTGAAGCCGACGGCCGACGCGACGAACAGCCAGCGCGTCGACATCACCTTCGACAGCCAGCCCGACATCGGGATCACGATGATCTCGGCGATCAGGTAGGCCGTCTGCACCCACGACAGCTCGTCCTGGCTCGCGGACAGCCCGCCGCCGATGTCGCGCAGCGACGACGCGACGATCTGGATGTCGAGCGTCGCCATGAAGAAGCCGACGCACATCAGCGCGAACGCGAACACGCGCTGCCGGGTCGGTTGCGACGCGGGGTCGCCGGAAAACGCGGTGGTCATCGTCGGCTCCCGCTCAGTTCTTGTGATCGGTATGCACGGTCACGACCGCGGACAGGCCGGGGCGCAGCACGTGCTCGGTGCCGGGCTGCGGATCGAGATGCACACGCACGGGCACGCGCTGGACGATCTTCGTGAAGTTGCCGGTCGCGTTCTCGGGCGGCAGCACGCTGAAGGTCGCGCCGGTCGCGGGCGCCAGGCTGTCGACGCGGCCGTGCAGTTTCGTGCTCGACGCATCGAGCGACACGTCGACGCGATCGCCCGCATGCATCTTGCGCAACTGGTCTTCCTTGAAGTTCGCATCGATCCACAGCCCGGAGGCCGGCACGACCGTCAGCAGCGGCACGCCGACGTTCGCGAGCATGCCGACGCGGCCCGTGCGGTTGCCGACGTAGCCGTCGACCGGCGAGCGGATCGTCGTGTATTCGACGTTGAGCGCCGCGACGCGCTGCGCGGCCAGCGCGGTGTTCACGCGGGCCTGCGCATCGGCGAGCTGCGCGCCGAGCACGTCGAGTTGCCGCTTCGCTGCAAGCAGCGCGGCGTCGCTGCGTTCGACGGCCGCGCCGGCCTTCGAATAGTCGGCGTCCGCGCGCTCGACGATCTGGTTCGACACGGCGTCGGATTTGACGAGCTCGCGGTAGCGCACGCGGTCCGATGCGGCGCGCGTCAGTTCGGCCGACGATGCGTTCTTGTCCGCCGCATGCTGGCCGATCACCGCGAACTGCAGTTGCTGCTTCGCTTCGAGTTCGGTCACGGCGGAGCGCGCGCTGTCGACTTCGGCGGTCGCCTGTGCGAGCTTCGCGTCGTAGTCGCGCGCATCGAGCTGCACGAGCACGTCGCCGGCCTTCACGCGCTGGTTGTCGGTGACGAGAATCCTGTCGACGAAGCCGTTGACCTTCGGCGCGAGCACCGTCACGTCGCCGCCGACATACGCATCGTCGGTGCTCTCCTGGAAGCGCAGCACGAACAGCCAGTCGAGCATGGCCGCGGCCACGACGACGACGGTGACGCCTACCGCGATGCGCATCCACGGCACGCGCCGCTGCTGCTTCGCGGGCCGCTCGGTTGTGGCTGCTTCGCGTGACGAGGCAGCGTCTTGGGTCGTATCCATCAATTCACCTATGTATATGCACTTATCAAAACGATCGACGGCATCGCGTCGATCGGGGAAGGGGCTAGCGTTCCGGCAGGTTGTGCGTGATCCGGAACAGTTCGTCTCTGAGGCGGGCCGCCTGCGCAGGCCCGAAGCGCCGCTCGAACGCTTCCTGCGCGGCGAGCCATTGCACGTGCGCGTCGGCGACCTTCGTTTCGCCGTGCGCGGTCAGCGCGAACGTCTGGCCGCGGCACGGCGGTTCGGTCCGGCCCGTCACCAGCGCCGCGCCGACGAGCGGCTTGAGCGCGCGCAGCAGCGCGGTGCGTTCGATCACCAGCACGTTCGACAGCGTCGCCATCGTCAGGCCCGGCCGCTCGCGCAGCAGCGCGAGGATGCTGTACTGCGACGGCGTCACGCCCGCCTGCGACAGATAACGTTCGTAGAACTGCGAGATGCGGCGCGCGGCTTGCCGGACCGCAAAGCAATCGTCGTCGGTGAGGGTGATCTTGTGCATGTGCACATGTTAGGGCGCAGGGCGCCGCGAAGCGATGGGCGGGGCAGGATCAGATTGGTGTCGTGGCTGTACCAATCGCCGTCAGGCGGCGGCCGGGACGATCCAGCCTTCGCGGTCGCAATAGGCGGCCGTGTAGTCGATGAACGCCTTGACCTTCGCGGGCAGCAGCAGGCGGTTCGCGTACGCGAGCTTGATCTCGACGGACGCGTCGACGAGGTCGGCGTCGGCCAGCAGCTGCACGAGCGCGCCAGACGCGAGTTCGGTCTCGACGAGCGTTTTCGGGACGACGCCGATGCCGAAGCCGTGCATCGCCATTTCGCGGTTGAAGACGGGACTGTTCGACGAGACGTCGAAGCGGAACGGCACGGTCAGCAGGTCGCCGTCGACGCGGAACGTCAGCGCGGGCCGGCGTAGCGACGGCGACATCGGCACGAACAGATGATCGGCGAGATCGGCCGGCGTTTCGGGGCGCGCATGTTCGCGCAGGTAGGCCGGCGTTGCGACGATCACGACCGGAATGCGCTCGACCAGCCGCACGACGGTCGATTCGCTCGTCAGCATGTACGGCACGACGATGCCGATGTCGTAGCCTTCGCCGACGAAATCGACCGGGCGCTCGGTCAGCGTGACGTCGAGGCGCACCTTCGGATGCGCGCTCTTGAAGCCGGCGATCAGCGGCACGAGCCGGTTCAGCGCGGCCGTCGTGTGCGCGACGAGGCGCAGCAGGCCTTCGGGCTCGCGCGTTTGCGTCTGGGCTTCGACTTCGAGCGCGTCGAGTTCGTCGAGCACGGCCGCGCAGCGTTCGTAGATGCGCTCGGCCGTTTCGGTCAGCGACACCTGGCGCGTGGTCCGGTGCAGCAGCCGGCTGCCGAAGCGTGCCTCCAGGTCCGCGACCGCCCGCGACACGACCGGCCGCGCGAGGCCGTGCATGTCGGCGGCGCGCGTGAAGCTGCGCATCTCCACCACCGACCGGAAGATCCGCAGCTTGTCGATGTAGTCCATGTCCGTCTCCTTGACGCGATGGCCGGCCGCGAGCCGTGTTACGGCGGAGTGTACATTGACTTTATGCATATGCACATATAAATTGACGAACATGAACGACACCTCGATTGCCCAAGCGTGCCACTGCCTCGCGCTGCGTCAGGCGGCGCGCTTCGTCACGCAACTGTATGAGCGGCATCTGGCCCCGGTCGGCGTCACGCCCGCGCAGTTCTCGATCATGGCGAATCTCACGCGCCAGCCCGGCCTCCTGATGAGCGAGCTTGCCGACATGCTCGTGATGGACCGCACGACCTTGCTGCGCGCGCTGAAGCCGCTGCAGCGCGATGGTTTCGTCGCGACGGCCGCGTCCGAGCACGATGCGCGCGCGCATGCGCTGCACCTGACGAAGCTCGGCGAGCGCACGTTCGCGCAGGCGAAGGTGGCGTGGCAGGCGGCGCAGGACGAATACGAGACGCAGTTCGGCAGCAATCGTGCGAAGGCGTTGCGCGGTGAGCTGTTCAGCCTGACCGCCGAACGCTAGGCGAACTGGAGCGGAATTCGAGCCATTGGCCAGGTTGCAGGCCTTCGATGGCTTGAATTGGTTTTCGAACTGTCCGGATCGACGATAATCTGGACAGTTTTTACTTCCAGTTGTAGAGTCCTCTGACGGATTTCACGGGCCGGCGGCGCCGCCCGAGTCACGAGGAGCAACCGATGCTGCAGTTGAGTGACCGCGACGACGCGATGTTGCGCGGGGATTTCGGCGATGGCGTCGCGCGCGCGATGCGGATCGTCGCGCGTACGGCGCAGGTGATGTCCGCGCCGCACCTGATCGACATCACGTCGGCTCATATCGACGGCTGCTTGTATCACGGCCAGACGAGCCTCGACTTCGTCGAGTATTTCGTCGACACCGGCGCGCAGGTCGCGGTGCCGACCACCCTGAACGTCGGGTCGCTCGACCTGATCCATCCCGAGCTGTACCACGGCGATCGCACGATCCAGCGCGATGCGCAGCGCCTGATGGACGCGCACCTGCAGCTCGGCTGCGAATCGAGCTTCACGTGCGCGCCGTATCAGCTGAAGAAACGTCCCGCGAAAGGCGAGCAGATCGCGTGGGCGGAATCGAATGCGATCGTGTTCGCGAACTCGGTGCTCGGCGCGCGTACGAGCCGGTATGGCGACTTTCTCGACCTGGCTGCCGCGATCACCGGGCGCGCGCCGTATGCGGGGCTGCATGTCGAAGCGAACCGCGCCGCGCGGATCGTGTTCAACGCGCCGGACTTCAGCCGCCTGGCATCGCGCGACATCTATTTCGCGGCACTCGGCCTGCTGATCGGCAGGATCGCGGGCGCGGTCGTGCCGGCGATCGTCGGGCTGCCGGCGGACACCACCGAAGACGAACTCAAGGCGCTCGGCGCGGCGGCCGCATCGAGCGGGGCCGTTGCGCTGTTTCATGCGGTAGGCATCACACCGGAGGCGCCGACGCTCGACGCCGCGTTGCGTGGAGGCGCGGCGCAACGCACGGTCGACGTCGCGATGGCCGATCTCGACGAGATTCGCCGCACGCTGAACCACGGTGCGGCAGGCGACGCACTCGTCGCGGTAGCGCTCGGCACGCCGCATTTCTCGCTGGCCGAATTCCGCACGCTCGACACGTTGCTCGACGCATTCGACGGCAAGCCGGCCTGCGATTTCTACGTGAACACGAGCCGCTTCATCCTGTGGGAGCTGGAGGAAGCGGGCCTCGCTGGAAAATTCGCCGCGCGCGGCATCCAGATCGTCGTCGATACCTGTACGTACATCACGCCGGTGATGAAGCAGTTGTCGGGGCTGGTCATGACCAATTCGGGAAAGTGGGCGTCGTATGCGCCCGCGAACATCGGCGTGACGGTCGCGTACGGCAGCATGCGCGAATGCGTGCGGTCGGCGTATGAAGGCAAGGTGCGATTCGATGACTGAAGCGACGGGCAGGCAATTGACGGGCGACACGCTCGTGCCGGGCAGCGCGTGCGCGCGCGCGTTCGTCCTCGACAAGCCGCTCAGCTTCTGGGGCGGCTACGACTCGGGCGCGGGCAGGATCGTCGATCGCGGGCATCCGCAGGCCGGCGCGAGCCTCGCCGGCAAGGTGATGGTGATGCCGCACGCGAAGGGCTCGAGTTCGAGCAGCAGTGTGCTCGCGGAAGCCGTGCGCAACGGCACGGGGCCGGTCGCGATCGTGCTGAAGGAGCGCGACCTGATCATCTCGATCGGCGCGATCGTGGCGGCCGAGCTGTATGCGATCGCGGTGCCGGTGGTGTGCGTGAGCGATGACGTGTACGACACGATCGTCGCCGCGACGGGGGACGTGCGGATCGAGGCGGGCGAGGGGGATGGCGGCGCGCGGATCTGCGTCGACCTCTGACGCGTCGTGCGCCGGATCGTCTCAGATGAAGCGAATGTGCGGCGTTGCTTCGGTCGAGAGCGACAGGGCGCGCCGGGCAGCATTCATCTCGCGCTTGCCGCCTGGCTGCCTGAGCCGGCGGATCTCGGGCCACAAGATCGCGCCGAACACCGTGCGCAGGATCGTGCTCAGCAGGAGGAGGGCGATCGCGGCGCCGCCGAACCATGTGGCTATTTCCAGCACGCTGTCCGTGCTGCGTTCCATCGCGGACACGAGGCAGGCGGTGGTGGCCATGGCGACCAGCATGCCGATCGTGACGACAACATCCATGCGGGCAGCCGCGACTTTCGCGGGGCGAACGAGATACACCGAGCCGTCGGTTGCGTTGCGGATAGCGTAGATGGCGCGGCGATCACGACCTTGCGTGTAGGCGACGGTCAACCGGTCGCCCGCGACGATGAACACGCTTTGCGTGCTGTTCGTCCTGAGCGTGAGCGGTACGTCGACCGTGTCGAGCTGGAGCGCAATTTCCTCGATGCTTTGCTTGGTCGTGCCGAGATTGTTGCTCCAGACCTCGGTACGGATCGTTGTCTGGCTGACCGACGTCACGCAGCCGGACACAATCTGCATGGTGTGATCGTTCATCCGTTGCTCCGTTCGACTGTGAAGCCGGCCGGTTCGCCTTGCCACTTTTCCTGGGCTTCGCGCCGCTGGGGCCGGAAGGCCAGCTCGCAGAGGCCGGCGATCGCGAGCAGGGTGCCCAGCAGACTGATGATGCCCACGACCAAGGTCACCGCGCCGACGAACGCCCAGCCCGATTTGAAGACGGCGCCGTCGATCAGCAGGCTCAGCATGAAGATGCATGACGCCCACGTGAGCAGCGACAGGTTGCTGCTCTTCTGCCCGAGCGCATCGTAAGGAGCGATTGCCAGATCGTTGCTCCTGATCCACGCGATCTGGTGCCGGCCGCGATCGTCGAAGGTGCACGCGCGCACGGTCATCCCGGGCTTCAATCGACCGATCTGCTTGAATGCCTCTGCGTCGATATCGTCGGCGGCGATGAAGTAGCACGTGCCCTGCATCGTCAGGCGATAAAGCGGCACCTTCTTGGTCTCGGACGCGACACGAATGAGGTTGGTGTCGATACGGTCGATCGTCGATTCGATCAGGGTGGTGTGATTGGGCATGGGACGGGAGAGTAAGCCGGCCGGCGCCGCTTTGGCGTGGGATTGATCATACCGATTAAATCGCAGGTCGACACCACGTACCTGCTGCTGCGCGTCATTCGCGGGCCGGCCCCGCGGCCGCTTCCCGGAACGCGCTCGGCGTCTGCCCGGCCCAGCGCCGGAACGCGCGCGTGAAGTTCGCCGGGTCGGTGAATTGCAGACGTTCGGCGATGGTCTTCAGGTCGAGATCCGACGCCGCGAGCAACTGCTTCGCGTCGCGAAACCGCGCTTCGTCGAGCAGCTGCCGATAGCTCGACCCGGCTTCTTCCAGCCGGCGCCGCAGCGTGCGCGTCGATACGAGCAATGCATCGGCGAGCGTGTCCGGCCCCGGGTAATCGCCGGCGGCGCGCGCCAGCTCCGCACGCACGCGCTCGACCAGATCGCCTTCCTCCTGCCGCACCTGCGCATATTCGCGTTCGACCTGCACCAGCGCCTGCCGGTGCGCGACTTCGTCGGCGAGCGGCAGCGGCCAGTCGAGCACGTCGTGCGCGATCCACAGCGCGTTGGCCGCGCAGCCGAATTCCACCGGCGGCAACTGCTCGCGATAGCGCGCGAAATACACGGGCTCCGGCCACGCGAACTGCAGCCTGATCGGCGGCGACGTGCGCCCGGCCCATTGCGAGATGTTCTGCGCGAGCCCCGTCAGCACGAATTCGAACATCACGTGATGCTGCAGCACGGGGCTGGCCTGCACGCCATGCAGTTCGAGCGTCGCACCGTGTTCGTCTTCCGCATAGGTCAGCCGGTACTGGCGGTTGCGCATCCGGAAGTAGCGCTGCGTGACGGACAGCGCTTCGCGGATGTCCCGCGCGGTCAGCGTCGCGTAGCCGAGAAAGCCGTGCACGGTCGGTTTCAGCAGCAGCCCGAACGCGAGCCCGATGCCCGGATCGCCGCCGATCTCGATCGCATTGAGCACGAGCCGCCCCCATTGCGACGGCGCGACGCGCGCGTCCGGTTCGGCCAGCACCGCATCGCGCAGGCCCGTGCCGGCGCGCACGGCGGCCAGGTCGACGCCGCGCGCGGCCAGCGCCTGCAGCAGCAGGCGCGTATAGGCAACCGGAATCGTCGGCCGGCGCAGCCCGAGGCGGTCCTTGGCGAGGGGGGAGGTCATATCGTCTTGGCCGGAAATGACAAGCATTATGGCTGTTTGCCCCCTCACGCTCAAGGCGGCGCGCGCCTACGATGGCAGGCATCGCTTATGGGCTCGACCATCATGACAACCGCCTTTCCCCACCTGCTCGCGCCGCTCGATCTCGGCTTCACCACGCTGAAGAACCGCGTGCTGATGGGCTCGATGCACACGGGCCTCGAAGACAGCCGCAAGACGCTGCCGCGCCTCGCCGAATATTTCGCCGAACGTGCGCGCGGCGGCGTCGGCCTGATCGTGACGGGCGGCTTCGCGCCGAACGTGGCCGGCTGGACCAAGCCGTTCGGCGGCACGCTGATGACGTCGGCGGCGGCGCGCCGGCATCGCGAGATCACGGAGGCCGTGCACGCGGAGGACGGCAAGATCGCGCTGCAGATCCTGCATACGGGCCGCTACGGCTACCACCCGTTCGCGGTCGCGCCGTCGAAGATCAAGTCGCCGATCTCGCCGTTCGCACCGCACGAGCTGAGCGCACGCGGCGTCGAGCGGCAGATCCGCGCGTTCGTGCGCTGCGCGAAGCTCGCACGCGAAGCCGGCTACGACGGCGTCGAGATCATGGGCTCCGAGGGCTACCTGATCAACCAGTTCATCTCGATGCATACGAACAAGCGCACCGACCAGTGGGGCGGTTCGTACGAGAACCGCATCCGCCTGCCGATCGAGATCATCGAGCGCACGCGCGAAGCGGTCGGCCGCGATTTCATCCTGATCTACCGGCTGTCGATGCTCGACCTGATTCCGGACGGCAGCGACTGGAGCGAAACCGTGCAGCTCGCGAAGGCCGTCGAGCGCGCGGGTGCGACGATCATCAACACGGGGATCGGCTGGCACGAGGCGCGCGTGCCGACGATCGCGACGTCGGTGCCGCGCGGCGCGTTCGCGTGGGTGACGAAGAAGATGAAGGGCGAGGTCGGCATTCCGCTCGTGACGACCAACCGGATCAACCGGCCGGAAGTGGCCGAGCAGATTCTCGCGGACGGCTGCGCGGACATGGTGTCGATGGCGCGGCCGCTGCTCGCCGACGCCGAATTCGTCGTGAAGGCCGCGCAGGGCCGCGCCGACGAGATCAACACCTGCATCGGCTGCAACCAGGCGTGCCTCGATCACGCGTTCAAGAACCGAATCGCGTCGTGCCTGCTGAATCCGCGCGCGTGCCACGAGACGGAGCTGAAATACACGCCCGCGCAGCAGCCGAAGCGCATCGCGGTGGTCGGCGCGGGACCGGCCGGGCTTTCGTGCTCGACCGTGCTCGCGCAGCGCGGCCATCACGTCGACCTGTTCGACGGCGCAGCCGAGATCGGCGGCCAGTTCAACATGGCGAAGCAGGTGCCGGGCAAGGAAGAGTTTCATGAAGCGCTGAGCTACTTCGGCCGCCAGGTCGAGCTGACCGGCGTGAAGCTGCACCTGAACCGCCGCGTCGACGCGAGCGACCTGATCGCGGGCGGCTACGACGAGATCGTGCTCGCAACCGGCGTCGCACCGCGCGACCCGAAGATTCCGGGGCAGGACGGGCCGAACGTGCTCAGCTATATCGACGTGCTCGCGGGCAAGCAGCCGGTCGGCCGGCGCGTCGCGGTGGTCGGCGCGGGCGGGATCGGCTTCGATGTCGCCGAATATCTGGTGCAGGACGGCGAGTCGCCGGCACTCGACCTGGACGAATGGAAAGCCGAGTGGGGCGTGACCGACCCGGCCGCGACGCGCGGCGGCGTGACGCGTGCGCAGGTGTCGGCACCGGCGCGCGAAGTGACGCTGCTGCAGCGCAAGCCAGCGCCGCTCGGCAAGGGGCTCGGCAAGACGACCGGCTGGATTCACCGCGCGACGCTGAAGATGAAGCAGGTGAAGATGATCGGCGGCGTGAACTACGAGCGAATCGATGCGCGCGGGCTGCATGTGTCGTACGGCGAACAGCGCACCGATCACGAGGTGATCGAAGCCGATACGATCGTGCTCTGCACGGGGCAGGAGCCGCAGCGCGCGTTGCTTGCGCCGCTGCAGGCGGCCGGGCGCTCGGTGCACCTGATCGGCGGCGCGGAACTGGCGGCCGAACTCGATGCGAAGCGCGCGATCGATCAGGGCGCGCGGCTGGCGGCGCGGCTGTAACGGGCGGTCATTGCGAGGGTCGCTCGGACGGTAGTCGCGTGGTGATGACCGGCTTGAGCGACGGTTCGCGGCTCGCCGCCGGATGCGCCGATTCACGCGTGCCGGACTGCAGCGGTTCGCAGCGCCACCGCGCAACGTGGCGGCGCGAACCTCGCACATCGCGACCGCGTTCGACCGGCGCGGCTCAGGCCGCTTCGGCCCGCTCTTCCTCTTCCGCCTCGAGCATCGCCTTGACGATCAGGTAGACGGCCGGCAGGTCGTCGTCGTCGCGGCGCCAGTCGACCGGTTCCTCGACGTCCGCGGCGACCAGCCTGCTGTCGCGCAGCCGGATGAACGCGTCGACGACGGTCGGATCGTTGCGGTTCAGGAAACCGGCGTTCGAGAACGCCAGCTCTTCGACGTTCAGCAACGCCTGCCAGCTCATCGTGCGGACGGCCGCCGGATGGGTGCGGCGGCGCAGGCCCAGCGCCCGCTGCGCGGGGCCGCCGACGACACGCTGCAGATCGACGACCGCCCGCTGCGCGGCGCGCTCGAAGTGGACGGGATTGAAGCCGGGTTGCTCGGGATCGAATGCGGATGACTGGAACATGGTCGCCTCACTAAAGACCGTCTCGGGATGACGGAATTCGGGTCAAATGACGCAGAAACACTGTAAATATATACAGTGATTGGCGGACTTTCAAGCCCCCGATGACAGTAAATGTCAGCCGCGTCGCGACCGGCGTGTCAGACCGCCGCCGCGATCGTCTCCCGCAGCCACCGATGCGCCGGATCGCGATGCACGCGCTCGTGCCACAGCATGGACATTTCATAGCCGGGCACCTCGACCGGTGCGTCCACCACGCGCAGCGCGGGCACGTCGCGCACCAGCCGCTCGGGCAGCATCGCGACGAGATCGGTGCTCGCGACGGCCGACATCACGAACAGGAAGTGCGGTACCGACAGCACGACACGCCGCGCGGCACCGACCTTCGCGAGCACTTCGTCCGTCACGCCGAAGAAGCCGCCGCCGTCGGGCGACACGATCACGTGCTCGAGCGTGCCGAATTGCGCGAGCGTGGGGCGCCGCTTCAGCTTCGGGTGACCGGCGCGGCCGATCAGCACGTAGCGCTCGATGAACAGCGGCAGGCGCCGCATGCCCGGTGGCGACCCTTCGGTCGTATGAAAGGCCAGGTCGATGCCATTTCGTTCGGCATCCTGCTCGATGCGCGGCGGCACGAGTTCGACGACGGCCAGCCGCGTGCCAGGCGCGGTCGAACGCAGCGTGCGCAGCGCGGGCAGCACGATCGTCGATTCGCCGTAGTCGGTCGCGGCCACGCGCCACGTGTTCGTCGCGGTGGCGGGATCGAACTGCGTGGCCGGAACCACCGCGCGCTCGACGGCTTCGAGCGCATCGCGCAACGGCTCGCGCAGCGCTTCCGCGCGCGCGGTCGGCCGCATTCCGCGCGGCCCGGGCAGCAGCAGCGGATCGCCGAACACGTCACGCAGTTTCTGCAGCTGCACGCTGACCGACGGCTGCGACATGTTCAGCTTCTCGGCCGCGCGCGTGACGTTGTGCTCGGCGAGCAGCACGTCCAGCGTGACGAGCAGGTTCAGATCGAGCCTTCTGAGATTATTCATGGCTATACCTGGAATATCAGGAATTCATTTCAAATATACCTTCGGAGGCCGCATCCTGCAGTCATTCAATCCACGGAGTGACGAAGATGAATGTGCTGATCGTGTATGCCCATCCCGAACCGCGTTCGCTGAACGGCGCGCTGCGCGATTTCGCCATCGCGCATCTCGAAGCGGCCGGCCACACGGTGCAGGTGAGCGACCTGTATGCGATGAACTGGAAGGCGGTGCTCGATGAGAACGACGTGACCGATCGCGCGCCCGACGCGCGGTTCGATCCGTCGCTCGATTCGAAGCGCGCGTTCGCGGCGGGTACGCAAAGCGAAGACATCGCGCGCGAGCAGGACAAGCTGAAGTGGGCCGACGCGGTGATCCTGCAGTTCCCGCTGTGGTGGTTCTCGATGCCCGCGATCATGAAGGGCTGGTTCGAGCGCGTATATGCGTACGGCTTTGCGTACGGCGTCGGCGAGCATTCCGATACGCACTGGGGCGACCGCTACGGCGAAGGGATGCTGGCCGGCAAGCGGGCGATGATCGTCGTCACGACGGGCGGGTGGGAGCCGCACTACAGCCTGCGCGGCATCAACGGGCCGATCGACGACTTGCTGTTCCCGATCCAGCACGGCGTGCTGTATTACCCGGGGTTCGACGTGCTGCCGCCGTTCGTGATCTACCGGACGGGCAAGATGAACGGCGCGCGCTTCGACGAAACACGCGCGGCGCTCGGCCGGCGGCTCGACGATCTGTGGACCACGCCGCCGATTCCGTTCCGCCGGCAGAACACGGGTGACTACGAGATTCCGGCGCTGACGCTGAAGGACGAGATCGCGCCGGGGAAGGTGGGGTTTGCGGCGCATCTGGCCGCATGACGGTTGCCGTGTACGCCGATGCGCGGCGACACGGATGACCGTCGCCGAATGCAAAGCGGCACGGGCGGCCTGCGAGACATCGCCGGCCGCCCGTGTCGTGCTGTTCGCGGCCGCTGGTCACGGCCGCGCTTCATCGTTGCTCAGCGATCGTCTTCCCGCACCGACGACGGATGCCGGCACAGCGCCCGCACCTCCATCTCCATGTACGGAAACAGCGGCAGCTGGCTCAGCAGGTCATGCAGTTGCTGCACGCTCTCGACGTCGAAGATGCTGACGTTCGCATACTGCCCGGCGATTCGCCACAGATGGCGCCAGACGCCTTCGTTCATCAGTCGCTGGCACATCGCCTTTTCTTCCGCCTTCAGCGTGGCTGCCTTGACCGGATCCATGTCCGCCGGCAGGCGAACGGTCATTTCCACATGAAACAGCATCCTGCACTCCTTGAGTTGTCGAGTCGTCGAACGGGAAGGGCGCTCAGGCCTGTGCGCGTGCCCGCTCGACTTCGCTGCCCGGCACGTCCTGCTTTTCCTTGATCAGCGAGAAATCGAAGTCGATCAGCGCGAACTGCCCGTCGACGCCATACGGCTTGCCTTCCGCGCCTTCCGCTTGCTTGACCGGCGGGATCAGCCCGTCGCGCGTCGCGAACGCGAAGTCGTCCCACAGATGCGGATCGCCGTCGATGTTGATCTGCGTCGTCAGCTTACGATAACCGTCCGCCGAAACGAAGAAGTGAATGTGCGCCGGACGATGGCCGTGGCGGCCGAGCTGGTCGAGCAGTTGCTCGGTCTTGCTGCCCGGCGGCACGCTGTAGCCGACCGGCAGCACGCTGCGGAAGCTGTAGCGGCCGTCGGCATCGGTGCGGATCGAGCGGCGCAGGTTGAACGCGGGCTGCGATTGGTCGAAATACGAATAGTTGCCCAGATGGTTCGCATGCCATACCTCGACGAGCGCGTTCGCGAGCGGCGCGCCGTCATGGCCGAGCACCCGGCCGCGCATGACCAGCGTCTGGCCCGGATCGGTGCCGTCGTCGAGACGCGCATGGCCGACCGATTCCGGCGCACCGGCCACGTACAGCGGCCCTTCGATCGTGCGCGGCGTGCCGCCCTGGATGCCGGCCTTCTCCTCGGCTTCGTCCATCCGCACGTCGAGGAAGCGCTCGAGGCCGAGGCCCGCGGCGATCAGCCCGAATTCGCGGCCGGCTTCGTTCAGGTAGTTCAGCGCGGTCCAGAACTCGCTCGGCTGCACGTCGAAGTCCTCGATCGTGTAGCAGATGTCCTTCACGATCCGGTTGACGATCGCGCGCACGCGCGGGTTGCCGGGTTTCTCCGCGGCGTCGTCGAAGGTCTTCAGCAGTGCGTCGATGGCTTGCTTGTTCATCTGTGTCTCCGGTTTCGGTTGTCGTGTGGGGATCAGCGGGCGTCGCGTCGCATCCGTTCGATGCGGGCCCAGTCGAAGGTGATGCCGAGGCCGGGCGTCGCCGGCAGATGCAGCTTGAAATCCTGGTAGCGCAGCGGCTCGACGAGGATTTCCTCGGTGAGCAGCAGCGGGCCGAACAGCTCGGTGCCCCATTTCAGCGAGTCGAACGTGCTGAACAGTTGCGCGGACGCCATCGTGCCGGCCGCGCCTTCGAGCATCGTGCCGCCGTACAGTTCGATGCCGGCCGCCGCCGCGATCGACGCGACGCTCGCCGCGCCCTGCAGGCCGCCCGACTGCGCGATCTTCACCGCGAACACGTCGGCCGCGCGGTCCTGCGCGAGCGCGAACGCATCGACGGGGCCGTGCAGCGCCTCGTCGGCCATGATCGGCACCTGCGCGAGCTGCGTGAGTCGCTTCAGCCCCGCGCGGTTGGTCGCGGCGATCGGCTGCTCGACGAGGCTCACGCCGGCTTCCGCGAACCGCGCACCGGCCCAGATCGCGTCGGTTTCGCTCCACGCCTGGTTCACGTCGACGCGCACGTCGCCGCGCTCGCCGAGCGCGCGCTTGATCGCGACCACGTGGGCTACATCGTCGGCGACCGCGTTCGAGCCGATCTTCAGCTTGAACGCGCGGTGGCGGCGCGCGTCGAGCATCGCTTCGGCTTCTGCGATGTCGCGCTGCGTGTCGCCGCTCGCGAGCGTCCACGCGACATCGACCGCATCGGTCCGGCGGCCGCCGAACAGTTCCGACAGCGGCACGCCCAGGCGCTGCGCCTGCGCGTCGAACAGCGCGGTTTCGAGCGCGCACTTCGCGAAACGGTTGCCCTGGAACAGCTTGCGCGCACGCGCCAGCGCGGCACCCGGACGCGTCGCGTCCATGCCTTGCAGCAGCGGCGCGAAGTAGGTGTCGATGTTGACCTTGATGCTTTCGGGGCTCTCCTCGCCATAGGCGAGGCCGCCGATGGTCGTCGCCTCGCCGACGCCTTCGATACCGTCCGTGCATCGAACACGAACCAGCACGAGGGTCTGGCAGTTCATCGTCGCGACCGACAATTTGTGGGGCCGGATCGTCGGAACGTCGACGAGCAGCGTGTCGATGCGTTCAATGGTGGCGGCAGTTGCTATCATGCGATTCCTCCTGTTGGTGCACATGGTAGGAATTCCCGCCCCGCGTCGTCCAACACTCTTTTCGACTACTTCCATACCTTTGAGGCATGAAATGGAATTGCGTCAGCTCCGCTACTTCATCGCCGTCGCCGAGGAAATGAACATCACGCGGGCGGCGGAGCGGCTGCACATGACGCAGCCGCCGTTGAGCCGCCAGCTTCAGGCGATCGAGGACGAGATCGGGTTGCCGCTGTTCGAGCGCGGCGCGCGGCCGCTGAAACTGACGGATGCGGGGCGCGTGTTCTATGCGCAGGCGAAGCGCCTCGTCGACCAGGCCGACGAGCTCGGCCCGCTGACGCGGCGGCTCGCGCAGCTGTCGGAGCGGATCGTGATCGGCTTCGTGCCGTCGACGCTGTACGGCGCGCTGCCGGACGTGATCCGCGCGTTTCGCGAGGCGCAGCCGGACGTCGAGCTGTCGCTGATCGAAATGTTCACGCTCGAGCAGCTCGGCGCGCTGAAGGGCGGACGGATCGACGTGGGGTTCGGCCGCCTGCGTTTCGACGACGACCAGCTGGTGCGCGAGGCGCTGATCGAGGAAAAGCTGATCGCGGCGCTGCCGGTCGGGCATCCGCTCGCCGATCCGGACCGGCCGCTGACGCTCGCGGATCTCGCGAACGAGACGATGATCGTCTACCCGAGCACGCCGCGGCCAAGCTTCGCCGATCAGCAGCTGTCCGCGCTGCGCGACGGCGCGGTCGTGCCGGCGGCCGTTCACGAGGTGCGCGAGCTGCAGACGGCGCTCGGGCTCGTCGCCGCGCAGGTGGGCGTGTCGCTGGTGCCGGAGAGCGTGGAGGGCGTGCGCGTGCGGGGCGTCGTCTACCGGCGGCTGCCGGAGCCGGCCGCGACGTCGCCGATCATCATGAGCCGCCGGCTGCACGGCGAAAGCGCGGCCACGGCGGCGTTCTGCGCGATTGCGCGGGAGATGATCGTACCGGCAGCCTGAATTGCAACTAACGGCCTGTTTCGGCGTGCACCGCCGAATTCGGAAAGGATGGTGCGACTAGATGGCCTTCCGGCTTCTGCCGCAGCCGGCTGGCAAGCCTGACGGTCAAGGCTGGCGCTGCGCGTCGAGCGTCTCCGACGGCGATTCACCGAATTTCTCCCGATACGCGATCGCGAACCGCCCGAGGTGCGTAAACCCGCAATCGAGCGCGACATCGGCGATCCGGCGGTCGGACGCCGCGCCGCGCAGCAGTTCGCGCGCATGGTCGAGCCGCGTCGCGCGCAGGTATTGCATCGGGCTCATCCCGCGGAACTGCAGGAACGCGTCGCGCAGCGTGCGTTCGGGCACGTTGGCGGCCTGGACGATATCGGCGAGCTGCAGCGGTTGCGCGTAGCACGCGTTCACGAACTCCTGCGCGCGCCGGACGAAGCCCGGCGCCGGGTCGCGGTGCGACGCGTGCGGCACGGACGGCGGATGGCCTTCGATCAGCAGGTCGATCAGCAGATGCTCGAGCTGCGACGCGACACGCGGGTTCGCGTTCGCGCGTTCGAGCAGCTCGGGCGACCGCGCGACGAGCATCAGCTGCTGGCGCCACGCGGAAAGCGCGGCGTCGCTGACATGCAGCACGGGGTCGAGCATCGCGCGCGGGTCGCCGGTCAGCGAACCGACGGTCGCCGCGTCGATGCGCAGCACGAATTGCTCGCAATCGGCCGACAGCACCGCATCGAAGCGCTCGCCGGGCGCGCACAGCACGCCGGTCTGGCCGTCGACGCCGAGTTGGCGCCCCATCGCGCGCACCTCGGCCTGGCCGGACAGGCAGAACATCAGCAGGTAATAGCCGTCGACCGCGTCGACCTGCACGCGCATCGCGTCGCCGAACGCGATCGTGCCGATCCCGAGCCCGCCCAGCTTGACGAAATCCATGTGCGACGCGCCGTGCACGCGGCCGTTCGGCAGCAGCGCATGCGGCTGCATCACGCGCGAGATGCGCTCGCGCGTCTCGTCGAGATCGCGGGATTCGAACAGCCGGTGCGCACGCAGCGCGAGCGGCTCGAACGACGTTGGGGACATGGGCCTCAGCCTTGGTATGGGCGACGTGCGCTTCGATCCGACGAATGGGTCGCGATCGTGCGCCGGGTCGCGTGTGCCGTCATGCTAGCGCAGAAATCCGCCGAAAGTGGATATTGCGCCGCCGCAATCGCACTTTCCGGATAGACGGCGAATATTAGCTTTTCAAAAATCGGCTCCATGCATTCAACGCAACGGATCGACAAGGAGTCCGACATGGAGCAGACAGAATCGCCCGTCGTTTTCGCCGCGCGCGGCGACACATCCGACGTGACCTTTCCGCACGACGACGGTTCGCGCGTGCCGTACAAGGTGTTCAGCTCGCGTGCGGTCTACGATCGCGAGCAGGAGCGCATCTTCCGCGGGCCGACGTGGAACTTCGTCGCGCTCGAAGCCGAAATCCCGAAGGCCGGCGACTTCAAGAGCACGTTCGTCGGCGACACGCCGGTGGTCGTCACGCGCACCGAGGACGGCACGCTCTCCGCGTGGGTGAACCGCTGCGCGCACCGCGGCGCGCAGGTATGCCGCAAGTCGCGCGGCAACGCGAGCTCGCATACGTGCGTGTATCACCAGTGGAGCTTCGACAACTCGGGCAACCTGCTCGGCGTGCCGTTCCGGCGCGGCCAGAAGGGGATGACCGGGATGCCGGCCGACTTCGACCCGAAGCAGCACGGGCTGCGCAAGCTGCGCGTGGACAGCTATCGCGGGCTCGTGTTCGCGACCTTCAGCGACGAGGTCGCGCCGCTGCCCGAGTATCTCGGCGAGCAGATGCGCCCGTGGATCGACCGCATTTTCCACAAGCCGATCGAGTATCTCGGCTGCACGCGCCAGTATTCGAAGTCGAACTGGAAGCTGTACATGGAGAACGTGAAGGACCCGTATCACGCGAGCATGCTGCACCTGTTCCACACGACCTTCAACATCTTCCGCGTGGGGATGAAGGCACGCTCGATTCCGGATGCGAACCACGGCCTGCACAGCATCATCACGGTGACGAAGACGAACGACGACACGTCGGCCGCGTACAAGCAGCAGAACATCCGTTCGTTCGACGAGGGCTTCCACCTCGAGGACGAATCGATCCTCGATCTCGTGTCGGAATACGACGAGGACTGCACGAACCATATCCAGCCGATCTTCCCGCAGCTCGTGATCCAGCAGATCCACAACACGCTGGTCGCGCGCCAGATCCTGCCGAAGGGCCCCGACAACTTCGAGCTGATCTTCCACTTCTTCGGCTACGCGGACGACACGCCCGAGCTGCGCGCGCTGCGCATCAAGCAGGCGAACCTCGTCGGGCCGGCCGGCTACATCTCGATGGAAGACACGGAAGCGACCGAGCTCGTGCAGCGCGGCACGGTGCGCGATGCCGATGCGACGTCGGTGATCGAGATGTCGCGCGGCAATCCGGACCAGCAGGACACGGTGATCACCGAGAGCCTGATCCGCAAGTTCTGGGTCGGCTACCAGAAGCTGATGGGCTATTGAGGCGGGAGCGAAAAATGACGGAAGACATGAAGACGTGGTTCGAGATTTACATGCTCCAGAACCGCTACATCGGGCACCTCGACAACGACCGGCTCGAACACTGGCCGGAGATGTTCACCGAGGACTGCACGTACGAAATCGTGCCGAAGGAGAACGCCGATCTCGGGCTGCCGGTCGGGATCGTCCACTGCACGAACCAGCGGATGCTGCGCGACCGCGTGGTGTCGCTGCGGCACGCGAACATCTATGAAGAGCATACGTACCGGCACATGACGTCGGGCCTGACGATCGTCGCCGAACGCGACGGCGAGATCGACACCGAGAGCAACTACGTCGTCGTTCAGACGCGCAGCAACGGCGAGTCGAACGTGTACCAGGCCGGCAAATACTACGACACGGTCGTGCGCACGTCCGACGGGCTGCGCTACAAGACCAAGCGCGTGATTTACGACACGTCGCGCGTGCAGACGCTGCTCGCGACGCCGATCTGACAGCCAGGGAACCGACATGACCGAAGCAACGCTGGCCGAGTGGCATCCGCTCGGCGCTTTCGACGAATTCTCCGAAGACGAACCGGCGGCGCGCGTCGCCGGCCAGAAGCCGATCGCCATATTCCGGATCGGCGACGAACTGTTCGCGATGCACGACCTCTGCACGCACGGCCATGCACGGCTGTCCGAAGGCTATGTGGAAGACGGCTGCGTCGAATGCCCGCTGCACCAGGGGCTGATCGACATCCGCACCGGTGCACCGAAATGCGCACCGATCACCGAGCCGGTGCGGACCTATCCGATCCGGATCGTCGACGGGCAGGTGGAAGTCAATGTCGGCTGATCCGTTCGTGATCGTCGGCGCCGGCCACGCGGCGCGGCGCACGGCCGAAGCGCTGCGCGAACGCGATGCGGCGGCGCGCATCGTGATGATCGGCGCGGAGCGCGAGCTGCCGTACGACCGCCCCGCGCTGTCGAAGGATGCGTTGCTGACGGACGGCGGCGAGCAGCGCGCGTTCATCCGCGATGCGGCGTGGTACGACGCGCAGCGCATCGAACTGCGGCTCGGCACGCGCGTCGACGCGATCGAACGCGATGCGCAGCGCGTGCGGCTCGACGACGGCACGACGCTGCCCTACGCGCGGCTCGTGCTCGCGACGGGTTCGCGCGTGCGCACGTTCGGCGGGGTGATCGACGAAGGTGTCGTGCCGCACTACGTCCGCACGGTCGACGATGCGCGTGCGTTGCGTGCACGGCTTGCGCCGGGCCGCCGCGTGGCGTTGCTCGGCGGCGGTTTCATCGGGCTCGAGGTGGCGGCTGCCGCGCGCCAGCTCGGTTGCGACGTGACGGTGATCGATCCGGCGCCGCGCCTGTTGCAGCGTGCGTTGCCGGAAGTTGTCGGCACGTATGCGCGGCAGATGCACGACGCACGTGGTGTGGTCTTCCAGATGGCGACGCTGCCGCGTGCGATCCGTCGCGCATCGGGCGGCGGCGCGGTCGTCGAGACCGATCGCGGCGACGTCGAGGCCGATATCGTCGTGGTCGGCATCGGCGTGGTGCCCAACGTCGAGCTGGCGCAGGCGGCCGGGCTCGACGTCGACAATGGCATTCGTGTCGACGCGGGCTGCCGCACGGCCGACGCCGCGATCTTCGCGGCGGGCGAGGTGACGATGCACTTCAATCCGCTGCTCGGGCGTCACGTGCGGATCGAGTCGTGGCAGGTGGCGGAAAACCAGCCGGCCGTCGCGGCCGCGAACCTGCTCGGCGCCGCCGACACCTATGCCGAGCTGCCGTGGCTGTGGTCCGATCAATACGACTGCAACCTGCAGATGCTCGGGCTGTTCGGCAACGAACGCACGATCGTCGTGCGCGGCGATCCGGCGAGCGGGCCGTTCACGGTGTTCGGGCTCGGCGACGACGGCAGGATCGTCGCGGTGGCCGCGGCGAACCTCGGGCGCGATATCGGCGCATCGCGCCGGCTGATCGCGGCAGGGGCCGTACCCGATCCGGTGAAGCTGGCCGATCCGGCGGTGAATTTGAAGTCGTTCATGTAGCGGCGGGCTGCGCGGCGCGCATGCGCCGTGCGTGCGATGCCAGCCGCGCGTTTGTCGGCTGCGGCGAAATCGGGGATATTAGCGGCATCGCCGATCCGCCGGTCCTCCATGACGCCCGACAAAGCCCTCGAACTGAAACGCAGCAAGCGCCGCGCGCTGTGGCTGCTGCTGGCCGCCGTCGCGGTGTTCGTCACCACGATCCTGCTGCCGCGCGGCCCGTGGGTCGACGGCGTCAAGGCCGTGGCCGAAGCCGCGATGGTCGGCGCGCTCGCCGACTGGTTCGCGGTCGTCGCGCTGTTCCGCCGCGTGCCGATTCCGTTCGTGTCGCGCCATACCGAGATCATTCCGAAGAACAAGGACAAGATCGCCGACAACCTCGCGGTGTTCGTGCGCGAGAAATTCCTCGGCCCCGACGCGCTCGCCGCGCAGATCCGCCAGCACGATCCCGCGCAGAAGCTCGGCGCGTGGCTCGGCGAACCGGCGAACACCGACGCGCTCGGCAGCTACGTGACGAAGCTGATGAGCTTCGCGCTCGACATGACCGACGACGCGCGGATTCAATCGTTCGTGCACGACGCGTTCCGCGCGGTGATCGATCGGGTCGACCTGTCGCAGTCGGCCGGCGCGATCCTCGACACGCTGACGAAGGACGGCCGCCACCAGGCGCTGCTCGACGACGCGATCGAACAGGTGGTCGACGTGCTCGACAAGGAGGAGAACCGCGAGGTGATCGCGGGCTTCATCGTCGAATGGCTGAAGACGCAGTACCCGAAGGTCGAGAAGATCATGCCGACGCAGTGGTTCGGCGAGAACGGCGCGCGGATGCTCGCGAGCGCGGTGAGCCGCGTGCTCGAAGGCGTGGCGGCCGACCCCGAGCACGAACTGCGGCAGCGCTTCGACCGGACGGTCGCGCGGCTGACCGAGCGGCTGAAGCACGATCCGGCGTTCATCGAGAAGGGCGAGGAGATCAAGCGCTATATCCGCGACGGCGACGCGTTCAACGAGTATGCGCGCGACCTGTGGGACCAGTTGCGCGCGTGGCTGAAAGCCGATCTCGCGCGCGCCGATTCGACGCTGCACCGGCAGGCCGCGACGCTCGGCGGCTGGCTCGGCGCGCGGCTGTCGGAGAGCCCCGCGCTGCGGGCATCGCTGAACGAGCACGTGGAGAAGGCCGTGCACGAGATGGCGCCGGATTTCGCCGATTTCCTGATGCGGCACATTCGCGATACGGTGCGCAACTGGGATGCGCGCGAGATGTCGCGGCAGATCGAGCTGAACATCGGCAAGGATCTGCAATACATCCGCATCAACGGCACGCTGGTGGGCGGGCTGATCGGGCTCGGGTTGTACCTGGTGTCGCTGGTGCCGCGCTGGGCGGCCGGGTGGCTGCATTGACGCGGCCGGATGCACCGCGGGCCGCGTGCGGCACCGGCCGCGCACGCATCACGCGTGCGCTTTCGAGCCGTGCAGTTGCAGGCCGAGCGCCTTGATGACTTTCAGGATCGTGCCGAAGCTCGGGTTGCCGTCGTGCGACAGTGCCTTGTACAGCCCTTCGCGCGACAGGCCGGCATCGCGTGCGACCTGCGACATGCCGCGTGCGCGGGCGATCACGCCGAGTGCGTGCGCGATGAAGGCCGGATCGTCGCCGGCCTCCTGCAGGCAGGCCTCGAAGTAGTCGGCCATGTCGTCTTCGGTTTTCAGGTGTTCGGCCGAATCCCACGGCCGCGTGCTGATCTTGTCCATCGATCACTCCATGTCGAAGCGCGCGAGCATCGCATGCGCGGCGCGTATGTCGGCCTGTTGCGTCGATTTATCGCCGCCGCAGAGCAGGATGACCCAGATCGGCCCGCGCCGGACGTAGTAGACGCGGTAGCCGGGGCCATGGTCGATCCGCATTTCGACGACCGGCGAGCCGGCGGACTTCCAGTCGCCCGGATTGCCCATCGACAGGCGGTCGATGCGGGCCTGGATGCGGCGCTTCGCGACGCGATCCTGCAGGCCGGCAAACCAGGCGTCGAAGACGTCGGTGGTTCGGATGCTGAACGTAGGCGCACTGTAGGGCATCGATTGCAGTATGTCAACCATGGTTCACAGATGAGGTGGGCGGGTGGCAGGTCGATTCGTGGCTGCTACGGTAGGGCCGCCCGCTTCGTTTGTGTGCCGATTGGCCGTTCGGTCGAAGTCGAAATCCGTTGAATCCGTCTACAATCAAACACGTCCTTGCCGCTCGTGCGCGTTTGCCGCGCGCGGGCGGATCCGTTCGTTCTCCGGTGTTGCCGGGGGCGCCGCCGCGCATCGCAATCGCGTATTGCGCGGCGGGAAGTGCCGTGGTTTGTGTCCAGTAGGTAAGCGTCCGCGTGCCGTAGGCCGGCGCGCGTCATGAACGCCGCGTGTCCGTAGGCCGGGCCGGCGGCATAACCGAGAGTCCCCCATGAAAGCATCGGATCTGTTCGTGAAGGCGCTGGAAGCCGAAGGCGTCGAGTACGTGTTCGGTATTCCCGGCGAAGAAAACCTCGATCTGCTCGAATCGCTGCGGCGATCGAAGATCAAGCTCGTGCTGACCCGGCACGAGCAGGCGGCCGGGTTCATGGCCGCCACCTACGGCCGCCTGACGGGCCGCACCGGCGTGTGTCTCGCGACGCTCGGGCCCGGCGCGACGAACTTCGTCACGGCCGCCGCGTACGCGCAGCTCGGCGGCATGCCGATGCTGATGATCACCGGGCAGAAGCCCATCAAGTCCAGCAAGCAGGGCCACTTCCAGATCGTCGACGTGGTCGACATGATGCAGCCGCTCACGAAGTTCACGCGGCAGATCGTGTCGATCGGCAACATCCCGTCGGCCGTGCGCGAGGCGTTCCGGCGCGCGGAGGAGGAGCGCCCGGGCGCCGCGCACCTCGAGCTGCCGGAAGACATCGCGCACGAAGAGGGCGACGGCAAGCCGATCCCGCGCAGCTACAGCCGGCGGCCGGTGGCCGAGGAGAAGGCGGTCGCGCATGCGGTCGACGCGATCCAGGCCGCGCGCCATCCGCTGTTGATGATCGGCGCGGGCGGCAACCGCAAGACCACCTGCAAGATGCTGCTCGAATTCGTCGACAAGACGGGCATCCCGTTCTTCACGACGCAGATGGGCAAGGGCGTGATCGACGAGACGCATCCGCTGTGGCTCGGCAACGCGACGCTGTCCGACGGCGATTTCGTGCACCGCGCGATCGAGCATGCGGACTGCATCATCAACGTCGGCCACGACGTGATCGAGAAGCCGCCGTTCTTCATGCGCACCGATGACAAGACCGTGATCCACGTGAACTTCCTCGGCGCGCAGGTCGATCCCGTCTATTTCCCGCAGATCGAAGTCGTCGGCGACATCGCGAACGCGGTGTGGCAGATGAAGGAGGCCGTGTCGCCGCAGCCGCACTGGGATTTCGCGCGCTTCGCGATGATCAAGGAGCACTTCGACGCGCACCTGGAGAAGGGCCAGCACGACCCGCGTTTCCCGATGTATCCGGTGCGCATCGTCAACGACCTGTACAACGCGATGCCGGTCGACGGCATCGTCTGTCTCGACAACGGGATGTACAAGATCTGGTTCGCACGCTACTGGCGCGCGCACGAACCGAACTCGCTGCTGCTCGACAACGCGCTCGCGTCGATGGGCGCGGGCCTGCCGTCGGCGATCGCGACGAAGATCGTGCATCCGCAGCGCAAGGTGATCGCCGTGTGCGGCGACGGCGGCTTCATGATGAATTCGCAGGAGCTCGAAACGGCCGTGCGGCTGAAGCTCGACATCGTCGTGATGATCCTGCGCGACGACGCGTTCGGGATGATCCGCTGGAAGCAGGAGAACATGAATTTCCCCGATTACGCGATGACGCTGCAGAACCCCGATTTCGTCGCGTATGCGCAAAGCTACGGCGCGCACGGGCATCGCGTCGAATCGGCCGACGATCTGGAGCCGCTGCTGCGCGAGTGCTTCTCGTCGCCGGGCGTGCACGTGATCGACGTGCCGATCGATTATTCGGACAACGAGCGCGTGCTGAACCGCGAGATCAAGCGCCTGTCGGCACAGCTCTGAATTCCCCGTTCACAGGAAGGAGTCGTTCCATGTTGAAGGAAACCTATCCGTACTACCTCGCCAACGAAGCCGTCTACGCGAACACCGATCTGGAAGTGACGGACAAGTTCAGCGGCAAGGTCGCGACGCGCGTCGCGCTGGCCGATGCGAAGGCGATCGATGCGGCCATTGCCGCGGCGGTCGACGCCGCGAAGCCGATGCGCGAGCTGCCGGCCTTCAGGCGACAGGCCGTGCTCGACCATTGCGTCGCGCGCTTTCGCGAGCGCTTCGACGAGCTGGCCGAGGCGTTGTGCATCGAGGCCGGCAAGCCGATCAACGATTCGAAGGGCGAAGTCACGCGGTTGATCGATACGTTCCGCGTGGCGTCCGAGGAATCCGTGCGCATCGACGGCGAGATCATCAACCTCGAGATTTCCGCGCGTGCGCAGGGCTATACGGGCTACACGAAGCGCGTGCCGGTCGGCCCGTGCTCGTTCATCTCGCCGTTCAACTTCCCGCTGAACCTCGCCGCGCACAAGGTCGCGCCCGCGCTCGCGGCCGGCTGCCCGTTCGTGCTGAAGCCCGCGAGCCGCACGCCGATCGGTGCGCTGATCATCGGCGAGGTGCTCGCGGAAACCGATCTGCCGAAGGGCGCGTTCTCGGTGCTGCCCGCGCATCGCGACGGCGCCGATCTGTTCACGACCGACGAACGTTTCAAGCTGCTGTCGTTCACGGGTTCGCCGGCCGTCGGCTGGGCGCTGAAGGAGAAGGCCGGCAAGAAGAAAGTCGTGCTGGAACTCGGCGGCAACGCGGCCGCGATCGTCGATGCCGATCAGCGCGACCGGCTCGACTACGTGGTCGAGCGTCTCGCGTTCGGTGCGTACTACCAGTCGGGCCAGAGCTGTATCGGCGTGCAGCGGATCCTCGTGCATGCCGATATTTACGACGCGCTGCGCGAGAAGCTGATCGCGAAGACGCGCTCGCTGAAGATGGGCGATCCGAAGGATCCGTCGACGTTCGTCGGCCCGATGATCTCCGAATCGGAGTCGCGCCGGCTGTCGGGCTGGATGGACGCGGCCGTCGCGGCGGGTGCGAAGATCGTCGCGGGCGGCAAGGTCGACGGCGCGATGTTCGAGGCGACGCTGCTGGAAAACGTCGGGCACGAGCAGGACCTGTACCGGAAGGAGGCGTTCGGCCCCATCGCGATCCTCGAGAAGTTCGACCGCTTCGACGACGCGCTCGCACGCGTGAACGACAGCGACTTCGGGCTGCAGGCCGGCGTGTTCACCGATTCGCTCTCGCACGCGCAGCGCGCATGGGATGAACTGGATGTCGGCGGCGTCGTGATCAACGACGTGCCGTCGTTCCGCGTCGACAACATGCCGTACGGTGGCGTGAAGGATTCGGGTCTCGGTCGCGAAGGGGTCCGCTACGCGATCGAGGACATGACCGAACCGCGGCTGATGGTCGTGCGCCGACGGTAACGCGCAGGCACGCGGCGCGGGTCCGCGACGGCACGCAGGCAGGCGATCGGGCCGGCCTGCGTGCCGTTTTTCATTGCGGTGCGTGCATCGGGTCGGCATGGCGCGCGCACCCCGCCCGGCAGCCAGCCCGGCGCGCGCTCGACTGCGGGCCTCGCCTCGTGATGTAATCGCGCCAAACTGCGGACCGCGGTACGACGCCGGAACGCGCGAATTCATTCTTCACGAGGTCGATTCATGTCCCCCGTCTCGGCATTCAAGCTGGTCCTGTTGTCATTCCTCGCGATCGTCGCGCTCGAATGCATCGCCAAGCGGCTGCGGCTGCCGCCCGCGGCCGCGCTGCTGATCGGCGGCATCGGCATCGCGTTCATTCCCGGCCTGCCGCCGATCAACCTCGATCCCGACCTGGTACTGCTGGTATTCCTGCCGCCGCTGCTGATGGACGGCGCGTACTTCTCCGTGTGGGAGGAGTTCAAGCGCAACGTCGGCGGCATCCTGATGCTCGCGATCGGCGCGGTCGTGTTCACGACGTTCGCGGTCGGCTTCGCCGTGCACTGGGTCGTGCCGGCGCTGCCGTGGGCCGCGTGCTTCGCGCTCGGCGCGATCGTGTCGCCGCCCGACGCGGTTGCCGCGAAAGCCGTGCTCGAACGCGTCGCGCTGCCGCGCCGGCTGATGGTGCTGCTCGAAGGCGAGAGCCTGCTGAACGACGCGGCCGGCCTCGTGCTGTTCCGCTTCGCGGTCGCGGCCGCGCTCACCGGTGCGTTCAGCCTCGAGCACGCGGTCGTGCGTTTCGCGGAACTCGGGCTCGGCGGCGTGGTGGTCGGCTTCGTGGTCGGCAGGCTCGTCGTGTGGTTCCTGAAGCTGCTCGACGACGACTATCTCGTGATCACGGTCGCGGTGATCACCGGCTGGATCGCGTACATCGCAGGCGAAATGGTCGAGGTGTCGGGCGTGATCGCGACGGTCACGGCCGGCATGATCGTCGGCTGGCATCAGCACGAGGTGTTCTCGGCTGCCGTGCGCACGCGCGGCACGGCGTTCTGGCAGGTCATCGTGTTCCTGCTCGAAGCGATGGTGTTCGTGCTGATCGGGCTGTCGCTGCGCGGCGCGATCCACCGGCTCGGCGGTTTCGAGCAGGTGCTCGCGACGATGGTGCCGCCGGTAGTCGCGGTGCTGGCGGCGGTGATCCTGTCGCGCTTCGTGTGGATCTACGCGGTCGAGGCGCTGAAGTGGCCGGTGCGCGGGTTCGCACGGCGCGGCGAAGCACCCGACTGGAAGGCCGCGACGATCATGAGCTGGGCCGGGATGCGCGGGGTCGTGACGCTGGCGATCGCGCTGTCGCTGCCCGAGGCGCTGCCCGGTCGCGACGTGATCCTGGTCGCGTCGTTCGCGGTGATCCTCGTCACCGTGCTGCTGCAGGGCACGACGATCGGGCCGCTGATCCGGCTGCTGCGCGTGCCGCAGCGCGAGGAGCGCGCCGCGCACCATCTGACCGAGCCGCAGACGTGGGCGCATGTCGAGGCTGCCCAGCTCGCGGCGATCCAGCCGCTCGTGCGCGACGAGAACGGCGTCGTGATCCACCCGCGCCTGCTCGAGCAGTACACGTATCGGGCGGAGTTGACCGAACGCGCGAAGAACGAACCCGAATACCCGGCGGAAGTGCGCACCGCGCACTACGACGTCGTGCTGGCCGCGATCCGGGCCGGGCGCGCGGAGCTGTTGCGCCTGCATCGGTCGGGGCGCATCCACGACGAGATGCTGCATACGCTCGAACGCGATCTCGACCTGCAGGAAGTGTCCGCGCAGCACGCGCGCGGGTAAGCCGGCGCGACCCGCCATCGCACGGGCCGGCGTCCTGCCTGCGCCGCCGAACCGCGCGCCGGCCGATCCTGGCCGGCCGCGCGTCTTTTGCACCTGTCTACCGGCCGATGTGGCGTATCGGCATCCGGCCCTCAATACGTCCGGCAAACAGCCTTGCAGCCCATGCAATCCTTATGGGACCGGTCTCGCAAACGTTATCGTCTTTCGAATCCGGAAATGATCCGATTTATCTGATTCCGTCTCTTTCGGCATATTTGGCAAAACTAAACCGGAAGGAGATAGATGCTGTGTTCTAATTTCATTTAGAATCAGCCGGTTATCTTTATTGAGAGAAAGAATGCGGAGGTAATGCGGTCGCCAATGGAGAAGGAATCGGTGTCCGAAGCCCCGCAAGGCAGTGCCGACAGGCCAAATCGGCGGAATCAGGCGGGTTTTTCAACCGCCAAAATAAGATAGTGTCCAAGTCGGATAAACAACTCCTATGAAAGAATCGATTGGAGATTCGGCGTTTGAAACTGTATTTATGAAAGAATCGAGCAGTGATAATGCCTCGGATTGTCTCGAATCGGGGTTATCGGTCCTCCTGGTCGACGATCAACCGTTCGTCGGCGAGGTGATCCGTCGCGCGCTGCGCAGCGAACACGACATCAACCTGCACGTGTGCACCGACGCGCACCGGGCGATGGCGGTCGCGCGCGACGTGAAGCCGACGGTGATCCTGCAGGACCTCGTGATGCCGGAGATCGACGGCCTCGATCTCGTCCGCGCGTGGCGCGCGGACGCCGGCACCGCACGCGTGCCGATCATCGTGCTGTCCGCGAAGGAGGAGCCGATCGTCAAGCGCGAGGCGTTCATTGCCGGCGCGAACGACTATCTGGTGAAGCTCCCCGACGCGATGGAGCTGACCGCGCGCATCCGCTATCACTCGAATTCGTACCTGATGTCCCGGCAGCGCGACGAGGCGCTCGATTTCCTGTCGCACGACATGCGTTCCCCGCAGACGTCGATCCTCGCGCTGCTCGACGTCTACCGCACCGAACACGGCGACATGCCGGCGATCATGGAGCGCATCGCCGGCCATGCGCGGCGCGCGCTTGCGCTCGCCGACGGTTTCATCCACCTGACCCGCGCGCAGTCCGAGCGCCGCGCGCACGAGGTCGTGAGTCTCAACGAGATCGTGCTCGATGCCGTCGACCAGCTGTGGGAGAAGGCGGCCGGGCTCGGCTGCCGGGTCGTCGCGCACGTGCCCGACACCGAGTGCGTGACGATGGGCGACCGCATGATGCTCACGCGCGCGGTCGCGAACCTGATCGACAACGGGCTGAAGTACGGCCCGGCCGGCACCGACGTGCACTGCACGCTGGGCAGCGAGGACGGCGCCTGGCTGATCGGCGTCGAGGATACCGGCGCCGGCATCGCACCGGAGCAACGCACGGCCGCGACCGAGTCGTTCGTGCAGCTCGAATCCGCACATGGCGCGGCGCGCGGCGGCTTCGGCCTCGGGCTCGCGTTCGTCCGCGCGACGGCGGCGCGGCACCGCGGCCGGATCCTGATGCGCAATACGGCGCGCGGCTTCATGGTCGCGCTTCGGCTGCCGGCGCAAGCGGAGCGGTGATGGTGCGGCGCGGCCTGCCGGCGCCGCGTCGTCCGCAGACCCCGATGCGCTCGCGGCGCGCCTTCCGGCGCGCAGGCGGGCGCGGATTTTTTCAACGCTGATTTTAGAAAGCCCATAACGAACATGGCCACCGTGACGCCCCGCGCGACCAATGAAAGCTTGCATCCGACGATCGGCGCCGCCCGGCTGACGCTCGGCAATCGCATCCTGCTCAGCTTCGGCGTGCTGTTCGTGCTGATGCTGGTGACAGCCGGCGTGTCGTACGAGCGACTGCGCGCGATCAATGCCGAAGCCGTCAGCATCGAGCGCGACTCGCTGCCCGGCGTCTACCTCGCGTCGTCGCTGCGCGCAGCGGTCAACGAAACGTTCGTCATGCTGCAGCAGGCGACCTTCGTCGAGACCGATCCCGACGCCGCGCAGCGCGATCTCGCGAAGATCGCGGACGCGACGAAGCAGGTCGAGTCGCTGTCGGTCGACTACCAGGCGTCGATCTTCCGCGACGACGACCGCGCGCGGTTTGCGACGTTCCGCGGCGCATACGATCGCTACCTGCCGCTGTTGACCGACGCGGTACAGAAGCACCACGGCTCGCGCGACGAAGCAATCGCCGCCTACGCGAAGGTGTTGCCGGGGTGGACCGAGGTCGTGCAGGACGCGAACATCATGGTCCAGGAGAACCGCAAGTTCGCCGACCAGTCCGCGAGGCTGATCCGCGAATCCGTGCAGGACACGGAAGTCGTGCTCGTCGGCGCGCTGACGATCATGCTGCTGTCCGCGCTCGGGCTCGGCTACCTGCTGTACCGTTCGGTCACCGTACCGATGGCGCGGCTCGTCGAGGTGCACGACGTGATGCGCACCGGCAACCTCACGCGCCGCCTCGACCTGCGCCGCCGCGACGAATTCGGCACGCTCGAGACGGGCTTCAACCGGATGGCCGACGAGCTGACCGAACTCGTCGCGCGTGCGCAGCAGTCGTCGCTGCAGGTGACGACGTCGGTAGCCGAGATCGCGGCGACCTCGCGCGAGCAGCAGGCGACCGCGAACGAAACCGCGGCGACGACGACCGAGATCGGCGCGACCTCGCGCGAGATCTTCGCGACGTCGCGCGACCTGCTGCGCACGATGAACGAGGTGGCCGGCGTGGCCGAGCAGTCGGCGACGCTCGCGGGCGTGAGCCAGAGCGGGCTCACGCGGATGGGCGAGACGATGCGCAGCGTGATGGACGCGGCCGGCTCGGTGAACGCGAAGCTCGCGATTCTCAACGAGAAGGCGCTGAACATCAACCAGGTGGTCGCGACGATCACCAAGGTGGCCGACCAGACCAACCTGCTGTCGCTGAACGCGGCGATCGAGGCCGAGAAGGCCGGCGAGTACGGCCGCGGCTTCGCGGTCGTCGCGACCGAGATCCGCCGCCTGGCCGACCAGACGGCCGTCGCGACCTACGACATCGAGCAGACGGTGAAGGAAATCCAGTCGGCCGTGTCGGCGGGCGTGATGGGAATGGACAAGTTCTCCGAGGAAGTGCGCCGCGGGATGCTCGACGTGCAGCAGGTCGGCGGGCAGCTGTCGCAGATCATCGCCGAGGTGCAGACGCTCGCGCCGCGCTTCCAGATGGTCAACGAAGGCATGCAGACGCAGGCGAACGGCGCCGAGCAGATCACGCAGGCGCTGTCGCAGCTGTCGGAGGCCGCGCAGCAGACGGCCGAGTCGCTGCGCCAGTCGTCGCAGGCGATCGACGACCTGACGCTGGTGGCGAACCAGTTGCGCACCAGCGTGTCGCGCTTCAAGGTCGACGCGTGACGCGCGCCGATCCGCAGAACGGCGCGCATGCGCTGTTCCTGATGTTCGAGCTCGACGGCGAGCGCTATGCGCTCGACGCGGCCGGCATCGACGAGGTGCTGCCGCTCGCGGACACGAAGGCCGTGCCCGGCGCACCCGACTGGATCGCCGGGCTGCTGATGCGCGGCGGCCAGCCGGTGCCGGTGATCGACGTGCCGATGCTGGCGCTCGGCCGGCGCGCGCATGCGCTGCGCTCGACGCGGCTCGTGATGGTCCGCTACCGCGCGGGCGACACGGGCGTCGAGCGCACGCTCGGCCTGATCGTCGAGCGTGCAACGCAGACCATGCGGATCGACCGCGCGGCGTTCCACGCAAGCGGCATCTCGACCGCGCGCACGCGCTGGCTCGGGCACGTCGCGGATACGCCTGACGGCGTCGTGCAGCAGGTGTCGGTGTCCGACCTGATCGACGATGTCGCGCGCCAGTATCTGTTCGACGGCCTGACGGGCCACGGGGGGGAATTCGCATGAAAGCGTCCGAATCGCGATTTCGCGGCTGGCTGTTGCGCGAGACCGGCATCGACGCCGATTCGCTCGGCAACGATTTCCTGACGCGGGCGCTGACGGAACGCGTGCATACGCTGCAGGCGGACGGCGAGCGCATGCCGTCGGCGGCGCGGCCGCCCGTCACGCAGGAAGCGCTCGACGCGTACTGGCAGCAGCTGAACGCATCGGCCGACGAGCGGCGCGCGCTGATCGAGCTGTTCGTCGTGCCCGAGACGTGGTTCTTCCGCGACCGCGAGGCGTTCGCGACGCTCGCGCGGCTCGCGACCGAGCGGCTTGCCGCGATGCCCGGCCGCGTGATCCGTGTGCTGAGCGCGCCGTGCTCGACGGGCGAGGAGCCGTATTCGGCGGCGATGGCGCTGCTCGACGCGGGCCTCGACCCGGCCAGTTTCGCGATCGATGCGATCGATCTCAGTGCGCGCGCGATCGAACAGGCGCGGCTCGGCTGTTACGGGCGCAACGCGTTTCGCGGGACGGCCACCGAGTTTCGGTCACGGTACTTCACGCCGGCGAGCGACGGCTGGCTGCTCGACGAGCGCGTGCGCGCATGCGTGCAGTTCCGTCACGCGAACCTCGTCGAACCGGCCGCGGATACGGGTATCCGCTACGATTTCGTGTTCTGCCGCAACGTGCTGATCTACTTCGACCGCGACGCGCAGGATCGCGTGATCCGCTCGCTCGACGCGCTGCTCGTCGACGACGGCATGCTGTTCGTCGGGCCGGCCGAAACGGGCGTCGCGATGCGGCACGGGATGCGCTCTGCGCGCGTGCCGCTGGCGTTCGCGTTTCATCGCGAACCGGCCGGCACGGCGATCGACGCGGGCGCGGCCCGGTCGGCGACGCCGCTGTCGGCGGCGGCGCCGTACCGGCATGCGGAGCGCCTCACGGTCGCGCCGCTCGCGGCGACGCGCCCGGTGCTGGCCGTCGCGCCGCCGGCCTGGCGTGGCGACGCGGGGCAGCCGATCGCGGTGCCGCCGCCGGCCGTGAACACGGCCGCCTTCGACGCACGGGCCGACCTGCCGGTCGCGACGGCCGACGCGGCCGCGCCGGTTGCCGAAGGCCTCGCGCCGACGCTCGAGGATGCGCAGGCGCTCGCGAACGCGGGCGCATTCGACGAGGCCGAGCGCGTGCTCGCGCAGTTCTCGGCGCGCGTCGGGCCGCATGCCGATGCGTTCTACCTGAACGGATTGATCGCGGATGCGCGCGGGCGCGCCGCGGAAGCGGGCGACTTCTACCGGAAGGCGCTGTACCTGCGACCCACGCACCACGAAGCGCTGACCCATCTCGCGACGCTGCTCGACGTCGGCGGCGATCGTGCGGGGGCGCAATGGCTGCTCGAGCGCGCACGGCGCTCGGCCGGCTGACACGAGGACGGGAACGGGACCGACACCGCGATGACCAGAGAAACTCATGAACCGCGCCGCCGCTGCCATTGACGACACGACGATCGACGTCGACGATTGCTGGAACCGGATCGGCACGCGCGGCGACCGCTCGTGCGAGCGGCTGAACGACTGCCTGCGCTGCCTGAACTGCCCGGTCTACGCGTCTCACGCGGCGAAGCTGCTCGAGCGTCCGCTCGACGCCGCCGAGCGGGCCGACGCGACGCGCCGGATCGGTGCGTTCGGCGCCAAGCACGCGGGCGGCGACGACGGCGACACGCACCATGCGGCGCTGGCGTTCCGCGTGGCCGACGAATGGCTCGCGCTGCCGATCGGCGTGCTGCGCGAGATCGCCGGCACGCGCCCGATTCATTCGCTGCCGCATCGCCGCAATTCGGCCGTGCGCGGTGTGGTCAACATTCGCGGCACGCTGCGCATCGCGATCTCGATCGGCGCGCTGCTCGGGCTCGATGCAGGCAAGGGCGGCAACCGCGATGGCGACGGCCGTTTCACGCGGCTGCTGGTCGCTGCGCACCAGGGCGAACCGGTCGTGTTCCCGGTCGACGAAGTCGAAGGCGTGCTGCGCTTCGGCGCATCCGACTGGGTGCCGGTGCCGGCGACCGTCGGGCGTGCGAGCGCCGGCCTGTCGCGCGGCGTGCTGTCGTGGCGCGGCAAGTCGGTGGGCCTGCTCGACGACGATCGGCTGTTCGACGCCGTGACACGGAGCATGCGATGAGCGGCGATGACGACCTGAGCCACCTGTCGCTGCTCGAGCTGTATCGCGAGGAGACGCGCACGCAGACCCAGGCGCTGTCCGAGCGGCTGCTCGCGCTCGAATCGGGCGAGCCCGACTCCGTCGCGCTCGAAGCCTGCATGCGCGCCGCGCATTCGCTGAAGGGCGCCGCGCGCATCGTCGGCGTGCCGCTCGGCGTCGACATCGCGGGGCGGATGGAGGAGTGCTTCGTCGCCGCGCAGGCCGGCACGATCTCGCTGACGGCCACGCACGTCGACGTGCTGCTCGCCGGCGTCGATTTGCTGGTGCGCGTCGGCGATCCGCAGGCGCAGCCCGTCACGCCGACCGAGATCGACGTGTTCGCGGCCGCGCTGACGGGCGCCGACGGCGCACAGACGATGCAGGCGCCTGTCGCGATGCCGCCGCCGGCGCCGCCGTCGGTCATGCCGTATCGCGACCACGACGGCGCCGCGAACGAGCCGGTCGGCGCGAGCGCCGCGGTGCCGCCGCTCGCCGTGTCGGGCGCGGTGCCCGATCCGGCGCAGGCCGGCCGCGTGGCCGGTGCCGGCGCGATGCGCCGCGTGCGTGCCGATACGCTGAACCGGCTGCTGAGCCTGTCGGGCGAATCGCTGGTCGAATCGCGCTGGCTCAAGCCGTTCGCCGAGTCGATGCTGCGCGTGAAGCGGGCGCAGCGCGACGCGGCCCGCTCGCTCGACCTGATGGTCGAACAGTTCGCCGATGAGCTCGACGCGGGCATGCTCGCGTCGATGAACGAAGTGCGGCACATGCTCAACGACCTGCAGCGCTCGCTGGCCGAGCGCATGGACGAATTCGACCGCTTCGAGCGGCGCAGCACGCATATCGCCGAGCAGCTGTACGACGAGGCGCTGCAGTGCCGGATGCGGCCGTTCGGCGACGCGACGCGCGCGTATCCGCGCATCGTCCGCGATCTCGCGCGCTCGCTCGGCAAGCAGGTGCGCTTCTCGATCGTCGGCGAGGGCACGCAGGTCGATCGCGACATCCTCGACCTGCTCGATGCGCCGCTCGGCCATCTGCTGCGCAACGCGATCGACCACGGCGTCGATTCGCCCGACGCGCGGCGCGCGCGCGGCAAGCCGGCCGAGGCCAGCGTGACGCTGGAGGCACGCCACAGCGCCGGCTCGCTGCTCGTCAGCGTGATCGACGACGGGCCGGGCGTCGACATGGACGCGCTGCGCGCGGCCGTCGTGCGCCAGCGCCTGACCGACGACGAGACCGCCGCGCGGCTGTCCGACCCCGAGCTGCTCGAATTCCTGCTGCTGCCGGGCTTCTCGATGCGCGATGCGGTGACCGACGTGTCGGGGCGCGGCGTCGGCCTCGACGCGGTGCAGGAGATGGTGCGCGGCGTGCGCGGTGCGGTGCGGATCTTCAACGAGCCGGGCGCGGGCATGCGCTTCGTGCTGCAGTTGCCGCTCACGCTGTCGGTGATCCGCAGCCTGCTCGTCGAAGTCGGCGGCGAGCCGTATGCGTTCCCGCTCGCGCACGTGCGCCGCACGCTCGAACTCGCGCACGCCGACATCGACGTGCTCGAAGGGCAGCCGCATTTTCCGTTCGACGGCCGGCGTGCGGGCCTGGTTGCCGCGCACCAGCTGCTCGACGCGGGCGAGCCCGACGCCGCGCGCACCAGCACGGCCGTCGTGGTCGTCGGCGCCGAGCCCGAGCTGTACGGCGTCGCGGTCGACCGCTTCCTCGGCGAGCGGATGCTCGTCGTGCAGCCGCTCGACAGCCGCCTGCACAAGATCCAGAACATCGCGGCCGGCGCGCTGCTCGAGAACGGCGACCCGGTACTGATCGTCGACGTCGAGGACCTGATCCGCTCGGTCGACAAGCTCGTGCGCGGCGGGCAGCTTGCGCGGCTCACGCGCGACCCGCAGCTCGCGCTCGCCGATCGCCGCCGCCGCGTGCTCGTCGTCGACGATTCGCTGACGGTGCGCGAGCTCGAACGGAAGCTGCTGGAAAAGCGCGGCTACGACGTGACCGTCGCGGTCGACGGGATGGACGGCTGGAACGCGGTGCGCAGCGACGTGTTCGATCTGGTCGTGACCGACGTCGACATGCCGCGCATGGACGGCATCGAACTCGTCACGCTGATCAAGGGCGACCCGATGCTCAAGCGCGTGCCGGTGATGATCGTGTCATACAAGGATCGCGACGAGGATCGCCGCCGCGGGCTCGATGCCGGCGCCGACTACTACCTCGCGAAAAGCAGCTTCCACGACGAGGCGCTGCTCGACGCCGTGCACGACCTGATCGGAGGCGCGCGCGGATGAACATCGGCATCGTCAACGACCTGCCGCTGGCCGTGGAGGCACTGCGCCGCGTGATCGCGCTGCGCGCGGACCACCGCGTGCTGTGGGTCGCGACCGACGGCGACGAGGCGGTGGATTTCTGCGTCGCCCATCCGCCCGACGTCGTGCTGATGGATCTCGTGATGCCGAAGGTCGACGGCGTTGCCGCGACGCGCCGGATCATGGCGCGCGCGCCGTGCGCGATCCTGATCGTGACGGCGAGCGTCAGTGCGAACACGTCGTCGGTGTACGAGGCGATGGGGGCCGGCGCGCTCGATGCGGTCGACACGCCGACACTCGCGCTCGGGCTGTCGGCCGACGGGTCGCCGCAGGCGCTGCTCGCGAAGATCGACCAGATCGGCCGGCTGCTGGAAAGCCGGACGGCGGCGCTCGTCCCGCCGGGGCCGGCGCCCGCGCGCGGCCAGCCGACGCTCGTCGCGATCGGTGCGTCGGCGGGCGGGCCGACCGCGCTCACCGCGCTGCTGCGCGCGCTGCCGGCCGATTTCCCGGCCGCGCTCGTGATCGTCCAGCACGTCGACCAGGCGTTTGCGTACGGAATGGCCGAGTGGCTCGACGGCTATACGCGGCTGCCGGTGCGCGTCGCGCGGCAGGGCAGCGTGCCGCAGGCCGGCGAGGTGCTGCTCGCGGCGACCAACGACCACCTTTACCTGTCGCCGCGCGGCGTGCTCGGCTATACGCGGCATCCGGTCGAGACGCCGTACCGGCCGTCGATCGACGTGTTCTTCAACAGCGTCGCGGACGGCTGGCAGGGCGACGCGCTCGGCGTGCTGCTGACGGGCATGGGGCGCGATGGTGCGCTCGGGCTGAAGGCGATGCGCGCGAAGGGCTGCTACACGATCGCGCAGGACGAGGCGACCAGCGCCGTTTACGGGATGCCGAAGGCGGCCGCGGCGATCGGCGCGGCGTCGGCGATCCTGCCGCTCGAGCGGATCGCGCCGCAACTGGTTTCGCGCATCACGCGCCCGCTGCGCGACTGACGGCGCGCAGCGGTTGCGTTGCCGGCGAGGCACGGCGTCGCTTACAATGGCGGCCTGCGGAGATGGCATGCCTCCCTGCGGTCGTTCCCGGCGCGTTGCGCGCGGTGCGGCCCTCAACCGCCGGTTTGCCCGGCTGATGATGCCTGCGTGTTCCTGGGTCGTCAGGAGGTCGCAGGCCGTCGATGCGGTATTCTGCCGCCCAGGTTTGGATGTTCCGTCGAATCTGGAAATCATGTTTTTCACGACTTCTGCCGATCTTCTCGCGACCGTGCGCTACGTGTGCCGCTGGCTCGCGCTCTCAGCCCTGCTCGGCGCGCTCGCCGGCACGGCTTCCGCGCTGTTCCTGATCGCGCTCGACTGGGCGACCGGCACGCGCATCGCGCATCCGTGGCTGCTGTGGGGGCTGCCGGCCGCCGGTTTTGCCACCGGCTGGATCTATCACCGTTTCGGCCAGTCGGTCGCGCGCGGCAACAACCTGCTGATCGACGAGATCCACGACCCGAAGGCGCTCGTGCCGAAGCGGATGGCGCCGCTCGTGCTCGTCGCGACCGTCGTCACGCACCTGTTCGGCGGCTCGGCCGGCCGCGAGGGCACGGCCGTGCAGATGGGCGGTGCGCTGGCCGATCGCATCACGCACGTGTTCCGCCTCGATCGCGAGCATCGCCGCGTGCTGCTGATGGGCGGCATCGCGGCCGGTTTCGCGTCGGTGTTCGGCACGCCGCTCGCGGGCGCCGTCTTCGGGCTCGAGGTGCTCGCGATCGGGCGCGTGCGGTACGACGCGCTGCTGACCTGCGTCGCGTCGGCGATCGTCGCGGACGTCGTGTGCCGCGCGTGGGGCGTGCATCACACGGCCTATGCGATTCCGCTCGTGCCGGCCGTGTCGGCGACGGGGCTGGCCGTGACGATCGTCGCGGGCGTCGCGTTCGGCGTCGTCGGGCGGCTGTTCGCGTTCGCGACGCATGCGCTGACCGCATGGTTCCGGCGCGTCGTCCGCCATGCGCCGCTGCAGCCGGTGCTCGGCGGCCTGCTCGTCGCGGCGGCCGCCACCGTGCTGAACGTGCCGCAGTATCTCGGCCTCGGCATCCCGACGATCGAAGCCGCGTTTCACGGTCCGCTGCCGCTGTACGATTTCGCGGGCAAGTTCGCGTTCACGGTCGTTACGCTCGCGTCGGGGTTCAAGGGCGGCGAAGTGACGCCGCTGTTCTACATCGGCGCGACGCTCGGCAACGCGCTCGGCCAGGTGCTGGCGCTGCCGGTGCCGGTTCTCGCCGGGCTCGGGTTCGTCGCGGTGTTCGCGGGCGCGGCCAACACGCCGATCGCGTCGACGATCATGGCGATCGAACTGTTCGGCGCGGACATCGGCGTGTACGCGATCGTCGCGTGTGTCGTCGCTTATCTGTTTTCGGGGCACGCGGGGATTTACCGCGCGCAGCGCGTGGCGGTGGGGAAGGGGACGCAGGCCGAGGTGGAATGAGGCGGGGGCGAACGTCCATCCCCATCGGCCGAGCGGTGTTTCCGTTCACTGCATGCCGGACATCAACCGAGAGACATTCGATGACGCTGGACGACTTTCTGACCGAAGCGAAGCGCCTTGCCAGGCCATGCCGCCTCTACCGCTTCGCGGACGACGGCGAACCCGTCACCGGCTACTGGCATGGGGTCGACGACGGCGCGTTGTGTATCTCCGTCGAGCGCGACGGAACCTGGCTGAACGTGTACCTCGACGAACACGGCACGGGCGGCCGCGCGGAGGCTTCCGCGCAACCCGTGCGCGCCGGCCGCCCGCTGTGCCGATCCGACGCGATGTCGCTTCCGCCAGTCGACGCGCTGTTCCGCTTCGGCTCCGCCGCGATCGGCGCGTACCTCGCTGCACACGGCTGGCAGCGCGACTGGGGATTCAACGGCAACTTCAAGGGCGCGGCCGCGCACGACTACGAGCGCGAGTGGATGGCGCAATGCCCGCTCTACACGGGCGGCGTGGTGGCCGTCGCGGGCGGGTGGAACATGCCATGGCCCGACGACGACTGGAATGAACTGACGGATCTCGAGTTCGTTCTCTGGACGTTCGAGGATTCGGAACCGTGGGTCGAGGTGTTTTTCGACGGCAGCCGGTACTCGGTGATCCAGCGGATCACCTAGCACGCGGGTAATCGGCCTTTACTGCTTCGGCAGCCGCGCGACATTGCGCGCCAGCAGTTCTTCGATATCGATGCCTTTTTCCGCCAGCAGCGCGGTGACGACGCCGTTCAATTCGCCGAGCGTTTCCTTGACCGATTCGCGGATCGTATCGACGACGACCTGGGTGCTGCGCTCGATCTCGATGTTGACCTGGTCGTTGACGCCCTTCGCATCGAACGTGGTCGCGCGGCGCGTTTCGGGAATCAGCCAGACGTCGAACCAGCCTTCGTCGCGATTGACGTCCGATACGGTGAGGCTGCAGCCGTTGATCGCGATGTAGCCTTTCGCGAACACATAGCGCTTGAACTCGGCCGGCACGCCGATGCGGATCATCCGGTTGTGCTCGGACGATGCGATGTGCAGGATGGTCCCCGGGAAATCGACGTGACCAGACAGCGGATGCCCGCCGATCTCCGCGCCGTCCTTCGCGGCCCGCTCGACGTTGACCCGCGCGCCGGTCGTGAGGTCGGCCAGCGTGGTGATCCGCAGGCTCGGCAACATGATGTCGAAGTCGATCAGCTCCGGCGAATGGATGGTCGTCACCGTCAGGCAGACGCCATCGACCGACACGCTGGCGCCGATCTCGATCTCGTCGGTGAAGCGCTCGGGGAATGCGATGCTGAACGTCCTCAGTTCGCCGTGATCCTTGATGGCGTTGATGGTGCCAACACCCTGAACAATGCCTGTAAACATGGTCTGCCTTTCGTCGCGAATTGCCTGGCCGACATGATAAGTGATCCCGGCGGCGGACACTTGCGCGGCGCGCGGTTCGGCGCCGCCGTGCACGTGTCGCGAGCAAAAAAAGCCGTGCGCATGGCACGGCCTCGATCCGGAACCGATTGTCGCCGACATGGCCCGGGCGGCGCTGACCACGCCGCCCGGGCCGTGTCGCGACACGCTTGCGTCAAGCCTCCGCCGGCTCCCCCAGCGGCCCGGCTTCATCGTTTGCCACGCGCCGCGGCGTATCCGCGAGCCCCTTCGCGAGCTCCAGCGCCTGCCGCTCGAACAGCCGGCGGTAGATGCCGCCTTCGATGCGGATCAGCGCGTCGTGGTTGCCTTCCTCGATCACCTTGCCGCGATCGAGCACGAGCAGCCGGTCGAGCGCGCGCACGGTCGACAGCCGGTGCGCGACCACGAGCGTCGTGCGGCCGACCATCAGCCGCTCCATCGCCTGCTGGATCAGCAGCTCGCTTTCGCTGTCGAGGCTCGACGTCGCTTCGTCGAGAATCAGGATCGGCGCATCGGCGAGGAATGCGCGCGCGATCGCGACGCGCTGGCGCTCGCCGCCCGACAGCTTGATCCCGCGTTCGCCGACGAGCGTGTCATAGCCGTCCGGCAGCGCGGCGATGAAGTCGTGCGCGCTGGCGAGACGCGCGGCGCGCTCGATGTCGGCGCGGCTTGCATCGGGGCGCGCATACGCGATGTTCTCGGCCAGCGTGCGGTGGAACAGCACGGGCTCCTGCTGCACGATCGCGATCTGGCTGCGCAGCGAATCCTGCCGCACGCGCGCGATGTCCTGGCCGTCGATCGTGATGCGGCCGCCCGACACGTCGTACAGGCGCTGGATCAGCTTGATGAACGTCGTCTTGCCCGATCCCGAATGGCCGACGAGGCCCACGCGCTCGCCCGGCGCGATGCGCATCGAGAAGTCGTCGTACAGCGGCACCGGATGGTTGCCGTAGCGGAACGTCACGTGCTCGAAGCGGATCTCGCCTTGCCCGATCCGGATGGCCGGCGCGTCGGGGCGATCGTCGATGCCGAGCGGCTGGCGTTCGAGCGCGACGAGTTCCTCCATGTCGTTCACCGAGCGCTGCAGGTTGCGGATGTGCATGCCGACGTCGCGCAGGTAGCCCTGCAGCATGAAGAACATCGTCAGCGCGAACGCGATGTCGCCGACGCTCGCCTCGTCGTTCACCCACAGCCGCAGTGCGACGCCGATCATCGCGGCCTGCATCGCGACGAGCATCGCACCCTGCAGCCCGCCGTTGAACGTGCCGCGCACCCACGTGCGGCGCGTGCGCTGCCGCCACTTGCCGATCACGCGTGCGAGCCGCGCTTCCTCGCGCGTTTCCGCGCCGAATGCCTTGACCACGGCATTGCAGCTCACGGCGTCGGCGAGCGCGCCGCCCATGCGCGTATCCCACAGGTTGCCGAGCCGCGCGGCCGGCGCGACGATGCCGAGCGACACCGCGACCGTCACCGAGATGTACAGCAGCGACCCCGCGCCGACGACGAGCCCCATCACGGGCCAGTGCGTGCCGAGCAGCACGGTGGCGCCGACCAGCATCGCGACCGACGGCAGCAGCGCGATCAGCACGGTGTCGTTCAGCAGGTCGAGCGCCCAGATGCCGCGCGTGATCTTGCGCACGGTCGAGCCCGCGAAGCTGTTCGCGTGCCAGTCGGTCGAGAAGCGCTGCACGCGGTGGAACGACGCGGCGGCGATCTCGCTCATCATCTTCAGCGTGAGCGTGATGATGTTCAGGTACACGCCCTGGCGCAGCAACGTCGCGCCGAGGCCGAGCGCGGCGAGCGTGCCGAACGCGACGAGGGCCGAATGCCACGCGGCGGCGCGGTCGGTCAGGCCGGTCGACAGCGCATCGACGAGGCGGCCGGCGAACAGCGGCGTGAGGACGTCCGCGAGCGCGGCGAGCAGCGCGAAGCCCGCGACCGTGGCGGTGCGCGCCGGCTGCTTGCGCCAGTAACGAAGGGTGAAGCCGAAGACGGCCTGGAATGCGTGGCCGCCCAGATGGGCAGTTTTTCTGGTCATTTATCGTTGCCCGGCGCATCGCGCGACGGGACTTTCCGGTTCGGAGAACGTCGAAAACGCAACAGCCGGGCCGCGCGGAAAACGCGGGCGGAGCGCAAAACGGGCTGTCGGGAAAAGCGCGGCTGACGGGTTAGCGGAAAACTCGGGAGCCGGCGCGGACGGCGGGCTGGATCAGCTGCGCCGTGGGACCACGTTCGAGAAGGTGGCTGGCATTCGGAACATCTGCACCTCCTCTGAAGTGAACGTTGAAAGGACGCCGAAAAGACGTGAAAAGATTCTATCAGCAGTGTACGGCGCGCTGCAACGTCTGACGAATGCGGCGTTGCGGCGTCGATACGGTTAGTATTCAGGGTTTCGGCCCTGCTTTCGCGGGCGTTCCGCGGCGCGGCAGCGCAGGGGCCGGCAGGGGCATCGATTACACTTCGGCGTCCACGGCGCGCGATGGTGCGGCCCCGCAGATTCACCCCGGATTCACCCCCGATACACACCTGAGGAAACGATGAGCGACGTTCAGCAAGGCATCCTGGCTCCGATCGACACGGCAGCCCGATACCTCACTTTCACGATTTCGAATGACGGCAACGTGGCAGCGGCGCTGGCCGCGCTGCGCGAGATCGTCGACGGACGCGACACGGTCGTCGGGTTCGGACAGTCGCTGGCCGCACACCTCGGGCGTCCGGTGCCGGGCCTGACCGAGTTCCCGGCGTTCACGGTGAAGGACCGCACGCTGCCGGCCACGCCGACCGACGTGTGGGTCTGGCTGCGCGCCGACGACCGCGGCGAGATCGTGCTGCGTGCGCGGGCGATCGAACGCGCGCTCGCGCCAGCATTTGCACTGCAGGATGCCGTCGACGGGTTCCGCTACTCGAACGATCGCGACCTGTCCGGTTACGAGGACGGCACCGAGAACCCGGAAGGCGACGACGCGGTGGCCGCGGCGATCGTGACGGGGCAGGGCGCGGGGCTCGACGGTGCGAGCTTCGTCGCCGTGCAGCAGTGGCTGCACGACTTCGACCAGATGGAGCGCATTCCGTCGGGCGACATGGACAACATCGTCGGGCGCCGCCGTTCGGACAACGAGGAGCTCGACGACGCGCCCGAGTTCGCGCACGTGAAGCGCACCGCGCAGGAAAGCTTCGAGCCCGAGGCGTTCATGCTGCGCCGTTCGTCGCCGTGGTCGGACGCGCGCCGCGCGGGCCTCTACTTCGTCGCGTTCGGCTGCTCGTTCCGCGCATTCGACGTGCAGATGCGCCGGATGAGCGGCGCGGACGACGGGATCGTCGACGGCCTGTTCCGCTTCACGCGGCCGCTGACGGGCGCGTATTTCTGGTGCCCGCCGATGAAGGGCGGCAAGCTGGACCTGTCCGCGCTCGGACTGTAAACGCCAGGCAGCAACGACGAACGGGCGGGTCGCGCATCGTGCGCGGCCCGCCCGTTTTGCATGTCACGCGGCGATCGCATGCCGCGTGGCGCTTGCGGCCTGTATCAGTTCAACGTCGTTTCGATCCGCGTGCCGCGCTTGATGAACTGCGTCACCGGCGTCTTCTCGCAGATTTCCGCGAGCCGCTGGCGTTGCGCATCGTCGAGCGGGCCGTCGAGCGTCACGACGCGGCGCACGTACTGCACGCCTTCGCGATCCGCATGCAGCTCGGTGCGCACGGCGATGCGCGTGGCCGGCCACGTCTTGCGCTGCATATACATGCGCAGCGTCGCGGCCGTGCATTGCGCGAGACCGGCCAGCACGAACTCGTACGGCGCCGGCCCGCGATCCTGGCCGCCTTCGCGCGGCGCTTCGTCGCCGGTCAGCGCGTGCGTGCCGGCCTGCAGCTGGACGACGTAGTCGGGTGCGTCCGCGTCGAGCACGGCGGCGGCATGGATGAGCGACATGGCAAGTCTCCGGTAAGCGGGAAGTAGAAAGCGGGCGCCGCACGGCGGCGCGCAGCCGTCAGCATACCGTCCCGGCGTGCGGCGATGCGTCGGCGGCGCCGGCGCTGCTGCGCACGAGCGCGGCGATGCGTTCGCGTACCCACTGGTGCGCACGATCGGTGTCGCGCGATTCGTGCCAGTACGCGAGGAGCGGGAACGGCTTGAGCCGCAACGGCAGCGGCCGCACGTCGATCGGCAGCAGCGCGGCCATGCGCAGCGCATAGGTGTGCGGCAGCGTGACCAGCAGGTCGCCGGTCGCGGCGATCTGGCACGCGGCGAAATAGTGCTGGCAGGTGAGACGGATATCGCGGAAGCGTCCGTCGTTGCCGAGCAGCACGTCGAGCGATTGCGGTTCGCCGAGCGACGACACCGCGATGTGCCGCGCCGCGAAATAGTCGCTGCGCCGCAGCGGCTCGCATGCCAGCGGATGATCGCGCCGCAGCGCGACGACGAGCGAATCGTCGAGCAGGTGCTCGGTCGCGATGCGGGGGCCCGTCTGCACGCGACGATCGACGACGAGGTCGGTATTGCCCGACGCGAGTTCGCGCTCGATGTCGGGTACCGCGACACGGCGGCTCACGAGCCGCAGGCCCGGTGCTTCATCGGCGAATGCCGCGACGATCCGCGGCAGCGCAATCGATTCCAGCACGTCGCGAATGCCGACGGCGATGCTCAGGTCGAGCGTCGCGGGATCGAATGCCGACGGATCGCGCACGGTGCGTTGCAGGCCCTTCAGGTGCAGTTGCACGTCCGCGATGATCGCGCGCGTGCGTTCGGTCGGCACGACGCGATTGCCCTGGCGCACGAACAGCGGATCGTCGAAATGCGCACGCAGCCGGTTGAGTGCATGCGTGACGGCCGGTTGCGTGAGATGCAGCGCGCGGGCGGCCGCGCCGATGCCGCCGTGCACGTAGACGGCGTCGAGCACGCGAAACAGGTTCAGGTCGAGACGATGATCGGCGGGCACGGAGCGCGGCTGGCGTGGTGAACGGTGGATCGATTCTAAAGGATGCACGGACAACGGATGCGCGGCGTGTCGTGCGTGCCGATCGAGTGCGTTCGATGCGTATCGATACCGTTCGAACCGGTACGTGAATGCAGCGTCATCCGGTGCGCGGTGCATCACGGCGCGTGCATCGCCACGCAAGACGGCCGCAATGATCGACCGCATCGCACGCGTGATTCTGTGCCGGCATACCGGCAATGCGCGACAGCCTGTAGTAATCCGCCATCATGCTGTCCGCGTCGGCCATTTCGTGCCAAAGGCGCTACCCGTTCGGCTAAGATGCCGTCGCTTCATATTTCGGGATAGCCGTCCTGTCGCACGCATTCAAACCAAATATAAGCCTGACAGTTCGACGGTATTAGAAGAAGTCGAACAAGTCGGGGGCTTGGCCAGTGAATGCAGCAGATGAGCGGTGGGTCGTTATCTATTTGAGTACGGGTTTTTCGTTGGCCCAGGCCGCGCGTCTCGGCGAGGCGTTCAACCTGGCGAATCGCCTGCAGCCGTACAGTGCGGATTACCAGCTGAAATACGTATCGGAAAGCGGGGGACTGTTGCAGTCGTCGTCCGGCGTGAGAATTGCGGCCGATCCGCTCGGTGACGAGCACGGTCGTCGCGCACTCGCGTTCTTTCATCTTCACGGCGACCGTGCGGCCGTCAACTGGGATGACGCGTTGCAGCGGCGCCTGACCGACATTCGCCGGCATGCGCGCTGGATCGTCGATGCGATGGACCTGCCCGCGCTCGCGGCCACGCAGCGGCCGTCGTCGGCGATCGACGTGCGGCCCGGCCGCGGCGGGCGCCGTGCCGCGACGACGGTCGAACTGCAGGCCGGCGAGACCGACGTGTTCGCGGCCGCGCTCGACATGTTCCGTGCCGATCTCGGCGACAGCGCCGCGCAGGAGATCGCCTGCAACATGATGCGGCCGGTCGAGCAGCGCTATGCACAGTCGATGTGGGCGTTTCGCGAACTGAGCGCGAGCCCGCCGATCCGGATGTCGGCACAGCGGCTGCGCGCGCAGAGCGTGAACCGCATCTCGATCGCGAGCGCCGCGCAGGCCGCCGCGATGAGCGAGCGCAATTTCCTGCGGCGCTTCAAGAAGGAGATCGGCGTGACGCCGACCGAGTTCGTCCAGCACGTGCGGCTCGAGCGTGCGTGCCACATGCTGATCCATACGACGCTGCCGGCCGACAAGGTGGCACGGCGTACCGGGTTCGGCAGCGGCGAGCGTCTCGCGAAGCTGTTTCGCCAGCGCCTGCTGATGTCGCCGACCGAATTTCGCGTCGCCGAGCGGGAGCGGATCCTGAATTACGGCACCGTGCCGCGCGATGCGGACGACGCGTCCGGCGCCGCGTCGTGCGACAGCGAGGGGATGAGTTGCGACGCGTGCATCGACGCGCACGAGAAAACGGGACGGATACCCGTAAAATCGGCCTGTCGCGATCTCGATTCCCGGTTTCCATGCCTTTCCTCCCCACTACCGCCACCGCCCCTTTCTGCCCGTCGGAAGTAAAGGGCAGCATCACGATCGACGCCGGCGCGCCGCGCTGGCAGAAGCTCAAGCGTTTCTTCGGCCCCGGCCTGCTCGTCGCGATCGGCTACATGGATCCCGGCAACTGGGCGACCGACATCCAGGCAGGCTCGCAGTTCGGCTATTCGCTGCTGTGGGTCGTCGCGTTCTCGAGCCTCGCGGCGATCTTCCTGCAGATGCTCGCGGCGCGGCTCGGCCTCGTCGCGGGCAAGGATCTCGCGCAGGCCAGCTATGACCGCTACGGCCGGTTCGGCCGCGTCGTGCAGTGGGTGACCGCCGAAGTGTCGATCATCGCGTGCGACATCGCGGAAGTCCTCGGCTGCGCGCTCGCGTTCAAGCTGCTGCTCGGCGTGCCGCTCGCGTGGGGGATCGTGCTGACAGCGCTCGACACGATGATCGTGCTCGGCCTGCAGGGCAAGGGCTTCCGGCAGATCGAGGCGATCGTGCTCGGGCTGATCGCGACGATGGCGTTCTGCTTCGTCGCGCAGGTCGCGATCACGCCGCCCGACTGGCATGCGGTGGTCGGCGGGCTCGTGCCGGGCGATCCGGGCCACGACCGCAAGGACGCGATCGTGCTCGCGCTCGGCATCGTCGGCGCGACGATCATGCCGCACAACCTGTACCTGCATTCGTCGGTCGTGCAGACGCGGCGTGTCGTCGGCGGCGCGCGCGGGACGATCCGCGACACGCTCGCGCTCGTGCGCATCGATACGATCGTGTCGCTGTTCGTCGCGATGCTCGTCAACGCGGCGATCCTGATCGTGGCCGGCGCGGCGTTTCATGCGACCGGCCAGCACAACGTGACCGATATCGAGCAGGCCTACAAACTGATTACGCCGATCGCGGGCGGCGCGGCCGCGCTGCTGTTCGGCATCGCGCTGCTCGCGTCGGGGCAGAGCTCGACGCTGACCGGCACGATCGCCGGCCAGGTGATCATGGACGGCTTCCTGCATACGAAGATCCCGTGCTATCAGCGCCGGCTGATCACGCGCGGCCTCGCGCTCGTGCCGGCGCTGATCGGCGTGCTGTGGCTCGGCGACGGCTCGGTCGGGCAACTGCTCGTATGGAGCCAGGTGCTGCTGAGCCTGCAGCTGCCGTTCGCGATGTGGCCGCTGATCCGCTCGGTCAGCGATCGCAACACGATGGGCGAGCACACGATCGGCCGCGGGATGCAGGTCGCCGCGTGGGCGCTGTTCGTCGTCATCACCGGCACGAACCTGTTGTTGATTACCGGCGTCGCGGGCTGATACAGCCTGTCACAGGCTGACACAGCCGCGGTGCGCGCATGCGGTAAACTGCGGCCTTTCCATCGTTGTCCGAAGTCCGTTATGTGGAGTGAAATCAGCAACCTCGGCGATGCCGCGCTGACCTTGCCGATCGCGCTGACGTGCGCGGCATGGCTGGCGTTGACCGACTGGCGCCTTGCCGTCCGCTGGGGCGTGCTGCTGGCTGCCGGCATGTGCCTCGTCGGCGCGACGAAGATCCTCTATGCCGGGTGCGGCATCGAGCTGCCGCAATTCGATTTCCGCGTGATCAGCGGCCATACGATGCTGTCGACGTCCGTGTGGACGGTCGCGCTGTCGATGCTGTGGCAGGCGTTCCGGCCCGGCAAGGCGCCCGGCATCGCGGCGGGGCTGGCCGTCGGCGCGGTCACGGCCGTCGCGCGCGTGTTCGACCACTCGCACACCCTGCCTGAAGTCGTCGTCGGCTGGATGCTCGGCGCGCTGGTCGCGCTGGTATTCCTGCGCGGCTACGACGGCGCGCGGCAGCGTGCGTTCTCGCCGCGGATCGCGGCGGTCTGCCTGCTGCTCGTGTCGGGCATCGCGTACGGGCACCGCGCACCGTTCCAGCAGATGATCGACACGCATTCGCCGCAGCTCTGCGCGTTCGTGCACGCGCCGTCGGGCGACGGATTCTGACGGTTGACCGTTTCCCGCCGGCGCGCGTCCGGCGGTTGCCTGATTTCTGATCCTGAACGCGTCCCGCGTCGCGGAACGCCCTCCTTGCCACTCCCCGAATCGACGAATCGGCCGATCCACCGGATCAGCCGCGCCCGCTCGTGCGTTCGCGCAGGTGCGGGATGGTCATGAACGATGTCTATGACTGGGCATAACGAATATTCATTTCATCGATTGGCGGCATTCGCGTACGCTGGCTGACGTTCAACCGGGGCCAGCGGCCGGGATTGCGCGGCAGGCGTCACGGTCATCTCGATATACTCGGGGAAACCGCGCTGCGCGCCGTCACGACGACGCACGCTCGACCGGCCTGCGTTGGCCGGGGTACGCACGGAAAACCCGTCGCGGCAGCGTTCCGCGACGACGATTCATGACAGGAGCCAGTCACATGACAGCCGTTTCATCGCGCCTCGCAGGCAAGTGCGCATACATCACGGGCGCCGCGGGCGGCCTCGGCCGCGCGATTGCGCGCCGGATGGTCGAGCAGGGCGCGCGCGTGTTCCTGACCGACATCGCCGACGCGGCGGTGCTCGACGCCTTCGCACAGGAACTCAACGCCGGGCATGCCACGCCGGTCGCATTCGCCGCGACGCAGGACGTGCGCGACGAAGCGCGCTGGCAGGCGCTGCTCGCGCAGGCGGTCGACGCGATGGGCGGGCTGTCGGTGCTCGTCAACAACGCGGGCGTGGGCTCGATCGGCTCGCCCGCGCAGATCGAGCTGGACGAGTGGCGTCGCGTGATGGCGATCAACGTCGAGAGCATCGTGCTCGGCTGCAAGCATGCGCTGTCGTACCTGGCCGAGAGCCATCCCGCGTCGATCATCAACATCTCGTCGGTCGCCGCGTTCAAGGTCGAGCCGGATTTCACCGCGTACAACGCGTCGAAGGCGGCGGTCGCGTCGCTGACGAAGTCGGTCGCGATCGACTGCGCGCGCCGCGAGATCGACGTGCGCTGCAATTCGATTCACCCCGCGTTCATCCGCACGGGGATCGTCGAGCCGCTGTTCCAGTCGCTCGGCGAACGCGACGCGACGCGCAAGCTCGCGCGCGGCATTCCGCTGCGCCGGCTCGGCGAGCCGGACGACGTCGCGCACGCGGCCGTGTATCTCGCATCCGACGAGAGCCGCTTCGTGACGGCCGCCGAACTCGTGATCGACGGCGGCATGTGCGCGGTCTGATACGCATCCCGAACCACCACGACCGGAGGAGAACATCGTGTCGACACCCGTGAACCGCCAACTGCTGCTGAAGACGCGCCCCGAAGGGCGCGTCGGCCGCGAACATTTTTCGCTCGTCGAGACGCCGGTGCCGGCGCTCGCGGACGGCGAGGTGCTCGTGCGCGTGCTGTATCTGTCGATGGACCCGACCAACCGCGTGTGGATGAGCGACGTGCCGCAGTACCTGCCGCCCGTCGCGATCGGCGAGGTGATGCGCGCGCTCGGCATCGGGCGCGTGGTCGCGTCGCGCCATGCGGGGTTCGCGGAAGGCGATCTCGTGCAGGGGCTCGTCGGCTGGCAGGACTACGCGGTCGTGCCGGCCGACCAGGCCGCGCAGCTCGTGAAGCTGCCCGCGCAGTCGGGCCTGCCGCTGCCGACGCTGCTCGGCGCGTGCGGGATGAGCGGGCTGACCGCGTACTACGGGCTGACCGACATCGCGCCGGTGCAGCCGGGCGAGACGCTCGTCGTGTCGGCGGCGGCCGGGTCGGTCGGCTCGATCGCCGGGCAGATCGGCAAGATCCACGGCGCGCGCGTGGTCGGCATCGCGGGCGGTGCGGACAAGTGCCGCTACCTGACCGAGACGCTCGGCTTCGACGCGGCCGTCGACTACAAGGCCGACGATTTTCGTCAGCAACTGAAGGCGGCGACGCCGGACGGCGTGCACGTGAACTTCGAGAACGTCGGCGGCGAGGTGATGCGCGCGGTGCTGTCGCGGATGGTGATCGGCGGGCGCGTCGCGCTGTGCGGCGTGATCTCGAACTACAACAGCGGCCGCGCGGCCGACGACGTCGGCGTACTGATCTCGAAACGGCTGACGATGCGCGGCTTCCTGATCCTCGACTACCGCAAGAGCCGCGAAGCCGTGCAGACGCTTTCCGGCTGGCTGCGCGACGGCCGGCTCAAGGCCGAGGAGACCGTGGCCGACGGTCTCGAAAACGCGCCCGACGTGCTCAATCGGCTGTTCGACGGCGACCATCGCGGCAAGCTCGTGCTGCGCGTCGATCCCGACGCGTGACGGGCGTGCGATGCGGGACGCACCGTGTCGCAAGGGCGTGTCGACCGCATTGAGTACGATCAACCGGGCCACAGTTTAGGACTTGTCCCATATATTGTTGCGGCCGCTCTCCCTAAAGTGATTGCCAGCAGACAGGCGGCGTGACCGACGCGTCACGCCGCCTTTTTTCTGGTCACGCGAACGGGAGAGGAAACATGCGAAACGACGCGAAGCGGGCGGTATCGACAACGGGCGCGGTGCGTGATCGAACGGTGTGGAGTACGGATGCCGTGCGGAGGATTGCACTTGGGCTCGGTGTCGCGCTGGCCATGTCGAATGCGGCGGCGAACGGGCAGGCCGGATCGGACGGCGTCGTGCATTTCACGGGCGCGCTCGTCGATCTCTACGACGTGACGTTCGATGCGCCGTCTGGCGCCTTCGTCGAAGGGCCGGGGATGACGCGCAGCGCGGTGGCGACACTGCGGTTCGATGCGCACGGCCGGCGCTTGGCCGGCGCCCATGTGACGCTGGCCGCGGCCAACGGCACGCCGCTCGAGCCGGATGCCGGTTCGGGCGTGCGCGCAACCTGGCGCGATGCCCGCGACGATCGGAGCGTGCCGCTGGTATCGGGCCGTGCGTATCGCGTCGGCCCGTATGGCGGCGTGATGACGGTGGCGGCAGACGACGAAACGGGCGCCGTAGCGCCCGTCGTGATCGGAATCCGTCATCCGTGACGGACGGTTTATTTATGCAGGTGTGCAGATCACTGCACGTCGGCCCTGCGGCGCGTCATTCACCCTGTTCCGAGCGTGCATAGATGTCCCAGCTCGCCATGAACAGCGCGGCGACGAGCGGCCCGATCACGAAGCCGTTGATGCCGAACAGCGCCATCCCGCCGAGCGTCGAGATCAGCACGACCCAGTCGGGCATCTTCGTGTCCTTGCCGACCAGGATCGGGCGCAGCAGGTTGTCGACGAGGCCGATCACGCCGACGCAGAACGCGACGAGGATCACGCATTTCCACACCGCGCCGATCATCAGGAAGTAGAGCGCGGCCGGTACCCATACGAGGCTCGCGCCGATCGCGGGCAGCAGCGACAGGAACGCCATCAGCGAGCCCCACAGCACGACGCCCTCGATCCCGAGGATCCAGAAGATCAGGCCGCCGAGCGCACCCTGCACGAGTGCGACCGCGATGTTGCCCTTCACGGTCGCGCGCACGACCGTCGTGAATTTTGCGAGCAGCAGGTTCTTGTGCTCTTCGTCGAGCGGGATTGCGCGGCGCACGCGGCGGCCGATCTCGCCGCCGTCGCGCAGCAGGAAGAACACCATGTACAGCATCACGCCGAAGCTCACGACGAACTGGAACGTGTTCTGGCCGATGCTGAGCGCCTGGGTGGCCGCGAACTGGCTGATCTGCGCGGCGCCGTCGGTCAGCTTCTTCTGGATGCCGGGGATGTTGGTCAGCCCGTATTTCTGCAGCAGGTTCTGGATCGACGTCGGCAGCGCGTGAATGATGTCGTGGAAGTACTGCGAATAATTCGGCTGGGCGTCCTTCAGTTCCTGGTACACGTACGCGATTTCCTGCACGAGCGTCGCCGCGACGAACACGAGCGGCAGGATCACGATCAGGATGATCAGCGACATCGTCACGAGCGCGGCCAGGTTGCGCCGCTTGCCGAAGCGCGCGGCGAGCCAGCGCTGCACGGGCTGGAACAGGATCGCGAGAATGGTGCCCCAGAACACGGCGCCGGAGAACGGTGCCAGGATCCAGCAGAGCCCGACGGTGACGGCGGCCAGCAGGAAATAGAAGAATTTTTGGTGATCGTGTCCGCTTTCCATGGATGGCGTTCGCGCAGATTGTTGCTTCGTTTGATTGAATTGCGTTGCCCGGCGCGCGATCGGCTCGCGAACGTCACGGGTTCGCGGCGGAACGCGGCGTGGGGCGGCCCGAACGGGAGTATGCCCGCAAAGGCCCCGCCATCATAGCCGCTGCGTGTGGCCCATGCGAAAACGCCGCGGCGAAGGCCGCGGCGCTGCCGGGAAGCAGATGCGGCGCGAGGCCGCGTGCCGCATCGTCAGATATTGAGCTTCGTGACCTTCGTGCCGTTCACCGACAGGTCGCCCATCAGGCCGGCGTTGGTCAGGACCAGCACCTCGACCGGTGCGGTGGCCGTGGTGGTGTCGACCGCGCCGTTCGCGCCGACCTTCACGACCGCGACCGATGCGTCGGCGCCGGCGGCCCAGCCTTCGGACTTGCGGAACGAGTCGAGCGCATCCTGCGTCATGAACAGGAACACGATCGCCTTCGACTGCGCACCGGCCTGCAGGCCGACCGACAGCGACGACGTGTTGTAGTAGCCGACGGTGCTGCCGCCGACGCGCAGTGCGCCGTTGCCGGACTGGCCGCCGACGATGAAGCCGGCCTGCAGCACGTTCGGGAACACGAGCGTGCCGCGCGATTTCGCGACGAGTTCACGCGAGCCCGGCACCGTCGAATAGAGGCGCGACAGCGTGGCGTTCACGCTGGCGTCGATCGATTGCCGCTTCGACGCACTGGCCGATGAGCTATCCGGCTTGTCGGGCGTGGTCGTGCAGCCGGCCAGCGCGAGGCTGCCGAGCATCACGGCGGCGGCGGCTTTCATGGCGAGGGATTTCTGCATGGCGGTTCTCCTTCGTTGTCTGATTGAGGATGGACAGTGCGGGCAGCGGGGCGGCTGGGCGCGGTCAACGGCGGGAAAGGAGCAGGCCCGCAACGAACGCGAGACCGGCCACGACACCGGCGGTTTGCCACGGGTTGTCGTGCACGGCCTGCGACACGCGTTCGGCCGAATCGCGCAGCCGGGCGGCTGCGCTGCCCGACGCGTAGTCGAGCGCGCTGCGTGCTTCATCGAGCCTGGATTGCACACGCTTGCGCAGGGCGGCGATATCGCCGTCGCCATCGTTTTTCAGCAGGTCTTCGAGTTCGTCGACCAGCCCGCGCAGATCGTCGGTCACGTCGGCATGCAGGTCGCGGGCGGCCGAGCGCGTCGTGCGTCCCACGCGCCGGCCGGTGCGACGGATGTCGGCCAGGCCGCGGTCCAGCTTGTGTTCGATCGAGTCGGTGAGCGCCATGATGTTTATCCTCCTTCGATTCAAGGCCAGTTTGAAGATAAGACGAATCCCAGCAACCAATGTGATTCGCCTGATCCAATTGAGTTTCGAGACAATTTTTCAATTCGTCGGCAGGATCGCCGGGAAGCCCCGCCGCGCGGGGCCGCGCGACGATTGAAAAAAATTCTCAATTGGGCGAAACGTGTGCAGCAGACAGCGATACGAAGCGAATGTCCGGTAAATATGGCGTCGCCCGGGGTGCCAGGTAAATAGTGCCATTGCAGGCGACAGGCTGATGCAAATGCACTAATCGACAGCGTACTGGCGAGCAGGGTTTGTGCCTGCGGCCGGCATCCGGGAGCGGTGCCCCAGTGCGAGGTCGACGACGACGGGATCGTGGTCCGACGAGCGATACGCATCGGGTGCGTAATAGGACGACCGGTGCGCGGCCGTTTTGTAATCGGGCACCGGTTGCAGTGCAATCGGTTCATCGGCGTTGATGTGCCAGACGTGCACGGCCTTGACGCGCGCGGCCAGTGCCGGCGTCGCGAGCGCGTGATCGAGGCTGCCGGCCTCGCCGCGAAATACGTAGCTGTACGCAGTGTCGCCGGCGAAGCGGGGCACCAGGTTCGCATAGCCGCGCGCCTCCAGCGCGCGAACGGGATCTTCCTTCGCATAGCTGTTCAGGTCGCCGATCAGCAGCACGCCGTCTGCCGCGGCGCCCGTCGGCGACGTGGCGAGCCAGTCGGCGATGCGCACGGCCGCCCGCGTGCGCGCCGCATTCCAGCAGCCCTGGCCGTCCGACTGGTCGCGATCGGCGCCGCTCGCATGCGGGCAGTTCTTCGACTTCAGGTGATTGACCGCGACCGTGAACGCCCGTGTGCCGCCTGCGCGCCGGAATGTCTGTGCGAGCGGCGGCCGGTGCCGGCCGCCCAACGTGACGGTGGCGGCACGCCCGGCCGGCTCGACCGTGCGGCTGTCGTACAGCAGCGCAACCGCGATCGCATCGCGGCCGAGCCGCGCGGTACCGGGATCGACCGCGCGCCAGCCGTCGCCGAGTTGCGCGGCGAGACGCCGGACGGCGCTCGCGTCGCCGTAGCCGTTGTTCGCGATTTCCATCAGCCCGATCACGTTGGCGTTCAGCGCGCGCAACGCCGCGACGATCTTCGCTTCCTGCCGCGCGAACGCGGCAGGCGTTTTTGCTCCGCGATCGGCCGCGGCGCCGAATCCGCCGCCGCGGCCGTCGCCGTTGAAATAGTTGAATACGTTGAACGATACGACGCGCACGTCGGCATCGGGATGCCGGGCCGGTGCATCGCGACGCGGGTTCGCCGTGGCGTCGAACGCCTGCGCGGCGCCGGCGGCCGGTTGCAGCCGCCACGCACCGTAGCGCAGTTCGAGCACGCCTTCGACGCCGCGCACCGTGTAGCCCGCACGAAGCGTGTTGGCGGCGCTCAGTGCGGGCGACGGATAGCGGACGGCCGCGCGATCGCGGCGGTTCGAGCCGTCGTCGAGCACGATGCGGTTGCGCGCGTTGGCCGCCGCGAGCGCAGCGGCTTCGGCGGGCGGCGCGACCTGGGTCGGGATGCGCAGCCGGCCGTTGCTGAGCACGACGCTGCCGTAGCGGCCGAGTTCGTGCGTGTCGCTGACCGTCAGCGTTTGCGGCAGGCGCACCAGCATGCCTTCGTGCGCGGCCAGCACGGCCGGCGTGGCGACCGGCAGCGTGAGCGTGGCGGGCGTGACCGCCTGCCCGCGTGCACAGACCGCGACGCCGCCCGTCAGCGTGAACTGCGTGCGGCCGTATCGATCGTCGATCCGGCCGGTGAGATGCACGAGATCGCCTGCATTCGCACGCGCGTTCGGCGCGTACACGAACAGGCCTTCCGGGACGCCCGGCTTGTGCGTGCGCTGCGCATCGGCCTGCTGGACGAAGAAGCCGCCGAGGCCGTCGGGCCCGCCGAACGTCGCGGTGACGACGGCCTCGATCGACGTCGTGTGCCCGGCCACCGGCGACGGGCCGTCGCCGCGGCGGAGATCGGCGATCGCCGAGGTCGCGCCGCCGCAGCCCGCGCTGACCGGCAGCGCGGCGATGGCCGGACGGACGAAGAGGGCGAGCGACAGCGCAATGGCAGGCAGTGGCAGCAGGCGTGACATGGGACGGTCCACAGGAAGAAAATCCAACGGTTCGGCCCCACATCCTGAAGGCAAAATGTCAGGAGGCGGCCGAATTGGCCGTCAGGCCAGTGCCGGTCGGCCAACGATGCCGGCAGGCCGCATCGCGGCTGTTACGCTTTCGCATCGGGCGTCGCTTGCCGATCGTGCACCGAACATTGCCGCGCCCCGTTCCCACAGGAGATGCCCATGTCTTACATGCTGTTGATTGTCGAGCCGACCGAGCAGCGTGCCGAACGCACGCTCGACGAAGGTCAGGCGCTGTACGCGCGGATGGTCGATTTCGCCGAGACCCTGAAGGCGCGCGGCGTGCTGCGCGGCGTCGAGTCGCTGGAGCGTTCCGAGCGCGGCACGCGCGTGCAGGTGCGCGACGGCGAGACGCGCCTGCTCGACGGCCCGTTCGCGGAGGCGAAGGAAATGGTCGGCGGCTTCTTCCTCGTCGACGTCGACACGCGCGAAGAGGCGATCGAGATCGCACGCCAGTGCCCGGCGGCGCAATGGTGCACGGTCGAGGTTCGCGCGGTCGGCCCGTGCTTCCTGTGACGGCTGCGACTCGGTATTTACCCTGATCTGTCGCGGCGCGTGTCGATCCGGCCGTCTTTCGTCCGTCGTCCGGATAAGGCCCCGATGGACGGGCGCCTCCTTCCATCGACGACAAGGAGTAAACGATGCGATTCATGATCATGATCCGGGCGAACGCCGTCAGCGAATCCGACGCGTTGCCGGACAACCGGCTGGTCGAAGCCATGACCGTCTATCACGAGGAACTGGCCAAGGCCGGCGTGCTGCTCGACGCGAACGGGTTGCGGCCGAGCGCGCGCGGCTGGCGCGTGCGCTACACGGGCGGCAAGGGCACCGTGATCGACGGCCCGTTCGCCGAAACGAAGGAGCTGATCGCCGGCTATACGCTGATCCAGGTGCGTTCGCGCGACGAGGCGCTCGAGTGGACGCGCCGGTTTCCCGCGCCGTTCGGTGCCGAGATGGATTGCGAGATCGAGGTGCGGCCGCTGTTCGAGCTCGACGACCTCACGCCGAGCGACGCGGTCGAGCGGTTCCGCGATCTCCACGTCGGCCGCGCCGGCGCCTGAACGTCCACCTGAATCCAACTTCACCGGGAGCACCCGTCATGCACAAGATGGTCTTCATCAACCTGCCCGTCGCCGACCTGCCGCGCTCGAAGGCGTTCTACCAGGCGCTCGGCTTCGAAGTCGTGCCCGAATACACCAACGACATGGCCGCCTGCATCAAGATCAGCGACGCGATCTTCGCGATGCTGCTCGTGCGGCCGTTTTTCCAGACCTTTACCGGCAAGACGATCATCGATCCGGCCACGCAGGTGCAGGTGCTGTCGTGCCTGTCGTGCGAAAGCCGCGCCGAGGTCGACGCGATCGTCGCGAAGGCGCTCGCGGCCGGCGGCTCCGCGCCGCAGGCGCCGCGCGAGTACCCGAACATGTACGGCCACGGGTTCGACGATCCGGACGGCCACGCATGGGAGCTGATGGCCATGCCGCTGGAGGCGCCGGCCGCGGGGCAGGCGTCGTGACGCTCGAGGCGACGCATCGTGCGATCGAAGCGGTCTGGCGAATCGAGGCGCCGAAGATCATCGCGCGCGCCGCGCGCGTGGTGCGCGACGTTGGCGTCGCCGAGGAGCTGGCGCAGGACACGCTCGTCGCGGCGCTCGAGCACTGGCCCGTCGACGGCGTGCCCGACAACCCGGCCGCCTGGCTGATGACGGCCGTGAAGCGTCGCGCGCTCGACCGCGTCCGGCAGGAGTCGCTGCATGCGGCGAAGCGCGACCAGCTCGGGCACGAGATGGACGCGCTCGAGGCGCACGTCGTCCCCGACATTGCGGAGGCGCTCGCCGATGCGAGCGACGACGACATCGGCGACGACCTGCTGCGGCTGATCTTCACGTCGTGCCACCCGGTGCTGTCGACCGATGCGCGTGTCGCGCTGACGCTGCGGCTGCTCGGCGGACTGACGACGGGCGAGATCGCACGCGCGTTCCTGACGCCCGAGCCGACGATCGCGCAGCGGATCGTGCGCGCGAAGCGCACGCTCTCGGCCGCGCACGTGCCGTTCGAGGTGCCGGCCGCCGATGCGCGGCCCGCCCGGCTCGCGTCGGTGCTCGAAGTGATCTACCTCGTGTTCAACGAAGGCCATGCGGCGACCGCCGGCGACGACTGGACGCGTCCGGCGCTGTGCGACGAAGCGCTGCGGCTCGGCCGCGTGCTGGCCGGGCTCGCGCCGGACGAAAGCGAAGTGTTCGGGCTCGTCGCGCTGATGGAACTGCAGGCGTCGCGCATGCATGCGCGCACCGATGCACAGGGCCGGCCCGTGCTGCTGCTCGACCAGGACCGCAGCCGCTGGGATCCGCTGCTGATCCGGCGCGGCCTCGCGGCGCTGGAGCGGGCGACGAAGCTCGGCGGCGTGCGCGGGCCGTATGCGCTGCAGGCCGCGCTGGCCGCCTGCCATGCGCGTGCGCGGCACGCGTCGGATACCGACTGGGCGCAGATCGTCGCGCTGTATGACGCGCTCGCCGAGGTCGCGCCGTCGCCCGTCGTCGAACTGAATCGCGCGGTGGCGGTGGGGATGGCGTTCGGGCCGGCCGCGGCGCTCGAGCTCGTCGACGCGCTGCGCGACGATCCTGCGCTGGCACGCTATCACTGGCTGCCGAGCGTGCGCGGCGACCTGCTGGCGAAGCTCGGCCGCGCCGACGAGGCCAAGCTCGAGTTCCGCCGCGCGGCGGAACTGACGCGCAACGAACGCGAACGCGAATTGCTGCTCAAGCGTGCGACGGATGCATGACGCATGACCCATGACGCACGAGAGTGCGTCCAGCTTGCCGTCCCGACACCACCCGCGTCTCGCCTGGCACTGCCTGACACCGCCCGACGCTATCGCGCGCATTGAAAAAGCCTATTGGGGGATGCGAACGCGAGCGCCTAGATTGAAGAGCACGATGCGTGCGCCGCGGCGCACGCATCGTTCCCCACATACATCATCGGCCCGGCTTCGCACGCGGCCGCGCCGACTCGAACGGAGGCGCAAATGGCTCAACTCAAGGGCAGCAAGACCGAAGAGAACCTGAAGGCCGCATTCGCAGGCGAATCGCAGGCGAACCGGCGCTATCTGTATTTCGCTTCGAAGGCCGACGTTGAAGGGCAGAACGACGTCGCCGCGCTGTTCCGCTCGACCGCCGAAGGCGAAACCGGCCATGCGCACGGCCATCTCGAATACCTGGAAGCCGTCGGCGATCCGGCCACGGGCTTGCCGTTCGGTTCGTCGCGGCTGAATCTCGAATCGGCGATCGCCGGCGAGACGCACGAATACACCGACATGTATCCGGGCATGGCGAAGACGGCCCGCGACGAAGGCTTCGACGAAATCGCGAACTGGTTCGAAACGCTCGCGAAGGCCGAACGCAGCCACGCAAACCGCTATACGAAGGCGCTGGACAGTCTCGTCGACTGACGGGCCGCCGCGGGCCGCACGGCATCGCCGTGCGACCGGCATGCGGCCGGCTGTTCGTTCACCGCTGCTCGCAGTGCGCGGGCGGCGCGCTCGCGCGCATGCGCGCCACGCTGGAGCGCCCCCATGCCCCACAAGGAAGGCAGTCTCGAAGCCCCGACCCGGCATCCGCTCGACTGGCAGTCCGATGCGTTCTACGACCAGGCCGCGATCGATGCGGAAATGACGCGCGTGTTCGACATCTGCGCGGGCTGCCGGCGCTGCGTGTCGCTGTGCGGCGCGTTCCCGGCGCTGTTCGACCTGGTCGACGACACGCCGATGGGCGACATCGAGGAAGTGCCGAAGGAAGCGTTCGGCAAGGTCGTCGACCAGTGCTATCTGTGCGACCTCTGCTACATGACGAAATGCCCGTACGTGCCGCCGCACGCATGGAACGTCGACTTCCCGCACCTGATGCTGCGCGGCAAGGCCGCACGCTACCGGCGCGGCGAAGTGGCGTTGCGCGACAAGGTGCTGTCGAACACCGATGCGCTCGGTCATTTCGCGGGCATTCCGATCGTCACGCAGGCGGTCAACGCGGTGAATCGCACGCCGCCCGCCCGCCACGCGCTCGAAGCGGCACTCGGCGTCGATCGCAACGCATGGCTGCCGGCGTTCGCGCCGCGCACGTTCCGGCGCGGCGCGAAGCGCTCGGACAACCCGCCCGTGCGCGACGGCGAACGCACGCCCGGCAAGGTCGCGATCTACGCGACGTGCTACGTGAATTTCAACGAACCCGGCATCGGCCACGACCTGCTCGCGATCCTCGCGCACAACGACATCCCGTACGAACTCGTCACGCGCGAAGCCTGTTGCGGGATGCCGCTGCTCGAACAGGGCAATCTCGACGGCGTCGCCGCGAAGAAGGCCGTGAACATGCCGGTGCTCGAACGCTATGCGCGCGAAGGCTATGCGCTGATCGGCGCGATTCCGAGCTGCGTGCTGATGTACAAGAGCGAGCTGCCGCTGATGTTCCCCGGCGACGAGGCGGTGCGCGCGGTGGCCGACGCATTCTGGGATCCGTTCGAATACGTGATCGCGCGGCATCGCGACGGGCTGCTGAAGACCGATTTCACGACCGGCCTCGGTACCGTGTCGTATCACGTGCCGTGCCATGCGCGCGTGCAGAACATCGGCCGCAAGACGGCCGACGCGTTGTCGCTCGTGCCCGATACGCGCGTGAACGTCGTCGAGCGTTGCTCGGGCCATGCGGGCACGTTCGGCGTGAAGAAGGAATTCCATGCGGACGCGATGCGGATCGGCGCGCCCGTGTTCAAGGCGATGGCCGAGGCGCAACCGGATGTCGTGTCGTCCGACTGCGCGCTGGCCGGCCATCACATCGTGCAGGGCATCGACGAGAAGGGGCTGCCGTCCGCGCCGCTCGCGCATCCGCTCACGCTGCTGCGCCGCGCGTACGGGATCTGATTCGAGGCCCGCCACCCACGAGGACTGCTCATGACGCTGACCCGCGACTCCCTGCTGACGCTCGAGGCGTACGCCAAGATCCGCCGGGCCGAACACGCACGGCTCGTCGCGTACAAGCGCCGCCGCGCGGTGGCGCTCGGCAATCACCTGCGCTTCCTGTTCGAGGACGAGACGACGATCCGCTATCAGATCCAGGAGATGCTGCACATCGAGAAGATTTTCGACGAGGCAGGCATCGAGGGCGAACTGGAAGCGTATCTGCCGTTGATACCCGACGGCACCAACCTGAAGGCGACGATGCAGATCGAATACGAGCACGAGGCCGAGCGGCGTGCGGCGCTCGCACGGCTGATCGGTGTCGAGGATCGCGTGTACGTGCAGGTCGACGGGCATGCGAGCGTCTATGCGATCGCCGACGAGGATCTCGAGCGCGATACCGCCGAGAAAACGTCGGCCGTGCACTTCGTGCGCTTCGAACTCGACGCGCCGATGCGCGCGGCGCTCAAGGGCGGGGCGGCGCTGTCGATCGGCTGCGATCACCCGGCCTACGCGATGCCGCCGCAGCTTGTGGACGCGGACGTGGCCGCATCGCTGGCCGGCGATCTGCGCTGACGCGACCGCCGTGGGTCCCGGGCGCCGGTTTCAGCCTTCCCGTTCCGACCCGAAACAGGATTTCCGCTCGCCGGGCGGCATGGCCGCGCGCGTGTCGCCGCGAAAATGTAACAGGCGTCACGAGGTTGCATGCGGGGACATACCGTGCATCGCGCGTCACCGCGCTTTCATCACTCGCAGAGAAACAATAAAAAGATTGTGCACGGAGATAATCAAAGCGAACGGGAATTGAATGATTTACCGATTCGTGAATATCTTGTTACGATTTTTTCCCTGATTTACCGATTTTCGGCAGCAATTCTTGCGATTGTTGCCGACAAGGGCCGGATCAGCCTGTAACAGCTTATTTCAGGCCATTCTTCATACCCCGCGGAGCCCCGCCAGACGGGCCTTTGCAGCGGCGGGCATAAAGATCTCGCAAAAAAATTCAAGCGTAAATAGATTGCGCATCAATGGCTGGATGTTTCAGTGCGTAACATTAAGTCATTGTCATATTGAGATAAACCCTGAGGATGGTATGCTTCGTGCACAAAAATTCCCACATTGGAGTGAGACCGTGACTTGTGCGCCATTGCCGGGAATTGCGGCACCGTGAAAGTGCGGTGTCGCCCGGTATGCACAACACCGGATAACCATAATGTGCAACCTGGCCGCCGGGCGACGCGATTGTGTCGCGAAGGCGCCGCCAATCGCAGCCCGGCCTGGCTGCGTGGAGAGATCTACTATGTTCTTCGATGAGCTTAACGATGAAGAGTGGGTTCGTCTTTCAACGCTGATCGCCGATGAACCCATCCGGCTGAACCGTCGTGGGCGTCCACGCGCCGAACCGCGCGTCGTCGCGAATGCGGTGCTGTGGATCCTGACGACCGGTGAAGCCTGGTCCAAGCTGCCCGGCCGCTATCCGTCCGGGCCGACGTGCCGTCGCCGCTATGAAGAGTGGCTGGCGAACGGCACGCTGCTGAAGATGATCGACGTACTGACCCAGTTCAGCGGGCGCACGTTCGCGTATATTCCGCCGCCGCCGGAGGCGGCAGTGCCTGCGCGTCGCGCGGAGCCCGTGCCCGACAACGATCGCTTGCGCGGCGTGTTCTGGCAAAACCCCGAGTCGTGGCAATTGCCGGTTGCGCAGGCAAACGTTTGGGAGGGCGAAGGTGCGTCGATCAGCGCGATGCAGGTCGATGCGGTGATCGACCGGTCCGACGCATCGTTCGTGGTGCCCGGGGCGCCGGCGGCCGAGTTGCGCCATGCACGCGCATCGGCGACGAGCTTCGCCGCGGCCGAACCGCAAGTCGACGAGTATCGCGGCTATACGATCAGCGGCATCGCGCAGCCCGTGCAGAACCTGATGTATCGCGCGTGGGCCGAGATCTCGCAGGGCGACCGGCGCGTGGAGCGCTCGGGCCTCATCGGCCCGCGCTTCACCGATGCCGAGGAAGCCGAGCAGTTCGCGCTCGACTGGGCGCGCCAGTGGATCGATCGCCATGGCGCGAGCGACGAGCCGGCGCGCGAGCCGCAAAGCGAGGTGCTGGTCGGCCTGTCCGCGCTGGCGCGTGCGGAATCGGACATCAAGCGCTTCATCGCCGAGCGTCACGCGGGCGCGATGTCCGAAAGCCGCAACGATCCCGTGCAGTCGGAACGTCGCGAGTACGCGTATCGCGTCGGTTGATCGCGGTGTCGATGCAATGCGCGGGCCGCCGTGTGCCACGACGTCCGCGCAGTTGCCCAGTCTCTCCATGGCCGCGTTGCCGGGAGCGCTGCCACGACGGCAGCGCTTCCGGCGTTTGATGCATCACTGGCGGCCGTAGGTATCGTCGAAGCGGACGATGTCGTCCTCGCCGAGATATGCGCCCGATTGCACTTCGATCAGTTCGAGCGGCATCTTGCCCGGGTTCTCCAGGCGGTGCGAGACGCCGAGCGGGATGTACGTCGATTCGTTTTCGGACAGCAGGAACGTTTCGTCGCCGCGCGTGATGCGCGCGGTGCCGCGCACGACGATCCAGTGCTCGGCGCGGTGGTGGTGCATCTGCAGCGACAGTTGCGCGCCCGGCTTCACGACGATGCGTTTCACCTGGAAGCGCTCGCCCATGTCGACCGAGTCGTAGTGGCCCCACGGGCGGTGCACCTTGCGGTGATCGGTGGCTTCCGCGCCGCGTTGCGCCTTGATGCGTCCGACGATCTTCTTCACGTCCTGCACGCGCGATTTGTCCGCGACGAGCACGGCGTCGGGCGTTTCGACGACGACGAGGTTCTGCGTGCCGACGCAGGCGACGAGCCGGCTTTCCGAATGCGCGAAAGTCGATTCGGCGCCTTCGAACAGCACGTGGCCGCGGCCGACGTTCTCCGCATCGTCCTTCGGCGAGATCTGCCAGATCGCGTCCCACGAACCGACGTCCGACCAGCCGGCGTCGAGCGGCACGACGACGCTCTCGCACAGTTGCGGCAGGCTCGCGAGCGGCTCCATCACCGCATAGTCGATCGAGTTCGACGGCGAAGCGGCGAATGCGTCGCGATCGACGCGGAAGAAATCGCCGTCGTCCCTGCCTTGTGCGACCGCCTGTTCGCACGCGGCGTAGATCGCCGGTTCGAGCTGGTGGATCGCCTTCAGCCAGACCGACGCGCGCACGATGAAGATCCCGCTGTTCCACCAGTATTCGCCCGACGCGACGTACTGCTGGGCGAGTTCGAGGTGCGGCTTCTCGACGAAACGGTCGAGGCGGCGCACGTCGAGGCTGCCCGTCGCGGCGTCACCGAGCGGCGCGCCGACGCGGATGTAGCCGTAGCCGGTTTCCGCGTGCTTCGGCACGATGCCCATCGTCGCGATCTTGCCTTGCGCGGCGCAGTGCACGCCGGCCGCGACTGCTGCGTGAAAGCGCGGCAGGTCGGCGACCGCATGGTCGGCCGGCATCACGGTCATCACCGCATCGTTGCCGTCGGCGACGAGCCGCAGCGCGGCGAGCGTCAGCGCGGGCGCGGTGTCGCGGCCGAGCGGCTCGAGCATGATCGTCGCGCGCTTGGCGGTCAGGCGCAGCTGTTCGGCGGTCGTGAAGCGATGATCCTCGCCGCACACGATCAGCACGTCGTCGTTCAGCGGATGGACGGCCTCGAGGCCGTCGAGGCGCAGTGCGGTTGACTGCAGCAGCGAATGATCGCCGAGCAGGCCAATGAGCTGTTTCGGAAAACGTTCGCGCGACATCGGCCACAGACGCGTGCCGGAGCCGCCGGCAAGAATCACCGGTTGCACCGCGAGGCGCGTGCCGGTGGCGGGGGCGGCGGAAGAAGCATGGCGCGTTTCGGCTGCCACGGCCGGAGCATTCATGATGGCACTCTCCACGGTTGAAGTCAGTGCCTGTCGTTGTAGCATGAAGTAAATCGACAATAAAACCGGGACCATTGCCTGATATTCATCGGGCATTCACCAGGAAAAATTTTCCGCGCTAGCATCGGTTGCAAATAAAAAAATAAAAAATAATTCCGCGCATTGTTGTCAATGGCTTGCCTGCAAAGGGCTGGCGGCGACCGTAAAGTTTCCGAAAACTTCTCGATTTTCGACCGATTCGGGAAAACGTGCCGAATTAATTCAAAAAGATCGCGGCAAGTATTTCCGATTATTTTTCGAAATACTTGTGCGCTTGAGGGGGAATTTTCTTGTCGCTTCAATAGCGTCATGCAACGTTTGAATCGAGTGTGCGGCACGGGTCGCACGAGGAGCTGTTCGGCAAACGCCTGTTCAAAGAGGAAGCAGACATGTTGAGCGTGCTGGCGAGAGTCATCGATATCGCGATGGTCGTAGCGGGGGCGCTGATCGCCGCCGCGCTGCACGGCGGCAGCATCTGGCTCAACGACCTGCAGCGCACGATGATGCTGTTCGATTGCCTGCTCGTCGTCGTGTGCTTTCCCGCATTCGGCATCTACCAGTCCTGGCGCGGCAAGCGTCTCGTCGGGCTGGTGGGGCGGGTCGTGTTCGCGTGGCTCCTGGTCGAGCTCGCGGGCATCCTGCTGAGCTTCAGCTTTCACCAGTCGGGTGACCTGTCGCGGCTGTGGCTGGGTTACTGGGCGCTCGTGACGATGGCGCTGCTCGCCGGCTCGAAGGCCTGCGTGCACGTCGTGCTGCGGCAACTGCGCCGCGGCGGCTACAACCTGAAGGCGGTCGCGATCGTCGGCGGTACGCCGGCGGCGCGGCGGCTGATCGCGCAGATGCGGGCGCGGCCGGAAGCCGGTTTCAACCCGGTGTGCGTGTACGACGAAAGCGAAGTGCCGGGCGAAGTGGCGCTCGACGACGTGCGCATCGAGCGGCAGTTCGAATCGCTGGTGTGGCTGGTGCGCAGCCGCGCGATCAGCGAGCTGTGGCTCACGCTGCCGATCACCGAGGAGCGCCGGATCCACCACATCGTGACGGTGTTCCGCCACGACTTCGTGAACATCCGCTTCATCCCGGACGTGCGCACGCTGTCGTTCTTCAACCAGGAAGTGGTCGAGGTGCTCGGCGTGCCGGCGATCAACCTCGCGGCGTCGCCGATCACCGACGTGCGGATCCTGCCGAAGTTCGTGTTCGACCGGCTGTTCGCGCTGGCGGCGCTCACGGCGCTTGCGCCGGTGATGGTGCTGATCGCGGGCCTGATCAAGCTGACGTCGCGCGGGCCGGTGTTCTTTCGCCAGAAGCGCAAGGGCATCGACGGGCACGAGTTCGAGATCTACAAGTTTCGCTCGATGAAGGTGCACCAGGAAGTGGCTGGGCAGGTCACGCAGGCGACCAAGAACGACTCGCGCGTGACGCCGGTCGGCCGGTTCCTGCGCCGCACGAGCCTCGATGAACTGCCGCAGTTCATCAACGTGCTGAAGGGCGAGATGTCGGTCGTCGGCCCGCGTCCGCATGCGCTCGCGCACGACGACATCTACAAGGATCTGGTCAAGGGCTACATGTTCCGCTACCGGATCAAGCCGGGCATCACCGGATGGGCGCAGATCAACGGCTATCGCGGCGAGACCGACCAGATCGAGAAGATGATGGGACGCGTGAAGCTCGATCTGTACTACATGCAGAACTGGTCGTTCTGGCTCGACATCAAGATCGTCGTGCTGACGCTCTGGAAAGGCTTCACCGGCAGCAACGCGTACTGATACCGACGTCCGGCACCGCCACGCAGGCATTCCGGTCTTACGAATTTCGAATCATTGGTCACGAGGTCCGACACATCATGAATCTGACTATCATCGGCAGCGGTTACGTAGGTCTTGTCACCGGCGCATGTCTCGCCGACATCGGGCACGACGTGTTCTGTCTCGACGTCGACCAGGCAAAGATCGACGTCCTGAACAACGGCGGCGTGCCGATCCACGAGCCGGGCCTGAAGGAAGTCATCGCGCGCAACCGTGCGGCCGGCCGCCTGCGCTTCTCGACCGACGTCGAGGCCGCGGTCGCGCACGGCGACGTGCAGTTCATCGCGGTCGGCACGCCGCCCGACGAGGACGGCTCGGCCGACCTGCAGTACGTGCTCGCGGCCGCGCGCAACATCGGCCGCTACATGACGGGCTTCAAGGTGATCGTCGACAAGTCGACGGTGCCGGTCGGCACGGCCGAGCGCGTGCGCGCGGCGGTCGCCGAGGAACTCGCGAAGCGCGGCGGCGACCAGATGTTCTCGGTCGTGTCGAATCCGGAATTCCTGAAGGAAGGCGCGGCCGTCGACGATTTCACGCGTCCCGACCGCATCGTGATCGGCTGCGACGACGACGTGCCGGGCGAACGCGCCCGCGAGCTGATGAAGAAGCTGTACGCGCCGTTCAACCGCAACCACGAACGCACGCTGTACATGGACGTGCGCTCGGCCGAGTTCACGAAGTACGCGGCCAACGCGATGCTCGCGACGCGCATCTCGTTCATGAACGAGCTGGCGAACCTCGCCGACCGCTTCGGTGCCGACATCGAGGCCGTGCGCCGCGGGATCGGCTCCGATCCGCGCATCGGCTACCACTTCCTGTATGCCGGCTGCGGCTACGGCGGCTCGTGCTTCCCGAAGGACGTCGAGGCGCTGATCCGCACGGCCGACGAGCACGGGCAGGCGCTGCAGATCCTGAAGGCCGTGTCGTCGGTCAACGCGACGCAAAAGCGCGTGCTCGCCGACAAGATCGTCGCGCGTTTCGGCGAGGACCTGACGGGCCGCACGTTCGCGATCTGGGGCCTGGCGTTCAAGCCGAACACCGACGACATGCGTGAAGCGCCGAGCCGCGAGCTGATCGCCGAGCTGCTGTCGCGCGGCGCGCGCATCGCGGCGTACGACCCGGTCGCGCAGCAGGAAGCGCGCCGCGTGATCGCGCTCGACCTGGCCGATCACCCGAGCTGGCTCGAACGCCTCTCCTTCGTCGACGACGAGGCGCAGGCCGCGCGCGACGCCGACGCGCTCGTGATCGTCACCGAATGGAAGATCTTCAAGAGCCCCGACTTCGTCGCGCTCGGCCGCCTGTGGAAGTCGCCGGTGATCTTCGACGGCCGCAACCTGTACGAGCCGGAGACGATGAGCGAGCAGGGCATCGAATACCACCCGATCGGCCGGCCGGGCTCGCGCCAGGCCGTCGCCGCCCGCGTGCCGGGCGCCGTGCGCGCCAGCGCGTAACCCGTTTCCCGTCACTCGCCACGAGACGCCATGTTCCGGAACATCCTGATCGTCTGCCACGCGAACGTCTGCCGCAGCCCGGCAGCGGAGATGCTGTTCAAGTCGCACGCCGCGTCGCGCGGCGGCCCGCGTCCGACGTTCCACTCGGCCGGCGTGCATGCGAATGACGGCGACGGCATCGATCCGGTGATGCGGCAGCTGCTCGCCGAGCGGGGCGTCGATGCGACGACCCATCGCTCACGGCGGCTGTCGCGCCGGATCGTGCGCGACGCCGACCTGATTCTCGTCAGCGAGCGCGGACAGATTGCGGCCGTCGAAAAGGTCGATCCGTTCGCGCGCGGCAAGGTCCACCTGCTCGGCAAGTGGGAAGGGGCCGAGATTGCCGACCCGCACGGCGGCCCCGAGGCCGATTACCGCGAGAGCTACTCACTGATCGAACGTCTGGTTCAAGGATGGCTACAGAAACTATGCTGAAACGCCCGATGCGCCCAATGCGCCCGGTGGCGCTTGCCGTCGCGCTGACGACTTTCCTGTCAGCCTGTGCGACCGCCCCCGGCAACTACCTCGATTCGTCGAACCTGAAGGACGAAGGCCGGCAGCAAGCCGCCGAAACCTATCCGGTTCATTACATCGACGCCAAAGTGGTGATGGACCAGCTGCAGAAGGCGCAGGTCGACCATCCGCTGCCGCCGGGACGCTATACCGATCCGTCGGAGTACGTGTACCGCGTCGGCCCGCAGGACATCCTCGGCGTCACCGTGTGGGACCACCCCGAGCTGACGACGCCGCAGGGCCAGTCGTTCTCGAGCGGCGGCAACACGACGCAGACGGTCGCGGGCGCGTTGCAGCAGCCGTATACGACCGCGCTGCCGGGCCAGGCCGATCCGTACGGCCAGACGGTCGCCGCGGACGGCACGATCTTCTTCCCGTTCGTCGGCCGCATCAAGGTGGCCGGCAAGACGGTCGCGCAGATCCGCGAGCAGATGGCCACCACGCTGTCGCGCTACGTGAAGAATCCGCAGCTCGACGTGCGCGTGCTGTCGTTCCGCAGCCAGAAGGTGCAGGTGACGGGCGAGGTGAAGCAGCCGGGCCCGCTCGCGGTGAGCGACGTGCCGCTGACGCTCGTCGACGCGATCTCGCGCTCGGGCGGCTCGACCAACGAGGCCGACCTGCAGCGCGTGCGCCTGACGCGCGACGGCAAGCTCTACACGCTCGACGCGAACGGCGTGCTCGATCGTGGCGAAGTGAAGCAGAACGTGATGCTGCAGCCGGGCGACATCGTCAACGTGCCGGACCGCAGCGACAGTCGCGTGTTCATCATGGGCGAGGTCAAGACGCCGGTCACGGTGCCGATGCTCAAGGGCAGGCTGACCATCGCCGACGCGCTGACCGCGGGCGGCGGCATCCTCGACACCGACGCGAACCCGCGCAAGATCTACGTGATGCGCGGGATGCGCGACAACCCGACGAAGCCTGAGGTGTACCGCCTCGACATGACGCAGCCCGATGCGCTGATGCTGTCGAGCCGCTTCCCGCTTCAGCCGCTCGACGTCGTCTACGTCAGCACGGCCGGCTCGGTGCAGTTCAACCGTGTGCTGCAGCAGGTGCTGCCGACGATCCAGACGATCTTCTACATGCGGCAAATCACGCGCTGATAGCCCGCCGGGGCGGCGCCTCCGCCCCGGCACCACTCAAGCGGGAACGAATGGTGAACACGCAAGCGAAACACTCCTACGCGGATCTGTCCGCCAAGACCGAGGAAGAGGACGTCGTCCTCGGCCAGTTGCTCCAGGTGATCATGGACGACATCTGGCTGCTGCTCGGCATCGCGGTGACGGTCGTCGCGCTCGCGGGCCTCTACTGCTTCATCGCGAAGCCGGTCTACCAGGCCGATGTGCACGTTCGCGTCGAGGGCAACGACAACACGTCGCAGGCGCTCACGCAGACGCAGACGGGCGCGATGATCAACAGCGGCCCGCAGCAGGCGCCGACCGACGCGGAAATCGAGATCATCAAGAGCCGCGGCGTCGTCGCGCCGGTGGTCGAGCAGTTCAAGCTGAACTTCTCGGTCGCGCCGAAGACGCTGCCGGTGATCGGCAGCCTCGCGGCACGCCTCGCGACGCCGGGCACGCCGTCGCGGCCGTGGCTCGGCCTGAAATCGTATGCGTGGGGCGGTGAAGTCGCCGACGTCGACACGATCAACGTCGAGCCTGCGCTCGAAGGCAAGAAGCTGACGCTGACGGCCGGCCCGAACGGCACCTATTCGCTGGTCGACGCGAACGGCAAGCGGCTGCTATCGGGCCAGGTCGGCGAAGCGGCGCAGGGCGGCGGCGTGACGCTGCTCGTGAAGAACCTCGTCGCGCGCCCCGGCACGCAGTTCACGGTGGTCCGCTACAACGATCTCGACGCGATCAGCGGATTCCAGGCCGGCATCCAGGTGACCGAGCAGGGCAAGCAGACGGGCGTCGTGCAGATCTCGCTCGAAGGCAAGGACCCGGACCAGACCGCCGCGATCGCGAACGCGCTCGCGCAGTCGTACCTGAACCAGCACGTGGTCGCGAAGCAGGCCGAAGCGACCAAGATGCTCGACTTCCTGAAGGGCGAGGAACCGCGCCTGAAGGCCGACCTCGAGCGCGCGGAAGCCGCGCTGACGCAGTACCAGCGCACGTCGGGCTCGATCAACGCGAGCGACGAGGCGAAGGTCTACCTCGAAGGCAGCGTGCAGTACGAACAGCAGATCGCCGCGCAGCGCCTGCAGCTCGCGTCGCTCGCGCAGCGTTTCACCGATTCGCACCCGATGGTGATCGCGGCCAAGCAGCAGCTCGCGGAACTGCAGGGCGAGAAGGACAAGTTCAGCAACCGCTTCCGCAGCCTGCCGGCCACCGAAGTGAAGGCCGTCCAGCTCCAGCGCGACGCGAAGGTCGCCGAGGACATCTACGTGCTGCTGCTGAACCGCGTGCAGGAGCTGTCGGTGCAGAAGGCCGGCACGGGCGGCAACATCCACCTCATCGATTCGGCGCTGCGTCCGGGCGATCCGGTCAAGCCGAAGAAGGTGCTGATCCTGTCGGCGGCGGTGTTCCTGGGCCTGATCCTCGGCACGGGCGTCGTGTTCCTGCGCCGCAACCTGTTCCAGGGCATCGAGGATCCGGACCGCATCGAACGCGCGTTCAACCTGCCGCTGTACGGGCTGGTGCCGCAGAGCGCCGAGCAGGTGAAGCTCGACGCGCAGGCCGAGAAGGGCGGCAGCCGTGCCCGGCCGATCCTCGCGAGCCTGCGTCCGAAGGATCTCAGCGTCGAGAGCCTGCGCAGCCTGCGCACCGCGATGCAGTTCGCGATGATGGACGCGAAGAACCGCGTGATCGTGCTGACGGGCCCGACGCCCGGCATCGGCAAGAGCTTCCTGACGGTCAACCTCGCGGTGCTGCTCGCCCATTCGGGCAAGCGCGTGCTGCTGATCGACGCCGACATGCGCCGCGGCCTGCTCGACCGCTACTTCGGCCTCACCGCGCAGCCGGGCCTGTCCGAGCTGCTGAGCGACCAGTCGCCGCTCGAGGAGGCGATCCGCGAAACGCCGGTGCAGGGCCTGTCGTTCATCGCGGCCGGCACGCGTCCGCCGAACCCGTCGGAGCTGCTGATGTCGTCGCGCCTGCCGCAATACCTCGAAGGGCTCGGCAAGCGCTACGACGTCGTGCTGATCGATTCGCCGCCGGTGCTGGCGGTGACCGATGCGACGATCATCGGCCGCATGGCCGGCTCGACGTTCCTCGTGCTGCGCTCGGGCATGCATACCGAAGGCGAGATCGCCGATGCGATCAAGCGCCTGCGCACCGCGGGTGTCGACCTGGAAGGCGGGATCTTCAACGGCGTGCCGCCGAAGGCGCGCGGCTACGGCCGCGGCTATGCGGCCGTGCATGAATACCTGAGCGCCTGACCCACCTGGTGCGTAACCGGGCAGGCAGCGCGTGCTGCCCGCCCGGCCGACTGGAGAAACCATCGATGAAAATTTCCGTGCTCGTTCCGACCTACCGGCGTCCCGCCGACCTCGCGCGCTGCCTGCTGGCGCTGCAGCGGCAGCAGCGGCTGCCCGACGAGGTGATCGTCGTCGCGCGCCCGGAGGACGACGCCACGCACGAGCGGCTCGCCGATCCGGCGGTCGGCGGCGCGCTGCCGCTGCGCATCGTGCCGGTCGACGTGCCGGGGCAGGTCGCCGCGCTGAACAAGGGGCTCGACTCCGCGCACGGCGACATCGTGGCGATCACCGACGACGATGCGGCGCCGCATCCCGACTGGCTCGCCCGCATCGAATCGGTCTTCGAGGCCGATCCGCGCGTGGGCGCGGTCGGCGGGCGCGACTGGGTCCACGAGAAGGGCCGCGTGCTCGACGAATCGCGCGAGCTCGTCGGCCAGCTCACGCTGTCCGGCAAGATCGTCGGCAATCATCATCTCGGCGTCGGCGGCGCACGCGAAGTCGACATGCTGAAAGGCGCGAACATGAGCTACCGCCGCGCCGCGATCGAGCGGCTGCGCTTCGACACGCGGCTGCGCGGCGCCGGTGCGCAGGTGCACAACGACATGGGTTTCAGCATGCGCGTGCAGCGCGACGGCTGGAAGCTCGTCTACGACCCGGCGATCGCGGTCGATCATTTTCCGGCCGAGCGTTTCGACGACGACCGGCGCGATGCCGCGTCGCTGAATGCGATCAGCAACGGCGCGTACAACATGCACCTGATCCTGCGCGAGCACCTGCCGCCGCTGCGGCGCGAGCTTGCCTGGTGGTGGTGGACGCTGGTCGGCACGCGCGTCTACCCGGGCGTCGCGCATCTGCTGCTGTCGCTGCCTACGGCGAAGCGCGAGCGGATTCTCGAGCACTGGCGCGCGGTGCGCCGCGGCGCGCGCGACGCCCGCCGCGCGAACCTTGCCCCCCACCGCGCGGCGATGCCGCCGGTGACGTCTTGAACGGCACCCCCGGAGGGCTCGCATGACTTCAACGAAAGTTCACGTCCATTTGTTTTACGGCGCCGATCCGCGTACCTACCGGAAAGGCGAGAACATCGGCTGCCTGTACGGCTATCACCATGCCGAATCCGACGAATTCCGGCTGACCTATTCGCAGGACGGCGGCGAGAACCGCGTCGCCAGCCTCGCGCGTCGCGCGCTGAAGGCGGCGCTCGGCTTCGACATCGTGCATGCCTGGCGCAACCGCGCCGCGCTGCTGAACACCGACGTGATCTGGACGCACACGGAACAGGAGCACCTGGCGGCCTCGCTGGTGCTGAAGCTCGCCGGTGCGCAGGGCAAGCGCCCGCTGCTGCTCGCGCAGAGCGTGTGGCTGTTCGACAAGTGGGGCAGCTTCGGCGGCCCGCGCCGCTGGCTGTACCGCAAGCTGCTCAACCGCGCCGACGCGCTGACCACGCTGGCGCGCGACAACGCCGACCTGTGCCGCCGCTATCTGGGACGCGAAGCCGAGTTCGTCTACTACGGGCTGAACACGCAGGATTTCCCGTTGACCGAGCCGCAGCAATGGAAGCCGAACCGGCCGCTGCGGATCGCGGCGATCGGCAACGATCGCGACCGCGACTGGCGCACGTTCCTCGCCGCGTTCGGCGGCGACGAGCGCTACGACGTGCGGCTCGCGACGCGCCGCCGCGTGCCGCGCGAGTGGCATGCGCCGAACGTGAAGATCGGCTCGGCGTCGGGGCTCGCGAAGCAGCACGAGCTGTACGCGTGGGCCGACGTTATCGTCGTGCCGCTGCGGCCGAATTTCCATGCGTCGGGCATCACCGTGATGCTCGAGGCGGCGGCCGTCGGCAAGCCGATGATCGTGTCCGACGTCGGCGGGCTCAGCGACTACTTCCCGCACGATACGGCCGCGTACGTACCGGCGTTCGACGCACAGGCGATGCGCCAGGCCGCCGACCGTTTCGTCGCCGATCCGGTGGCGGCGCTCGCTTGCGCGCAGGCCGCCGCCGCGTGCCTGCGCGATCGCGACCTGACCACGCAGGCGTTCGCCGAGCAGCACGTGCGGATCACGCGCGACATGCTGCGCCGGCGCCGCACGCCGGCGGCCGCGGGCGTGGCGATGCCGCTCGCGGATTCGCGTCCGTCGTCGCGGTGAGAGCGGATCGATGAGTACGATTGCCGCCGAACGCACCTCGTCGCGCACGCGCAGCTGGCTGCCCGAGCCGAAGCACTGGGTCGGGCAGGCTGCGCTGTGGTCCCTTACCGCCGCGCTGATCGCCGTACACCAGGGCAGGGTGCTGACGCTCGCGTTCCCGGTTCTGGCCATCGCGGTCGGCATCTGGCTGTATTTCAAGAGCCCGGCGCGCTACGTCGGCTTCATGTGGTGGGTGTGGTTCCTGAGCCCGGAAGTGCGGCGGCTTGCCGACTGGTCGAAGGGCGCGTTCACGCCGACGAGCCTGATCCAGGTCGCGCCGCTCGCGGTGACGATGATCGCCGGCTTCGGGCTGATTCGGCATTACCGCGTGCTCGCGCAGCGGCGCGGGATTCCCGTGCTGCTGATGCTGTTCGGGCTCGCATATGCGTATCTCGTCGGGATCGTGTCGAGCGGCGTGATGGCCGCGACCTATGACCTGGCGAACTGGGTGTACCCGGTGCTGATCGGCTTCCACATCATGGTCAACGCACGCGACTATCCCGAGTACCGCGACGTGCTGCTTTCCACGTTCATGTGGGGCATGCTCGTGATGGGCCTGTACGGCGTCGTGCAGTACTTCGTGATGCCGCAGTGGGACGTGCTGTGGATGATCGGGTCCGACATGGGTTCGCAGGGCGAGCCGGTGCCGTACGGCGTGCGCGTGTTCAGCACGATGAACTCGTCCGGGCCGTTCGCGTTCGCGATCATGGGCGCGCTGGTATTCGTATTCGCCGCGCCGCAGAAGATCCGCTGGTTCGCGGGGGCGGCCGGCTTCGTGTCGTTCGCGCTGTGTCTCGTGCGCTCGACGTGGGGCGGCTGGGTGATCGCGCTCGCGATCCAGCTCGCGCAGTCGAACAACCGCTTGCGGATGCGGATCCTGATCAGCGGCGTCGTGCTGGTCGGGCTCTGCGTGCCGCTCCTGACCGTCGGGCCGGTGGCCGACCGTCTCGGCGCGCGCCTGCAGTCGATCACGAACCTGAAGGACGACCGCAGCTACGACGACCGCAACAAGTTCTACGCCACCTTCGCGCAGACGGCGTTTACCGACGTCGCCGGCGAAGGGATGGGTGCGACGGGCGCGTCCACGAAGCTGTCGAGCGACAGCGGCGAGCTCGGCAAGTACGGCAGCTTCGACAGCGGCGTGATGAACGTGCCGTTCGTGCTCGGCTGGCCCGGCACGCTGCTGTACCTCGCCGGCGTCGTGATGCTGTTCGGCCGCACGCTGCGCGCGGCATTCAAGCTGCGCAAGGACAAGTTCGTCGGCGCGTGCCTGAGCCTGTGCCTGTCGACCTTCGCGATGCTCGTGTTCACGAACTCGCTGATCGGCACGGGCGGCCTGCTGATGTTCACAGCCATTTTTTCGATACTTGCCGCGGCGCACTGGCAAAAGGCACAACGCCTGCTGGCCGCCGCGCGTTCACGGGGAGGCGACCATTGAGAATCGCGATCGTCACGCACGTCGTGCGACATAACGACGGGCAGGGCCGCGTCAATTACGAAATCGCGCGCGCGGCGCTGGCCGAGAACTACGAGGTCACGCTGGTCGCGTCGCATGTCGCGCCCGAGCTGCTGGCCGACCCGCGCGTGCGCTGGGTGCCCGTGAAGGTCGGCGGCTTCTGGCCGTCGAATCTCGTCAAGCAGCAGGTGTTCGCGCTGAAGAGCGCGGCCTGGCTGCGCGCGCACCGCAGCGAATACGACGTGCTGCACGTGAACGGCTTCATCTCGTGGATCAAGGCCGACGTGAATACCGCGCACTTCGTGCACGGCGGCTGGTTCAAGAGTCCGTACTATCCGTTCGGGCCGACGAAGGGCATCTGGTCGGCTTACCAGTACGTTTATACGCGCGTGAACACCACGCTCGAGCGCTGGGCGTACAAGCGCTCGCGCGCGATCACCGCCGTGTCGCAGAAGGTGGCCGACGAGATCGCCGGGCTCGGCATCGACAGCAGCAAGATCAGTGTGATCTACAACGGCGTCGACGGCAGCGCGTTCGCCGGTGCGCAGGCCGACCGTGCGGCGTTCAAGCTGCCGGACGACGCATTCCTGCTGCTGTTCGTCGGCGACCTGCGCACGCCGCGCAAGAACCTCGGCACCGTGCTGAAGGCGCTGACGAAACTGCCGTCGAACGTGCACCTGGCGGTGGCCGGCTATCTGCCGGGCAGCCCGTATCCGGAAGAGGCGCGTGCGCTCGGCATCGATTCGCGCGTGCATTTCCTCGGTCTCGTGAAAAACATGCCGACGCTGATGCGCTCGGTCGACGCCTACGTCTTTCCGTCGCGCTACGAAGCGATGAGCCTGTCGCTGCTGGAAGCGATGGCGGCCGGTTTGCCGGTCGTTACCGCGCGCACGGCGGGCGGCGCGGAAATCATCACGCGCGAATGCGGGATCGTGCTGGAGGACCCGGACGATCCGGTCGCGCTCGCGCAGGCGATCGGCTCGCTCGCGGTGTCGCGCGACACCTGTCGCGCGATGGGCGACGCGGCCCGCGAACTGATGACCCGTTTCGGCTGGGCGCACATGGGTGCCCAGTATGTCGCGCTTTACCGGCGCATCGGCCAACCCACGCAGCCGTCCGCCTTCGAGCGGGTCGAGCATGCAGTCACGCAGGAGCAATCGTGATGTCCCAAACTTCCCGGCCGATCAAATCGTTGCAGATCGGCATGCACTGGTTCCCCGAACGCGCGGGCGGCCTCGACCGGATGTACTACTCGCTCGTCGGCGCGCTGCCGGGCGCGGGCGTCGAGGTGCGCGGGCTCGTCGCCGGCTCGCCGAAGGTCGCCGACGACACGGGCGGCGCGATCCAGGGCTTCGGTCCCGCCACGGAGACGCTCGCGCGCCGGATGCTCGCCGCGCGCCGCGCGCTGCGCGACGAGATCCGCACCGAACGGCCGGACGTGATCTCGTCGCACTTCGCGCTGTACACGTTTCCGGGGCTCGACGTCACGCGCGGGATTCCGCAGGTGTCGCACTTCCAGGGCCCGTGGGCCGACGAAAGCCAGGTCGAGGGCGCTGCGACGCTCGGGCAGCGCGCGAAGCGCTATCTCGAACAGGCCGTCTATACGCGCTCGTCGCGGCTGATCGTGCTGTCGCAGGCATTCGGCCAGATCCTGACGAATCGCTACGGCATCGATCCGTCACGCGTGCGCGTGATTCCCGGTTGCGTCGATACCGCGCAGTTCGATACGCCGCTCACGCCCGCCGAGGCACGGCACAAGCTGCAACTGCCGCAGGACCGGCCGATCGTGCTGGCCGTGCGCCGGCTCGTGCGGCGCATGGGGCTGGAGGACCTGATCGACGCGATCGGCCTCGTCAAGCACCGTCACCCGGACGTGCTGCTGCTGATCGCCGGCAAGGGCAAGATCGGCGAGGAACTGCAGCAGCGCATCGACGATGCCGGGCTGCAGGACAACGTGAAGCTGCTCGGCTTCGTGCCCGACAACCATCTCGCGGCGCTGTACCGCGCGGCGACGGTCAGCGTCGTGCCGACGGTCGCGCTCGAGGGCTTCGGGCTGATCACCGTCGAATCGCTCGCGTCCGGCACGCCCGTGCTGGTGACGCCGGTCGGCGGGCTGCCGGAGGCGGTCGCCGGGCTGTCGAACGATCTCGTGCTGCCGTCGACGGGCGCGGCTGCGATCGCGGAAGGGCTCGGCGGCGCACTGTCGGGTGCGATCGCGCTGCCCGACGAGGTCGCATGCAAGCGCTACGCGCGTGATCATTTCGACAACGCGGTGATCGCGCGACGCGTCGCCGGCGTGTACGAAGAGGCGATCCGGGCGGCAGGCTGAACGCCGCGGCGCGCCACCTGCGCGCCGAACCCGAAACCGGACCGGCGCATGCACATGGCCGGTCCGCGAGCCGGCCGCCCGACGAGGGTGGGCCGGCTTTTTTCGTTCGACTCCGATCGCCGGCGCGCATCACGCGCGCCTGAGCGTCGCGGCCCATACGCCGAGCGCGGCCACGCTGACGACGGCCCCAAGCGCGCAGACGCCCGTCCATCCGGCGCGCGCATACATCATCGTCGACGCGATCGCGCCGAGCCCGCTGCCGGCCGAGTAGAACAGCATGTAGCAGCCGACGAGGCGCGCGTGCGCATCGGGCCGCGCGCCGAGAATCATGCTCTGGTTGACGACGTGGACGGCCTGCCCGCCGACGTCGAGCAGCACGATGCCGACGATCAGCCATGCAATCGACGTGTCGCCGAACGCGAGCGGCAGCCATGAGCATGCGAGCAGCGCGAGCGCGGCGCCGGTCGTCGCTTCGCCGCGCCCGCGATCGGCGAGCCGGCCGGCGCGTGCGGCGGCCGCGGCCCCCAGCGCGCCGACGAGGCCGAATGCGCCGATCTGCGTATGCGACATCGCGTGCGGCGGCGCGCTCAGCGGCAGCACGAGCGCGCTCCAGAAGATGCTGAATGCCGCGAACATCAGCAGCGCGATCGCACCGCGCACGCGCAGCACGCGTTCATCGCGCAACAGCGACACCATCGACCGCAGCAGCGCCACGTAGCCGATGCGCTCGCGCGGCCCGTTCGTGTCGGGCAGCAGCCGCGACAATGCGACGAGCATCGCGATCGCGAGCGCGCCCGACACGAGGTAGACGGCCCGCCAGCCCGCGAAGTCGGTGACGACACCGGCCAGCGAGCGCGCGGCCAGCAGCCCGACCACCACGCCGCCTTGTGCGGCGCCCACCACGCGCCCGCGTTCGCCTGCGACCGAGAGCGCTGCCGAGCATGCGATCAGCCCTTGCGTCATCGCGGTGCCGAGCAGGCCGACCGCGACCATCCCCGCCAGCAGCGCGATGCGTGTCGACGACAAGGCGACGCCGATGCAGGCTGCCGTCAGCAGCAGAAGCTGCACGGCGATCAGGCGCTTGCGGTTGAGCAGGTCGCCGAGCGGCACGACGAACAGCAGCGCGAGCGCACAGCCGAGTTGCGTCGCGGTGATGACGCCGCCGACGGCGGCCTGCGGCACGCCGAAATCGCGCGCGATCGAATCGAGCAGCGGCTGGGCGTAGTAGACGTTCGCGACGCTCGCCGCACAGCAGACGGCCAGCAGCGCGATGCGCGCCGACGACAGGCCGCCGCCCTCGGCCGGATGCGTCGCGGATGTCGGCACGTTCGATGCAACGGTGCCGGAATGACACGAAGACTCCATGGGGTCCCTCACGCAGACTAGTTGCAAATTGAAACTAGTGTGAGTGTAGGAAAAGTAGTTTTAAAATGCAACTTGTTGTGCGGCGGGCGACGGGCTCGCGCACGGATGCGCCGATGCCGCTGCGCGGGCGGCCGGCACGATTGCGGAGAGGAACATGGCCAGGCAGAAAAGTCTTGCGGATTCCCCGTGCCCGGTGGCGCGGGCGACCGATATCGTCGGCGATCGCTGGGCGTTGCTGATCGTGCGCGATGCGTTCGATGGCGTGCGCCGCTTCGGCGATTTCCGCGCGAGCCTCGGCGTCGCGAGCAACATCCTGTCCGACCGGCTGAAGATGCTGGTGGATGCCGGCGTGTTCGACGTCGTGCCGGCGTCGGACGGCACCGCGTATCAGGAGTACGCGCTGACGAAGAAAGGCGAGGGGCTGTTTCCGGTGATCGTGATGCTGCGGCAGTGGGGCGAGGCGAACCTGTTCGCACGCGGCGAGCCGCATTCGGTGCTGGTCGACCGCAGCACGGGGCGCGCGATCCGCAAGCTCGCGCTGCGGCACGACGACGGCCGGCCGGTGAAGGCGGCCGACACGGTCGTGAAGAAGATCGACGACGAGGCGGGTGTGGCGCGGCGGTGAGCGCGATGCGCGGCGGCCGGTCGGCTGGACTGCCGAGATCGTCGTTGACCGGAGCCGCATCGCCATGACCCATCCGCTGGATTCCGCCGATCATCGGCGGCTGCTCGACCTGCGGCGCCGGATCCACGGCCCCGGCGACGCTCAATCGTGCGCCGGCATCGGCTGATGCGAACGCGGTGCGCCGTGATGCGCATCGCCCCGCACGCGGGTCGCGAGCAGCGCGGCCGCGAGCAGCAGCGCGACCGACACGGCCGTTTCGATCCGCAATCCGTTGACGACCTGCGATGCACCGCCGCCGCCGGCAAGTGCGCCGAACGCCGCGACGCCCATCGCGCCGCCGGCCTGTCGCGCGGTATTCAGCACTGCCGACGCGATGCCGGCTCGCTCGGGCGCGACCGACGCGAGCACGGCCGTCGTCATCGCGGGCACCGCGAACCCCATGCCCGTCGGAATCAGCAGGAACGGCACGAGCAGCACGGCGAGCGGCGTCGATGCGTCGACGAAATGCAGCGATCCGTAGCCGAGCGCGGCGACCAGCGCGCCGGCCAGCATCGGCACGCGCGGGCCGTGACGCGCGACGACGCGGCCGCTCGCGAGATTCGACAGCAGGAAGCCGCCCGTCAGCGGCAGGAACGCGAGGCCGGCCTGCCACGCCGATTCGCCGCGTGCACGCTGCAGGTACAGCGCCAGCACGAACACGGTGCCGTAGTACGTGAGGTTCACGCAGATCCCGAACAGTACGGTCGCGCTGAAGGTGCGATGGCGGAACAGCGACAGCCGCAGCATCGGCGTGGCCGTGCGCGATTCGACCGCGACGAAGGCGAGCGCGGCCAGCGCCGCGAACGCGAAGTCGCCGGCCACGACCGGATGCGCGAAGCCGAGCGGCCGCCATTCGATCACGGCGCCGGTCAGCGCGGTCAGCATCGCGATCGCGACGAGCTGGCCGCGCAGGTCGAGCGAGCGGGTGGAGCGGGATGGTGCGCTCTGTTCGCGGCGCGCAGGCACCCACGCGAACGCGGCCGCGAGTCCCGCCGCACACAGTGGCAGGTTCACGAGGAAGATGCCGCGCCAGCCCCACGCGGCGATCAGCAGGCCGCCGACCACCGGGCCGGCCGCGATCGAGATCGACCCGGCCGCCGTCCACCCGCCGACCGCGCGGGCACGCAGGTGCGGGTCGTGGCGGCACGCGCCGTTGAGCAGCGCGAGCGAATTGGGCAGCATCGCCGCGGCGCCGACGCCTTGCAGCGCGCGGGCCGCGATCAGCATCGCGGGCGTGACGGCGCCGCCGCAGGCCAGCGACGCGAGCGCGAACAGCACGAGGCCTGCGATGTACAGGCGGCGCGCGCCGAAGCGGTCGCCGAGCGCGCCGCCCGACAGCATCAGCACCGCGAACGCGAGCGTGTATGCATCGACGACCCATTGCAGGCCGGCGACCGGCAGATGCAGGTCGGCTGCGAGATGCGCGAGCGCGATGTTGACGATCGTCACGTCGAGCTGCGTGACGACGAAACCGATGCTGACGGCCGCGACGACGCGTGCCAGCGCGGGCGGGAAAGCGGGAGGCGGTGTGGTCGTATCCATGCATCCATCGTAGGATGCGACGGACCGGCGATGTTTCAGCGGGAGGTGAAGCGTCGATACACGGCCGGTGCATGGCGATTAACATGGCAATGCGGCTGATCATGCATGCCACGGCACACATCGACTTTCGACAGGCCCATCCGGATGACTCCCTCGAACCTGACGACGCGCGACGCGCAGATTGCCGATCACGCCGACATTGCAAGGCTGATGCAACAGCTCGGCTACGATGCGACACCCGCGATGATCCGCGCCAAGCTGGCGACACTGCTGCCGAGTGCGGTCGACCGTATCCTGGTCGCGACGATCGCGCACAGCGTGGTCGGCTGCATCAGCCTGCATGCGCTTGCGCTGTTTCATGCACCCGGAAATCTCGGGCGCATCACCAGTCTGGTCGTCGACGAGCGCTGTCGCGGGCAGGGTGTCGGCGGTGTGCTGATCGCTGCGGCGCAGGTGTGGTTCGAGACAGCAGGGTGCGTGAAACTGGAAGTGACGAGCGGCGACCATCGGCTCGATGCGCACCGCTTTTACGCGCGGTACGGTTTCACGCGGGACGGACAGCGGCTGTCGAAGCTTGTCCTGTCGTGACGCCACGGCGCGAGCGAGCGCCTCATCCGCTATCGTGGGAAAACCGGTACCGCTTGGCCGCTCAATGCCGTTCGCCGCGCCAGCGTCCGGGCGCGACGCCGAAGCGTTTCGTGAACGCATGCGTGAACGTGCTCTGGTCAGCGAAGCCGACCGTGCCCGCGATGTCGACGAGCGGATGCCGGCCGTCGGCGAGCAGCACGACCGCTGCGTCGAGCCGCAGCCGCTGCAGGTAGCGATGCGGTGTTTCGCCGAATGCATCGACGAACAGTTGATGAAACCGGCGCATCCCGTAGCCGCAGTGCGCGGCGAGATCGGCGATGCGCAGCGGCTCCGCGAGCCGCGCGCGCAGCCAGCGGTCGATGCGCGCGAAATCGAGGCCCGACGCGGGCGCGGCGATGCCGGCGTCGTCGAGCAATGCGTCGCACAGGCGTGCGGCGGCCTGCCACTGGAACCGGTGCGCGGCTGCGTGCCGTGCGTCGCCGGCCGGCGCATCGTGTTGCGCGGCGGCCGCTGCAACCTGCGCGACCAGCGACGTCAGCGCCGGGTCGATCGACACGGCGCGCGCATGGTCGAACAGCCGCTGCGGCACCGCGAGCGATGCCGCGGGCAGGTCGATCACGAGCTGGCGATTGTCGCCGAGGCCCGCGTAGTCATGGCGCGCGCCGGCCGGAATCAGCCAGGCGGCGTGCCGGTCGATGCGCTGGCCGATCCCGTCCACCGCCATCACCATCGCGCCATCGACGCCGAGCACGACCTGGTGGAAGTCGTGCACGTCCGACGCTTCGCACGTGTCGTAGCGGCGCAGCGCGATGGCGGGGGAGGCAATGCGTGCCATCGGAAGGAAGCGGCCGGGTGCGCGATCAGACGTCGAGCAGTTCGACTTCGAACACGAGCGTCGCGTTCGGCGGAATCACGCCGCCTGCGCCGCGCGGGCCGTAGCCGAGTTGCGGCGGGATCGTCAGGCGACGCACGCCGCCGACCTTCATGCCCTGCACGCCTTCGTCCCAGCCCTTGATGACCATGCCGCCGCCGAGCACGAATGCGAACGGGTCGTTGCGGTCCTTGCTCGAATCGAATTTCTGACCGTCGGTCAGCCAGCCCGTGTAGTGGACGCTGACGGTCTTGCCGGCTTGCGCTTCCGCGCCGGTGCCTTCGGTCAGGTCTTCGTATTTGAGGCCCGATTCGGTCGTGATGACAGACATGACTTCTCCTGAAAGAGCGTTACGTAAAACCGCTATTGTAGGCGAGCGCGCAGCGGGTCGGCGCGCGTGGTTCTTGTGCCGCTGCGTGCGGATCGGCAGCGTCGACCGACCGCCTTGCCTGCGGTCGCCCGAAACACGATTGGAACGCGCGTTTGAATTTTTCGCGAGCCATGCGATCGCCGTTGCACCAGGCGAGTGCGCCGCACGTATGAATCGGTGTTGCCGGGGCCGCCGGCCGTATCGCGTCCGGCCGGCGCCGGATACCGCGAAATGCCCGTCCCACGGGGCTTTCAGGTAGCCGACAGGGCATGCGGCCGGGCGTCGTGCATCACGTGCCGCCCAGCCCGCGCGTTCGAATCGCGGCCGGTCCCGGCGCCGTTCGAGCGCCGTTTTTTCCGCCTTTTCGACCGTGCCCCGTTTGGAAGCGCGCATCTACCGCGCGGCTTGCACGCGCTGGCGCGGGCGGCCTATCTTTACATCTGTCGATGTCAGGATTTTGGCGGTGCGCGACGCGCCGCCCGGGCGTGCGCCGGCCGCGTCGGATGATGCGCCGGGCCGCCTCGGAACCAGGAGAACCATGAACATGAAGTCAGCCGCTTCCGCCACCGCAGCCGGGATCATGCCGGTGCGCCGCGACCTGCGCTTCGACCTGCCGGTCGAACGCGCGAAGGACTGGCATGGCCTCGGGTCGCACGTGACCCATTTCTTCAACGCGCTGTCGCTGCTGTTTCCGGCCGGCGAGCGCTTCTTCATGGATTCGGTGCGCAACTACCGCGACCGGATCGACGATCCCGTATTGAAGCAGCAGGTGCTCGGCTTCATCGGCCAGGAGGCGATGCATACGCGCGAGCACATCGAATACAACGAGCTGATGCAGGCGAACCGCCTGCCCGCGCGCAAGCTCGACAAGCGCGTGTGGACGGTGCTCGCCTTCATGAAGCGCAAGCTGCCGCATTCGGTACAGCTCGCGCATACGGTCGCGGCCGAACACTACACGGCGATGCTCGCCGACTGGCTGCTGCGCGACCCGACGCGCCTCGACGGTTCGGTCGAAGGCTACCGCCAGATGTGGATCTGGCACGCGCTCGAGGAAACCGAGCACAAGGCCGTGTCGTTCGACGTGTGGAATGCCGCGATGAAGCCGGGGCTGCGCCGCTACCTGATCCGCATCGGCGTGTATCTGCTGACGACGCTGACCTTCTGGCCGACCGTGTTCCTGATGCACGCGACGCTGCTGTGGCGCGATCGCGGCGCCGGCCATCACGTGCGCGGCATGCTGCGGATGATCGCGTTCCTGTACGGGCCGCGCCGCGGCCTGTTCCCGCGCATCGCGGGCGAATGGCTGAGCTTTTTCCGGCCGGGCTTCCATCCGTGGGATCACGACAACCATCACCATCTTGCGCGCGTCGACGCGCTCGCCGCCACCTACGGCGAAAAGGGCGGCGCACCTGCCGGACGCGGCCGCGCGAATGCGCCGGCATCGCTCGCGTCGGGCCGCTGACACGACGCGCCGCGCGGCGATGCGCGGCGCATGTTGCGTTCCCGCATCAGCGGGCTTCCTGTGACGATTGGCGGAAGTCGACCGGAAACGATTGCACGCCCGCCGGCGTGCGCGGCCGACGGGGCGCGTGCACCCGCGCCGGCGTCCCGATCCTGCGTAGCCGCATCACATGCAAACGCCGCGCGCCAGCACCGGCGCGGGTTTGCGCGCGGTGCGCCGTCCCGCTCCGGGTTCTTGCCGCACGCGCCACAGGGATAACACCCATCTAGTCGCCCGCCGGCCGCATCGATATACCGTTCATGACAGCGTCCCCTTCGCGCGCGATTCGTGCGCAGGGGGATTTTATTCGGACGGAAATGCGGCCAATATGTCGGTTCAATCGTGGTCCGTCGGATATGGCGGCGAGCCGGCGCACGATACCAACGCCAAGCGGGGAACAACGATGGTTGCAAGGTCACCCGACGCAAACGGGCAGGCGGCGCCCGAGATGACGGATGTATCCGTCACCGCTCCCGAGGCTGGACGCAAGCTGTTCGTGATCATGCGGACGCCCGACGAGCCGTTGCTGGCGCAACTGCGCGGGCTCGGCTGGGAGATCGCGGTCGCGAAGACGGCCGGCGCCGCGCAGAACATGACCTCCGGCGTGAGCGTCGCGGCCGGGCTGGTCGATTTCACGGGGTTCACGTCGCGCGACTATCCCGCGCTGAAGGCGTGCCTGAGCCAGCCGGCGATCGGCTGGATTTCCATCGCGCAGGCCGGCATTACGATCAGTCCTGCCGTGCGCGAGTTGATCCGCAGCTATTGTTTCGACTATGTGACGCTGCCGCTGCCCTACGAATGGATTTCGCATGTGCTCGGTCATGCGCGCGGGATGGCCGCGCTCGATCGCGTCGACGGCGCGGCCTACGCGGCGTCGATAGGCGAACACGGGATGATCGGCAACTGCGAAGCGATGCAGCAGTTGTTCAGCACGATCCGCAAGGTCGCGAAGACCGATGCGAGCGTGTTCATCTCGGGCGAGTCGGGTACCGGCAAGGAACTGACCGCGCTCGCGATTCACGAGCGTTCCGGGCGCGGCAAGGGGCCGTTCATCGCGATCAATTGCGGGGCGATTCCGCATCACCTGCTGCAGTCGGAACTGTTCGGCTACGAGCGCGGCGCATTCACCGGCGCGAACCAGCGGCGCGCGGGCCGGATCGAGTCGGCGAACGGCGGCACGCTGTTTCTCGACGAGATCGGCGATATGCCGGTCGAGAGCCAGGCGAGCCTGCTGCGCTTCCTGCAGGAAGGGAAGATCGAGCGGCTCGGCGGGCAGGAATCGATCGCGGTCGACGTGCGGATCATCTCGGCCACGCACGTGGATCTCGACGGCGCGGTCGAGGCCGGGCGCTTCCGCGCGGACCTCTATCACCGGCTGTGCGTGCTGCGCATCCACGAGCCGCCGCTGCGCGCGCGCGGCAAGGACATCGATATCCTCGCGCACTACGTGCTGCAGAAATTCAAGTCCGACAGCGGTCGCAAGATCAGCGGCTTCACGTCGGCCGCGCTCGATGCGATGCGCCGCTACGAATGGCCCGGCAACGTGCGCGAGCTGATCAACCGCGTGCGGCGCGCGATCGTGATGGCCGAGAGCCGGCTGCTGACGCCGCACGATCTCGGGCTCGAGACGCCCGGCGAAACCGAACCCGTGACGCTCGAACAGGCGAGGGCGCTCGCCGAGCGCACCGCAATCGAGAACGCGCTGCTGCGCAACGATCACCGGATCAACAAGGCCGCCGCCGAACTCGGCATCTCGCGCGTGACGCTCTACCGGATGATGATCGAGCACGGGCTGAACGATCACGACAACAACGGCGGAAACGGCGACAACGGCGGGCACGACGGCGCGCCGTCCGGCGACGCCGGGCATCAGCGGGTCGGCTGAGCAGGAACCGGTGCGGCACGACCGTGCCGGTTGCACCGTGCAGCCGGGCGATCGCCCGGCCCGGCACGTGTCGATCCGTCGCGCCGGCGGGCATGTAAAGCGCATGAAACATTTCGCGTCGGCAGCCGGGCGAATTCTCGCGGCAAACCGCGCCGAACGGCCCGGCACCTATCGGTAAAAACGCCGCGCTCCATTGTTCAGCCTTATCCCGCAAGGCTCTGCCGTCGCCCGTCCGGCGCGTGCCGCGTGCCGCATGTTTCAGATTCGCAACTTCCGCCAATCCGCCCCCGTTCCGGCTGCCTGCGGGCACTGCCAACCCCTTGTCTGGACAGGCTTACGCGTGGCTGGCCCGCTCCTTGCGAAGCTTGTCATGCGAAAGTGGACGACGCGAGGTCCGGCCGGTTCCAGCGGCCAGGACGCACTCCGCGGGGATGCGGCGGCGGAGCGCGGCGCAGTTGCCGCGTTCCGGCGGGCAACGGACGTCGTCGCCTGATCGTCGGGGCACCGGCATCGTCCGGTTGCCGGAACAAACATCACACAGCAAACGGGGTAGAAAATGAACGATCGCCACACGCCGCGGCCGGCAGGCCGCGATCGCAGTGACTCGGGGCATCGCCGGTCGAACGTCGCACTCGCAGCCGGCCGGCATGCATCGACAGGCCATCTCTCCGCGCCCGGTGCGAGGCGGATCCGGCTGGTTGCCGGTCATCCGCGCCGGGTCGGCACTTTCCTGCACGCCAACCCGGTTCGCATGGGCATGTGCGCACGGGCGCCGGTACCGCGGCGCCCGATCTTCGCCTATTGACCCCGAGCAGCAGGCCGGCCGTTCGCGTTGCCGGTCGTTCCCTGGGCAATTGATCTGCAATCCGAACGATAGTCGAGGCGCCGTGTCATGCACGCGACGCAAGACAAGAGCATTCGATGCAACGGCGAACCGCGCGGTGCCGTTGCCATCCGGTTGAAGGGGAGGTGCGGTCGGACGCGCGCGACGGGAGTGGCACCCGTACGCGCGCGACGCCGTTTCAGCTGCCGTAGATGTCGAAGTCGAAGTACTTCGACGCGAGCCGCTTGTAGGTGCCGTCCTTGACCATGTCGAGGATCGCGCGATCGATCTTCGCCTTCAGGTCGGCGTCTTCCTTGCGCAGCCCGATGCCGGCGCCGATGCCGAGCATCTTCTCGTCGACGAGTTCGGGCCCGACGAACGTGTAGTTCGCGCCGCGCGGCGATTTCAGGAACCCGATCGCGGCCTGCACTTCATCCTGGAGCGCTGCATCGAGGCGGCCCGACGTCAGGTCCGCGTACACGCCGTCCTGGTTCTGGTACGACACGACGTTCGCGCCTTGCTTGCCCCAGTACGCCTTCGCGTACGTTTCCTGCGTCGTGCCCTGCTCGACGCCGATCGACTTGCCCTTCAGCGATTCGGCCGTCGGCAGCAGCGGCGAGCCCTTCTTCACGACGAGCCGCGTCGGCTGGTTGTAGATCTTCGTCGTGAAGCCGATCTGCTCCGCGCGTTGCGGCGTGATCGACATCGACGACAGCACCGCGTCGAACTTCTTCGCCTTCAGCGCCGGAATCATCCCGTCGAAATCGTTCTCCAGCCACACGCACTTGGCCTTCAGGCGCGCGCAGATCTCGTTGCCGAGGTCGATGTCGAAGCCGACGAGCTTGCCGTCGGGCGCCTTCGACTCGAACGGCGCGTAGCTGGCATCGGTGCCGAAGCGGATCGTGGTCCAGTCCTTCGCGGCGGCGGGGCCTGCGGATACCGCGAGCAGGGCGATCGAAACAGCGGCAATCAGTCTCTTCATGGTGCGTTCCTTGGCGGGTGCTTCCGGGTTCTGTGCGACACGGTTTCACGGATACGAGCCGCGTCTTGGCGCGGTGTCCGCACGGTCATTAACGCAGAAAATAAAATCCGAGTCCAGAATGGACAAAAAATATCGTTCCGTCGGAAGCAATGGCCGATCGACGGGTGTCGACCCTTGCAAAAATACGAAAATGGACTAATCTTGTTAGTAAATTCGTTTCGAGACTAACGATCATGTCACAGCCCGCCTACGATTCGCATTCCGCCCCGCCGCAGGCCTCGGTCGCCCAGATGTCGGCGGCCGGCCTGCGTGCGTTTTTCAACATCGCGCGCGACTGGGAACTGACGATCGACGAGCAGATCGTGCTGCTCGGGTCGCCCGGCCGTTCGACGTTCTTCAAGTGGAAGGCCACGCCGGAATCGGCGCGGCTGCCGCGCGATACGCTCGAGCGGCTGTCGCTGCTGCTCGGCATCTACAAGGCGCTGCAGATCCTGCTGCCGCAGCCGGCCGCGGCCGACGCGTGGGTCAAGCGGCCCAACGACGCGGCGCCGTTCGGCGGCCGGCGCGCACTCGACCGGATGCTCGCCGGCAACGTCGGCGATCTGGTCGCCGTCCGGCAATATCTCGACGCGATGCGGGGTGGCTGGGCGTGACGATGCCGATCGAAACACAACAATGGCCCACGACCACGGTCGACTGGGCACCTGCCTATCGTGTGATTCCCACCCGTTTTCCGGCAATCAACCTGTTCGACCGCGTCGCCTCGGCGGACGATTTCGACGCGCTGTATGCGCTCGAATCGCTGACCAACGACCGCATCCGCAACGAAATCGGCGCGCTTGACCTCGTGCCGCCTGCCGAGCGCCGCTACGGGCTGGGCTGGGGGCCGATCATGGCTGCGTTTACGCACCTGAATCCGCAGGGCAGCCGCTTTTCCGACGGCAGCTACGGCGTGTTCTATTGCACCCGCTCGCGCGATACGGCGATCGCCGAAACGCGCTATCACAGCGCGCTGTTCCTGGCCGCGACGAAGGAGCCGCCGATGCGCCAGCAGATGCGGCTCTACACCGTGTTCGCGCAGGGCAGCGTGGTCGACGTGCGCACCTGGCCGCAGCGCGATCCCGCGTTGCTGCATCCGCTCGACTACGGCGCCGGGCAGGCGCTCGGCCGGGCGGTGCGCAACGCGGGCGGCGCGGGGATCGTCTATCCGTCGGTGCGCGACCCGCGCGGCGAGTGTCTGGCGGCGTTCCGCACCGCGCTGCTGCGCGATTGCCATCACGCGGCCTATCTCGAATACAACTGGAACGGCACCGGTGTCGATGCGGTGTTCGAGCTGAACCAGGTCGGCTAGCACGCACCGGCTCGCGCGCCGTGGCCGGCGACGGTGCAGGGGCGCGAGCGCGTTACGGCAGCGGCCAGTCGCCCGCGTGGCGCTCGCGCGCCTCGGCCTGCGTCATCGACCACGTGCTGCCGGTACGCGGCTCGACGAGCGTGAGCCTCCCGGCCGGCGCGAACGCGCCCGTGTCGATGAACCATTGCGCACCGATCCGCTGCGGCGCGCGCACGGGCGTATGCCCGGTGCAGGTCAGCGACAGCCCGGCCTGCCGCGCCGGATCGGCGAGCCCCTGGACGAGATCGCGACCCCAGATCAGCCGCTCGCGCACGTCGTGCGCATAGCTGCCCGTGTCGAGATCGGCGTCCGAGCCGAAGAATTCCGCATGCAGCACGTTGAAGCGGCCGGGGCCGTCGCCGATCACGCGCACCAGCGGCAGCGCGTCGACGCGCGCCGCATGGGCGTGCAGCCGTTCCGGCGGCAGGTCGGCGCCCCAGTCGCCGCCGATCCCGCGCCACGCGTCGGGCGACAGCTTGCCGCGCGACACGAGGCTCAGCACTTCCTCGTGGTTGCCGCGCACGACGTGGCACCACGGACGGTCGAGCAGGTCGAGCGCGGTTTCGGAGGCAGGGCCGCGGTCGACCAGGTCGCCGACCGAGAACAGGCGGTCGCGGGCCGGATCGAAGCGGATGTCGCGCAGCAGCGCGCGCAGCACGTCCACGCACCCGTGCAGGTCGCCGACGACGAAGTCGCGGCCGGCGGTGTTCGCGGGGTGGCGGCAGAGGGGGGCGGTGGCAGTCATCCCCTTATCTTAGGCGCTCGCGCCCATCGCCACGTCACGATGGAATGGCGATAATCGGGCGCGGTATCCTACGGCGCGGCGCAGCGGGCCGCCCCGTGCGCCGTTCGAACCCTTTCCATCCGCTTTCGGAATCACACGATGACGCTTTATCCGCAGGTATTACGCAACCGGCCGCGCATGGTCGTGGCGTTCGTCGCAGGCTTGCTGTGCGCGGTGCTGCTGCCGTTTCCGCTGCGTCCGGCCGTGCGGGCGCTGATCGGCTGGGATTGCACGGTCTGGCTGTATCTCGTGCTGATGTGGGTGCGCATGGTTACCGCGCATCATCACAAGGTGCGCGAAGTCGCGATCCGTGAAGACGAAAACGCGACGACCGTGCTGACCGTCGTGTGCTTCGCGACCGTCGCGAGCGTCGCTGCGATCGCGATCGAACTCGCAACCGTCAAGAGCGTGGGCTTCAGCGCGGGGCTCAGCCACTACGCGATCACGGCCGCGACGCTGTTCGGTGCGTGGTTCCTGATCCCGACGATCTTCACGCTGAACTATGCGCGGCTCTATTACGGCTCGCCGTCCAGCGACCGCGCGCTGCGCTTCCCCGACCGCAACCCCGAGCCCGATTACTGGGACTTCCTGTATTTCGCGTTCACGATCGCGGTCGCGTCGCAGACGGCCGACGTGTCGCTCGCGAACCGCTCCGCGCGACGCTCGGTGCTCGCGCAGTCGATCCTGTCGTTCTACTTCAACATGGCCGTGCTCGGGCTGTCGATCAACGTCGCGGCCGGCCTGCTGAGCTGACGCCGGTCACGCGAGCAGGCCGTACGGGCCGCCGCGTTCCAGCGCCCGCTGGTACGCGGGCCGCGCATGGATCGCGTCGAGAAAGCGCGCGATCGCCGGATAGCGGCTGCCGCCGCCGCGCGCGGTCGCCGCTTCGAGCGGGAAGCTCATCTGGATGTCGGCCGCGCTGAAGCCGTCGCCGACGAACCAGCCGGTGCGGCCCAGCGCGCCGTCGATATGGCCGAGATGCAGCGCGATCTGCGGATCGACGAAGCCCGACTGCAGCGTGGCGGCGATCTTGCGCGCGATCGGCCGCGCGAAGAACGGCATCGGCGCATGCGCGATCCGCAGCGCGACGAGCTTGAGCAGCAGCGGCGGCATCGCCGATCCTTCCGCGTAGTGCAGCCAGTACGTGTACTCGTGCCGCCCGGGCGTGCCGGGCGGCGGCGCGAGGCGCCCGTTGCCGTAGCGTTCGACCAGGTACTCGATGATCGCGCCCGATTCGGCGAACGTGCGGCCTTCGTCGGTGACGACCGGCGACTTGCCGAGCGGATGGATCGCGCGCAGTTCGGGCGGCGCGAGCATCGTTTTCGGATCGCGTTCGTAGCGGACGATCTCGTACGGCACCTCCAGTTCTTCGAGCAGCCAGAGCACGCGCTGCGAGCGCGAGTTGTTCAGGTGATGGACGGTGAGCATGTCGTGGCCGGAAAGGGGCGGGAACGACATCATACCCAGCGCGCGTGGCATGCACGCGAATCCCGTCCGGCGCAGTGCCGAACCGCTATGCGCGCCGCACCGCGACCCACGCGCCCCAGAACAGGCTCGCGAAAAAGCGCAGCGGCGCATCGAAGCCAGCGTCGCGCAGCAGGTCGAACATGGCGTCCTCGGAGGCGGGCGGATCGGCGCCCTGCAGGATCTTCGCGAGTTGCGCGCGTACGGCGTCGGGCGTGGCGCCCTTCATGCGCCAGCGCTGCTGCCACGCGTCGAGCAGGCGAGGGTGGTCCGCATAGCGGCGATGGTTGCCGGCGAGCACGAGCGGTGCGCCGGGCTTCAGGCGCCGCGCGATCGCATGCAGCAGCGCGGCCTTCGCGTCGTCGCCCGGCACGTGATGCAGCACGCCGATCAGCGTTGCGCCGTCGAACGCGGCGGCATCGGGCAGCGCGTCGACGCCGTCCTCGACGAACGTCGTGCGCGACCCGAAGCCTGCGGCCTCGACGTTCGAGCGCGCGAGCGCAAGCATCGGCGCGGACGGGTCCACCGCCGTGAATTGCCAGCCCGGTTCGAGCGCGGCCGCCACGCAGATTTCCTGCCCCGTGCCGCCTGCGCCCGCGACGAGGATTTGCGCATCGGTCGCGCCGATCGCCGACGCGAGCATGCACGCGGTGAGTTCGTGACATGCATCGTAGCCGGCGAGCGCGATGCGCGATTGCGCGGCGTATTCCTGCGCGCGTGACGGATCGAATTTCGCGGCGCTGGCGGGAAGCGACATGGCGGTTTCCTTGGGTTTGTGGCGGACGACATGTCCGCGAGCCTGACGCAGAGCGTACGGGTGCACGGCCCGCGCAACAAGGCGAGCAGACATTCCGGTATGCCGACTACCCGATTCGCCGGCCCGTGCCGGCAAGCCCGTTTTCCCAGGGGTCGGTTCGCATTTAAAAATGTCTGACCAGCCTGCATCGCGGTGGCGAATCCGGCGCATACTCGGTTCTCTCCCCCCGCCTGGCCTTCGCATGCCGGGCCCCGATGCGCCGCGCCACGGGCGCGGCCATGCCGCTCGGTACGCACGAGGAGCGCATGATGTCCGATTGTCCGCACGATCCGTACGCGCAGCACTACATCCATTGTTTGCCGTTTGGCGCGCAGCCCTGTGGCGCGCTCGGCACGTCGCCGCGCACGCATTTCCGCGTGTGGGCGCCGGGCAGTACGCAGGTTCAGCTCGAACTCGATTCCGGCTCCGACCCGACGCTCGTTCCGATGACGGCCGCCGGCCCGAACTGGTTCGAAGTCTTCGCCGACTGCGGCGCGGGCACCCGTTACCGCTATCGCCTCGACGATGCCGTGTCGATTCCCGATCCCGCGTCGCGCTCGCAACCCGACGGGCTCAACGGCCCGAGCGAAGTCGTCGATCCGCGTGCATTCACGTGGCGCAACACGTTCTGGCACGGGCGTGCGTGGGAAGACATGGCGCTTTACGCGATCCGGCCGCACGCGGTGGGCGGCTTCGACGGCGTGCGCCGCCGCCTGCCGCAGCTCGCGCGGCTCGGCGTGACCGCGCTGGAACTGCTCGCGTCGCCGCACGACAGCCTGCCGTTCGCGCCGCTTGCGGCCGAGGGCGGCCCCGACGCGCTGAAGGCGCTGATCGACGAAGCGCACGGCTACGGTTTCGCGGTGCTGCTGGAGCTCGACTACGCGCGCTTCGGCAGCGGCACCGACGCGCTGCGCCACTACGCGGCGCCGTTCTTCCATACGCGCGACGATCCGCTGCAGGCCGCGCCGCTGGCGCTCGATCACCCGGAAGTCTGCGATTTCTTCTGCGACAACGCGCTGTACTGGATCGACGAATACCGTTGCGACGGGCTGCGCCTGCGTGAAGCCGACCGGATCGGCGTGTCGTGGCTGCGCGAGATCGCGGACCGCGTGCGCGCGGCCGTGCCGGCCGACCGGCTCATTCATCTCGTGCTCGGCAGCGAGCGGCATCCCGCGCATCTCGCCGATACGCATTTCGACGCGCAGTGGAACGGGTGCGGCGAACGCGCGCTGCACCGGCTGACGGGGCGCGATACGTCGGCCCACGAAGGCATTTCCACGCACCAGTCGATCCACACGCTCGCGCGTGCATTGACCGCGGCCGGTGCGGCATTCCAGCCGGCCGCATCGGCAGAGGGCATGACGGCCGACGGCGGGCTGGCGCTGACGTCGCTCGTGCTGTCCGACGGCGCATGGCGCGACAGCGGCCAGAGCGACCACGCGCAGGAGGCCGGCCTGGCTGCGCTCGCGCTGTCGCTGCTCACGCCGCAGATCCCGCTGATCTTCGACGAAACCGCGCGCGACGCCGATCGTGCGCACTTCGTGCAGTCGGCGCTCGCGGTGCGCGCGAAGCTGATCGCGCCGCGGCTGTCCGATTGCCGGCCGCAGGACGCGCATGCGCTGAAGGCGGACGGCGACGGCGATGCCGACGCGCTGCTCGCGTCATGGCGGCTCGCCGACGACGAGACGCTGACGATCGCGCTGAACCTGTCGCCCGATGCGCTGCGGTTCGACGCGCCGAAAGGGCGCGTCGTGTTCGAGACGCCGGCGCGTGCGCGCGACCGCGTCGATGAAGGGGAATTGCCGCCGTATTCGCTCGTCGCGTGGCTGACGGGCGACGTCAACCACTATGCGCTGACGCACGACGTGCGGCGCATCGATGACGGTTCGTGGCGCGGCATGCGTGCGAACCTGAACGCCTGAGCCGACGACGGCGTGATGGCTGGAAGGCCGGGCGCATGCGTGCCCGGCTGCACGGCAGGAAATCCCGGACTTACCAGAACCCGCGAATGCCCGCGATGCCGTACGCGCCGTGGCGGCGCGCATCGTCGAGATCCGCACGCGTCATCCCGCCGAGCGCGAAGACGGGCATCGCGGCCTGCGCGGCCAGCGCTGCGAACTGCGCCCAGCCGAGCGCCGGCGCACCGGGGTGGCTGAGCGTCGGCAACACCGGCGACAGCGTGACGAAATCCGCGCCGGCGCGCGCGGCCAGCAGCAGGTCGTCGTGCGTGTGACACGCGGCGGACACCCATCGTCCGGCCGGCAACGGCCGCTGCGCGGCGGCGCGCAACGCGGTGCCGTCGAGATGCCAGCCGGCGCCGTCGAGCCGCGTCACGCCGGCTGCATCGATCGGGCCATTGAGCATCAGGTGGGCGCCGGCCGCGTCGCAGCGCGCGAGCGCCGCGGCGGCGAGCGACGCGAACGCGGCTGCGTCGAGCGATTTCACGCGCAGTTGCACGAGCGTTTCGCCGCGTGCGAGCACGGCCGACAGCCGGTCGAGGAACGCCGCGCGATCGGCCGCCGCTGCGGACGCCGGTTCCGGCGTGATCACGCAGCAGCGCGGCAGCGGCGCGGCGACCGGGTTCATCGCGTGCGGCGCCGCGGGGCCGTCATTCGTCGGCCTCTTTCGCGACTTTCGGATAGACGCGCACGAGCACGATGCGCGGCCCGTTCATCTTCTTCACGACGACGTCGAAGCGGTCGAACGACACGCGCTGCCCTTCGGTCGGCAGGTCGCTGAGCGCCTGGATCACGAGGCCGCCGACCGACTCTGCGCGGCCTTCGTCGATGTCGATGCCGAGCGCCTGCTCGAGCGACACGACGGGCAGGCTGCCCTTGCCCATCAGCGTGCCGTCGTCGAGGCGGCTCCAGTCGGCATCGCCCTGGCGGAACTCGTCGTGGATCTGGCCGACCAGTGCGCCGAGCAGGTTGTCGAGCGTCAGGAAGCCGATCGGCTTCTCGCCCTTGTTGCCGACCAGCGCGAAGTGCGGCGCGCCCTTGCGGAAGCGGCGGAACAGGTCGAGCGCCGGCGTGTCGGGCCGCACGTACTGCACGGGGCGCACGTAGTCGGACAGGTCTTCGAGCGCCGCGCCGGCATGACGTGCGAGCAGCAGGTCCTTCAGGTGGATCAGCCCGCTCACCTGTTCGCGCGACGCGTCCTCGAACAGCGGATAGCGGCTGAAGCGGTGCCGCGCGACGATCTCCATGTTGTCGGGCAGCGGCAGGTCGCGCCGCAGGCCGATCATTTCATGGGCCGGCCGCATCAGGTCCGACACGGTCATCGACGAGAAGTCGAGCGAATGCGCGAGCGTGTTCCATTCGTCGTTGGTGTACGTGCCGCGCGCCGGCTGGGCGGTATTGCCGGCCGTACTGCGGCGGCTGCGCAGGATCAGCTTCAGTTCGTCGGTCGAGTAGTGCGCGTCGCCGCCGTGGTCGGCCGACAGCCCCGCGAGCCGCAGCACTGCGTTGGCGCTGTTGTTGAGCACCCAGATCGCCGGATACATCGCCCAGTAGAACGCATACAGCGGCAGCGCGACCCACAGGCCGACCTTCTCGGGCTGGCGGATCGCCATCGATTTCGGCGCCAGTTCGCCGACGACGATGTGCAGGAACGAGATCAGCGAGAACGCGAACGCGAGCGAGATCAGGTGCACGACGCGTTCGGACTCCACGCCGATCAGGTCGAGCAGCGGGCCGAGCAGTTGCGCGAAGGCCGGTTCGCCGACCCAGCCGAGGCCGAGCGACGCGAGCGTGATGCCGAGCTGGCACGCGGAAAGATACGCGTCGAGGCGGCCGTGCACGATGCCGAGGATGCGGCCGCGCAGGCCGTGCTTGCGGGCCAGTGTCTTGACGCGCGTGGCGCGCAGTTTGACGAGGCCGAATTCGGCCGCGACGAAGAACCCGTTGAGGGCCACCAGGAACAACGCGCCGATGAGCGCGAAGATCTGTAACAAAGAATCGCTCCGGTTATGACAGGCCCGTCAGTATAGAGCCAGAAAGGAATTTGTAATGAATAGGGCGGCCGAATACTTACACCGGCGCCTCGCAGGGGACGGAGAAGGTGAGGGTGGTCACTGCGCCGTCGGCGAACGCGGTATGCGAGAACGCGCCGCCGTGCGCGAGCGCGACGCGCAGGCACAGCGCGAGCGTCCATGCGACCCGCTTCGCGTCGCGCTCGCGCAGCATCTCGCGCCGGGCGAACGCTTCGAACGCGTGCGGCTGCGCGGGATCGGCGAGCGCGTCGGCATTTACGGTGCAGGTGGCGCGTGCGGTGAACTGCGCGCCGTCGCGCGTGCATTCGAACGTCACGCGAGTGCCGGCGGCGCTGGCTTCGGCGGCGGTCGTCAGCATCGTCCACAGCGCCTGCGCGATGCGCTCGCGGTCGACGGTCAGCGACGGCTCGCCGTCCGGCAGCGTCGCGTCGAGCGCGACCTGCCGTGCGTCGGCGAGCGTCGCGCGCACGAGCGCGATCGTGTCGTCGAGCAGCGGGCGCAGCGCGAACGGCTGTGGCTTGAGTGCGAGCGTGCGGGTTTCCGCGCGTGGCGCGTCGAGCACGTCGTCGATCAGCGCAACCTGCTGGTCGATGCCCGTGCGGATGCCCGCGAGTGCGCGCTGCAGGTTCGGATCGGCATTGGCGAGCTGGCGCTCGAGCACGTATGCCCAGCTGTGCATCGCGTTCAGCGGGCTGCGCAGGTCGTGCGACGCGGTGGAGAGCGCCTGGTCGCGCAGGAACAGCGCGGCTTGGGCGGCGTAATGCGCTGCGCGCTCGCGCAGCAGGTCGGCGGCGGGATCGACGGTAGTGGACGTCACGGAGCTGGCCTGTCGGAAACGGTTGGCGTGGAAGTCACGCGAACCGTCATTATAGGGACCGTGCGCGTCACGCCGGCAGTGCGTCCTCGTCCTTTTTCCGGGCGTCGCCGTTCGGCAGCAACTGGCACGCGAGCAGGCCGGCCAGCATCAGCGCGCAGCCGACGAGCGCGCGCAGCGTCAGCGTTTCGCCGAGCGCGGCCCAGCCGGCGACCGCCGCGAACACGCCTTCCATGCTGAAGATCACGGCCGCGTGCGCGGGCGCCGCGTCGCGCTGCGCGACGACCTGCAGCGTATAGCCGACGCCCACCGACAGCAGCCCGCCGTACAGCAGCGTCGGCAGTGCGCCGCGCAGCATCGCGACGCTGACCGGCTCGACGGCGAGGCCGACCGTGAGGCACGCAATGCCGCACACGAGGAACTGCAGGAACGCGAGCACGAGCGGATCGTGGCGCTTCGCGAGATGGCCGACGGCCATCACGTGCGCGGCGATGATGACGGCGCCCGCGAGCTGGAACCAGTCGCCGTAGAGCACCGAGAAATGCTCGTCGATGCTGAGGAAATACAGGCCGATCGCCGCGAGCAGCGCGCCGAACCACGTGCCCGCGCCGATCCGGTGGCGCGCGAACACGCCCATCAGCGGCACGATCACGACGTACAGCGAACTGATGAAGCCCGCGTTGGCCACCCGCGTGAACTGCAGGCCGACCTGCTGCAGCGAGATCGATACCGCGAGCAGCCCGCCGAGCGCGAGGCCCGGCAGCAACAGCGCCGGGTCGCGGCGGATGGCCGCGAGCTGCGCGCGCGACGCGGCGTTGAGCATCAGCAGCGGCACCAGCACGAGCGCGCCGAGCAGGAAGCGCAGCCCGGTGAACAGGAACGGCCCGATCACGTCGAGGCTCAGGCGTTGCGCGACGAAAGCCGAGCCCCAGATCGCGGCGGCGGCGAGCATCAGCAGGTTGGCGTGGAGGTGCTTGCGGGCTTCGGGCTTCATCGGAATTCTTCTGGAGATTACAGGCGGCGACCCGCTAGTTTACGCCGAGATTGCAAGGCTGTCGGCAAACCGGCGCAGCGCCGCCGCCGCCCGGGCGTCGCGTACCCGCGAATACAGCACGACCTGCGATTGCGGCAGCGGCGGCAGCCCGAATTTCGCGCCGACGTCGGCCAGCGTGCGCGGGGCGACGCGCCGCGCGAGCGGGCAGACGGCGAGCCCTGCTGCGGCGGCGGCCGTGACCGCCGCGACGCCGCCGCCGATGAAGCGCTCGCGCCACGGCCGCGCTGCACGATCGAGCGCGCGCAGCGCGGCCGCCCGCACGCCGCACGGGCCGGCCAGCACCGCGAGCGGCAGCGGCTCGCCTGCGCGCGGCACCCAGTCGGGCGCGGCGAGCCAGGCCAGCGGCTCGGTGAACAGCAGCGTGCCGTCTTCGCGCGGCGAATCCTCGCCTGGCTCGTGCCGCACGATCACCGCGTCGAGCCGGCGTTCGTCGTATTGCGCGAGCAGGTTCGTCGACGTCCCGAGATGCATTTCCAGCGACAGCCCCGGATCCTGCCGATGCAGGCTCGTGAGCACGGCCGGCAGGTCGGGCACCGCGACGTGCTCGCTGACGCCGAGCGACAGGCGGACCGTGCCGGCCGAGATCGCGCCGAGCGCGTGCTCGTGCGCATCGAGCAGCGCGCGGGCGGCCGGCAGGAAATTCTCGCCGTCGGCCGCCAGCTTGACGACACGCGGCGTGCGCGCGAGCAGCGGCGTGCCGAGATGGGCCTCCAGCCGCTTCAGCTTCAGGCTGACGGCCGATTGCGTGGTGCCGAGCGCATCGGCGGCGCGCGTGAAGCTGGCGAGATCGGCAACCAGCACGAACGCGCGCACGGCATCGAGATCGAGTACTTTCATTTTGAATGTAAATGAATGAAATATTCGTCAATGACTGTTCATTATAGTTATGCGCGCCTAACCTGATCCTGTGTTTCCGTTCTTCAACGTCAACTTCACCGACAGGAGCAGGACCATGCCACTTACCCGTATCGCCGTACGCGAAGGCAAACCGGCCGCCTACCGCGCGGCAATCGTCGACGGCGTGCAGCGCGCGCTGGTGCGCACGTTCAACGTGCCCGAGGACGACATCTTCATGGTCGTCACCGAACATGCGGCCGAGAACTTCGTGTATGGCCGCCATTACCTCGACATCGAGCGCAGCGACGATCTCGTGATCATCCAGATCACCGCGAACAACACGCGCACGCTCGAGCAGAAGCGGGCGCTGTACCGAGCGATCGCCGACAACCTCGCGGAGCAGCCCGGCGTGCGGCAGCAGGACGTATTCATCAGTCTTGTCGAAGTGCTGAAGGAGAACTGGTCGTTCGGCAATGGTCTCGCGCAATACGCCGTTTGACCTGGGACACGACGACAGGGCCAGATCGTCGCCAGCACGATTGTGCGACGTGTACTATGGAAGCTGCTTCACGGACGACGCCGGCGTGGTCGATACGCCGGCGATTCTTCTTGTGCAGGAGCCTTCATGTCGCGTGCGTTGGAAATCGTGTTGTCGCTGTCGCTGGAAGGTTGGCCGGTCAAGGCTGCGAGCCGCACCCGCGGCACGCAGCGCGACTTCGGCGCCGAGCTGGTGCGGGCGTGGCGGATCTGCCCGCAGGTGCGGATGCGGCGCGGCCATGAACGCGTGACGATCGAGCCGTGCCAGATCGAGGAGGCCGAGGCGAGCCCCGGCGCAAGCTGGTGGACCTGGGTCGAATCGAACGCGCATGGCAGGCGCGTCGTCGCGTCGCGCACGAAGGCGTTCGCGCCCGGCGTCACCGAGCGCGAACTGTTCGATGCGGAGCATGCCGGCATCGTCGTCGCGATGCCGTTACCCGTACCCGTGGCGACGGCCTCATCCGATGCCGGCGCACCGGCGGACGAAGTCGATGGCGTCGCGCGTGACGCAGCGCCACCGGATGCGGGTGCGCGGCCCGACACGTCGGCGCTGCGCCTCGTCAGCGAACGGCGGCGCGGGCGGTGGGCCGACGACAGCGGCGTCGTGGTCGAGTTGACGCTCGACGACATCACGCTGTCCGGCGGCGGCGAGCCGCCGCGCCGCTACGTCGAGTTGCGGCTTGCGGCACCCGACTGGGAAACCGTGCCCGCGCGCACGGCCGCGCTGCATGCGCTGTTCGCCGCGGCGCGCGAACTGAGCGGCGCGTGGCCCGCGTTCGTGCAACTGACGAGCGTGATCGACCGCGCCTGCGCGGGCGCGCCGGTGGCCGCCGGGCTGGTCAAGGCGCAGCTCGTCGACCTGACCGGCATCCGCACGCAACGTGCCGCGCTGTTCGCGCTGTCGGGCGACATCACCGCGCAGTGGCTCGGCAACGAAGGCGGCGTGCTCGAGCGCGACGATCCCGAATTCGTTCACCAGATGCGCGTCGCGCTGCGCCGCCTGCGCACGCTGATGCGTTTTTTCCCGCGCTTTGCCGACCGCCAGTGGCGCGACACGCTCGGCGTCGACCTGCGCTGGCTCGCCGGTCTGCTCGGCACAGTGCGCGACTGGGACGTCTTTTCGACCGAGAGCCTGCCCGCGCTGATCGCGGCCGACGGCGGCGACGGCGACTGGGACGGCACGCTCGACGCGGCCCGCGCGCAGGCGATGGCCGCACGCGTCGAGCTGCGGCAGGCGCTGCATTCCGCCCGCTATGCGCGGCTGACGCTCGGCTGGCTCGAATGGCTGGGCACGCTCGCGCTGCCGGCGACCGAAGGCGGCGACGCACCGTCGCTGCGGCGGCACGCGACGAAGCGCGTGCGCCGGCTGTTCGGCCATCTCTACGCATCGCCGTCGCTCACGTCGCTCGATTCGGCTGCGCGCCACCAGGTGCGGATCGACGCAAAGCGGCTGCGCTATGCGCTCGAATTCTTCGCGTCGCTGGCGTCGCGCCGCACGCGCAACGAGACGGTCAAGACGCTCTCGCGCGTGCAGAGCGTGCTCGGCGAAGCGAACGACACGATCGTCGCGCTGCATCACCTCGAGCAGCTGGACGCGCCGCCATACCAGATCGGTTTCGTGCGCGGCTACGGCGCGGCGCTCGAACAGCGCGCGGCGCGCGACGCCGAAACGCTGCTGGCCAGCCTGCGCCCGCCGAAGCTCGACGGCAAGCCGGGCTGAGTGGCGCGCTGACTATAATGGCCGCCCGTTTCCCGCACGCATTCCGATGACCGACGCACCGCATTCCTCCTCGTCCGCCGAACCGCTCGAACTGGGCGGCGAGCTGTGGCTGCGCGCCGGCGAGCAGACGCTCGGCGGCGCGACGCGCATCGCGCTGCTCGAGGCGATCGGCGACACCGGCTCGATCACGCGTGCGGCGAAGGCCGTCGGCCTCAGCTACAAGGCCGCGTGGGACGCCGTCGACACGATGAACAATCTCGCCGGCGAACCGCTCGTCGCGCGGTCGACGGGCGGCAAGGGCGGCGGCGGCACGACGCTGACGCCGCGTGCGACGTCGCTGATCGCCGCGTTCCGCACGATCGAGCGCGAGCATCGCCGCTTCATCGAGGCCGCGAGCGCGGCCGTCGCCGGCTTCGACGTCGATTGGGCGCTGATCGGCCGGATCGGGATGAAGACGAGCGCGCGCAACCAGTTGTTCGGCAAGGTCGCGTCGATCGTGCGCGGCACCGTCAACGACGAGGTGACGCTCACGCTGCCCGGCGGGCAGCCGGTCGTTGCCGTGCTCACGCACGAAAGCGCCGAGGCGCTCGGCCTGCGGGAAGGCGCGGATGCCTGCGCGCTGGTGAAGGCGTCGTGGGTCGTGCTCGCGGTGGACGATGGCGGGTCGGACCTGAAGGTGTCTGCGCGCAACCAGTTGAGAGGCAGTGTGGAAGCCGTCGCGAGGGGCGCGGTGAACAGCGAGGTGACGCTGGCGCTCGACGGTGGCGGGACGCTGACGGCCGTCGTCACCAACGACAGCGTCGAGGCGCTGCAACTCGACGCCGGTCGACCGGCGATCGCGCTGTTCAAGGCGTCGAGCGTGATTCTCGCCGTGACGGGCTGACGAAGCAGCCCGGGCGGCGCGCGTCGAAGATCGTGTGACGGACGGGGCGAAGCCGGCATCGCACCGCACGTGCGCGATACCGGCTTCGTTTCCGCTTTCAGCCTATGCCGCTACGCGCGGCTTCTCTCAGGCTCCAACCTGCCTGCCACGACCACGGCCGCGCGCGCTCAGGTGACGCGCGTCGGCCACTCGGCGTGCGGCGGGTTCGCCTGCACGCGTCCTTCGCTCAACTGCACGACCTGGTCGCCGAATGCGGCGACGTCGTCGGGGTCGTGCGAGATCAGCACCATCGGGATATCGAGCCGCGCCTGCAGCTCGGCGAGCTCGTGGCGCATGCGCTGGCGCATCGCGCCGTCGAGCGCCGCGAACGGTTCGTCGAGCAGCAGGATCCGCGGCTGCGCGACCAGCGCGCGCGCCAGCGCGACACGCTGCTTCTGCCCGCCCGACAGTTGCGACGGATACTGCCCCGCGAGCGTTTCCAGGTCGAACGCGCGCAGCCAGTATGCGACCTCGGGCGGCACCGCCTTCGCGCGCGGATTGCGCAGCCCCGACGTGAGCCCGAACGCGATGTTCTGGCGCACGTTCAGGTGCGGAAACAGCGCGTAGTCCTGGAACAGGTACGCGACGCGGCGGTCGCGGGTCGGCACGTCGATGCGGCGCGCGGCGTCGAACAGCGCTTCGCCGTTCAGCGTGATCGAGCCTTCGTCGGGCGACAGCAGCCCGGCGATCGCCTGCAGCGTCATGCTCTTGCCCGCGCCGGACGGCCCGAACAGCACGACGCGCTGCGTCGTCGCGGTGAACGACAGGTCGAGCGTGAAGCGCCGCTCGGCGTTCGCGTAGGTCTTGCGGATGTCGACGACGAGGCTCATGCGCGCTTCCACCGAAGCAATCGGGTCCCGGAACGATACGGACGGGGCACGCGCGTCATGTCAGCTGGCTCCGCCGGGCGCGCGACGGCACGAGCCAGCCGGTCGCGAGCAGCACGAGCACGCAGGTGATCGACGTCACCAGCACGAGGAAGTTGGCCGTGTTGTCGTCGCCGGCCTGCACGGCCGCGTAGATCGCGACCGACAGCGTCTGCGTGCGGCCGGGCAGGTTGCCCGCGATCATCAGCGTCGCGCCGAACTCGCCGAGTGCGCGGGCGAACGCGAGCAGCGCGCCCGCGAGAATGCCGCGCGTGGCGAGCGGCAGCGTCACGCGGAAGAACACCGCGACTTCGCCGAGCCCGAGCGTGCGCGCCGCGCGTTCGAGATGCGGATCGACGCCTTCGAACGCGGCGCGTGCCGACTTCAGGATCAGCGGAAACGCGACGACCATCGATGCGATCACCGCACCCTGCCACGTGAAGACCAGCTCGATGCCGAGGCTGTCGAGCCATGCGCCGAACACGCCGCGCCGGCCGAGCAGCACGAGCAGGTAATAGCCGAGCACCGTCGGCGGCAGCACGAGCGGCAGCGTCAGGATGGAATCGACGACATCGCGCAGCGGCGAGCGCCAGCGCGCGAGCACGAACGCGGCCGCGACGCCGAGCACGAGGTCGAGCGCGGTTGCCCAGCCGGCAACTTTCAGCGACAGCAGCAGCGGTACCCAGGCGTCTTGCATCGCGATACGCTCACTTGCCCGCGGGCTTGAAGCCGAACGTCGACAGCACGGCCTGGCCCTGCGGCGACGCGACGAAGTCGATGAACGACTGCGCCTGCGCGGCGCGGCGGCTGTCCTTGACCACGGCGATCGGGTAGGTGATGGCCGTCCTGGTCGGCACCGTGAGCGCGACCTTCACGCGCCCCGGCATGATCGCGGCGTCGGTACCGAACACGAAGCCCGCATCGACCTCGCCGCGCGCGACGTAGTCGAGGCTCTGGCGCACGTTCGCGGCCAGCACGCCCTTCGCGCTGACGGCATCCCACACGCCGGCCGCGCGCAGCGCGCCTTCGGTGTAGCGACCGACCGGCACCGATGCCGGGTCGCCGTACGCGATGCGCTTCACGCCGGGCGCCGTCAGGTCGTTCAGCGACGTCGGCGCTGCCGCGTGGCTGTCCGCCGGCACGATCAGCACGAGCGAGTTCGCCGCGAAATCGCGGCGCGTGCCGGGCACGATCACCTTCTCGTCGACTGCGCGATCCATCGCCTTCTGGTCGGCCGACGCAAACACGTCGGCCGGCGCGCCCTTGGCGATCTGCTGCATCAGCACGTCCGACGCGCCGAAGTTGAACAGCACCTTGGTGTCCGGATGCTGCTTCTGGTAAGCATCGCCGACGGCCTTGAACGCGTTCGTCAGGCTGGCGGCGGCCGACACGACCAGTTCGTCGGCGGCGGAAGCGGGCGCGCTGAACGCGATGCCGGCGGCGGCAAGCGCGGCCATCGGCAGCAGGCGGAGCAGGGTGCGGCGAAGCGGACGGACGGTCGAGCGCATGGCGGATTCGTTTCGAATGGGTGGAAACCGTAATCGTAATATAGGGCGGGTTATAACGCTCGACATACCGTTCATACGACGGTGCGCATGAAATGGTCAGACCTGCAAAAGGGCGGCCGGACGGCCCGTCACATGCGGAACGTGTGCTGCGTCGACGATTCGGTGCGCTGCAGCGACGACGGCTGCGACGCGGGACGGTAGTTCGGGTTGGCCTTCCAGCGCGCGCGGACGAACGGGCGCTCGTGGCCGGACAGTTCCAGCGCGACCTTGGTGACCCAGCGATGCGACGGCACCGTGATGCCGTGCAGCGCGACGGTGACGATCGCGAGGCTCGCGACGACCGCCGGCACCGACCAGCGGTGCGGCACCGCATGCCACGAGCCGGCGATGAACGCGAGTGCGGCGATCGCGCCGACGATGCAGCCGGTGATCGATTCGGATGGCGAATGCGCATCGAGCGCGACGCGCGACACGCCGACCGCGACGCCGGCCGCGAGCCCGAGTGCGATCCCGGCGAGCCGCGCCGGCGTGCGCGTGCGGATCAGCGCAAGGAAGATCGCGACCGGATACACCGACGTCGACAGCATCGCATGACCGCTGAACCCCGTGAAATCCCACGCGCGGATGCCGATGCCCCAGCCGAGGAACGCGATCTTCGTGAGCGCCACCACGCCGATCGCGGCCGCGAGCACGCCGAGCCACGCGGCCGCGCGCCGCCACGAGTAGCCGAGCGCGAGCCAGACGGCGATCGTGATCGCGAGCGGCAAGGTCAGGCCCGCGCCGCCGAACGCGGTGATCATGATCCACAGGTGAGACGACAGGTCGAACATCGGGAAGGGGACGAACGAAGGCGGGGAGAATGCTTAAATCAACGCGCGAGCCGGGAAGAACGACTACAACGGATACAAGCGGCGAAACTCCAGTATAGCGCCGCATATGCATGAGGCCCGATTTTTGCGCCGCCGGGAACTATCCGCATGCAGGAAAAATCCCAGAAACAATGTTATGGTGCATTGCACAAAGTCGAACGATGCACCCGTTGCGGTGCCTTCATGGCGCCCCTATTTTTTCCTGACTGCGAGCCCGATCGATGACCAAAAGTCTGACCAAGGTGTGGCTGGGCGGCATGAAACGCATGCTGTCTCCGGCCGCCAAGCGCGCGGCGCGCGATGCGCAGCGCATCACTCGTGACGCACTCGAAGCTGCCGCCGCTCCGGCCGCATCCGATCTGTCCCCGCCACGCGAATCGCGCGTGCGTCCGCGCGCTGCCGCATGGGCGGCGGGGGAATGGACGCGCGGCGAACATCCGATGGCCCCCGCACTGGGGCGCCTCGTCCAGAATCTCGCCTACGGCCTGTACGTGCCGCCCGGCCGCCGGCGCGGCGCGATGCCGCTCGTCGTGATGCTGCACGGCTGCCAGCAGTCCGTCGACGAATTCGCGCAGGGCACGCGGATGAACCTGCTGGCCGACCAGCACGGTTTCGCGGTGCTGTATCCGGAGCAGTCGCTGCGCGCACACGCGCATGGCTGCTGGCACTGGTATGAAGATACCGACCGCGCCGGGCGCGGCGAGGCGAACACGGTGGCGTCGCTGGTCGACGCGCTCGTCGACGAACATGGTTTCGATGCGTCGCGTGTCTACGTGGCGGGGCTGTCGGCCGGCGCGGGTCTCGCGTCGCTTCTTGCACTGCACCATCCGGACCGTTTCGCGGCGGTGGCGCTGCATTCGGGTCCCGCGCTCGGCGAGGCGAATTCCGGCATCACCGCGATGGACGTGATGCGGCGCGGCCTGCGGCAGAACCCGGCCGCGCAGGTCGATGCGCTGGCCGATGCGGCTGCGTATCCCGGCATGCCGGCGCTGATCGTCCACGGTGACGCCGACCACGTAGTCGCGCCGAAGAATGCCGACCAACTGACGGTGCAGTTCATGCGCCTGAACGGGCTGGCCGATGCGCGCGGCGCACTGCGCGGCGGCGAACGTGTCGAGACGCGCGAGGCAGGCGCGCAGATCACCGACGTCTGCCGCGACGGCGAGCCGGTCGTGCGGCTTTGCCATGTGAAAGGGCTCGCTCATGCGTGGGCCGGCGGCGACGAAGCCGTGCCGTTTCATGCGGCGGCCGGCCCCGATGCGAGTGCGATGATCTGGGCCTTTTTCGAAGCGAATCAACGCACTGTGGCGACGGAACGACGCACCGTCTGATCAACGCTGGCCAAAGCCTAGGGTTTTCCCTATAATTCGGGAAAACCCTAGTCAAAGAACCTTTGGATTGCGAGATCGAACATGTACCTGCTGAGCCACCTCTTCCTGATGCTGACCAAGAACGCTGAAAAGGCCTCGAAAGAGCGCGCCGACGCGTACCTGGCCGATGCCACCGACATCTACGATCTCGAATTCCGCATGCGCAAGATCGATCGCGAAGCGGCGATGAACCGCCCGTATTCGTTCGGCTCGCGCTAAGCAGCGAAGGCGGGCACGCTGGCCCGCCGCTTCGACGAATCGCGCAAAAGGGCGCGTGCGGCACCATGCCGCACGCGCCCTTTTTGTATTGGCGGTCCAGCGTCGCGTCAGACGACCGTCAGGCGCACCGGCACGTTGTTGCGAGTGGCGTTCGAATACGGGCACACGTGGTGGGCCTTTTCGACCAGCGCTTGCGCGTCGGCCTTGTCGAGCCCCGGCAGCGACACGCGCAGCTCGATGTCGAGCCCGAAGCCGCCTGCGTCGTTCGGGCCGATGCCCACTTCCGCCGTGACCTGCGTATCGGCCGGCAGCGCCTGCTTGTTCTGGCCGGCGACGAATTTCATCGCGCTCAGGAAACAGGCCGAGTAACCTGCGGCAAACAGCTGCTCCGGATTCGTGCCTTCCGCGCCCGTGCCGCCGAGTTCACGCGGTGCGGCCAGCTTCACTTCCAGCTTGCCGTCGGCGGAAACTGCGCGGCCGTCGCGGCCGCCCGTGCTCGTGGCGCTGGTCTTGTACAGAATGTTCATCGTGCAGCTCCTGTCGGGAAAAGGGGAAAAGCGGTCCGGTCAAACGGGATGTCGCCGGCCACGTAGAAAATATAGAACACAAATGATTAGCGTGCAAATGAAATTTGCAAGAAAAAGCCCGGCAGCACCGGGCTGGTCGATCGGCGCGCGCGTCAGCGTTCGTTGGCCGCCGACAGCGCGTCGCGCAACTGCTGGAGATCGGCACGCAGCCTGATCAGGAAGTCGGGTGTCTGCTGCATCGCGCAGAAGAGATCGGCGGGCACCGAGCGCGCGCGATCCTTCAGCGCGCGGCCTTCCGGCGTGACGAGCACGTTCACGACGCGTTCATCGGCCGCGCTGCGCACGCGTTCGACGTAACCGAGCGCTTCCAGCCGCTTGAGCAGCGGCGTGACGGTGGCCGGGTCGAGATCGAGCCGCGCGGCGATGTCCTTCACCGCGATGTCGTCGCGTTCCCACAGCACGAGCATCGCGAGATATTGGGGATAGGTCAGCGACAGCTTGTCGAGCAGCGGCTTGTACGCCTTCGTCATCGCGTGCGAAGTCGAATAGAGCGCGAAGCACAGTTGCTCGTCGAGCGTCTGGGGCAGTGCGGGTGGGCGGTCCATGATTCGGGTGGCGCGGCGGACGCGCGAACAATTTGTACGCAAATTATTTTGCGCGCAAAAGATCGGGTTGAACAGGGGCACCCGGCGCGGGTTGCCGGCGGTCGATGCGGGAAAGGGGGGCAGAAGCGCGCCGGGAGGCAACCCGGCGCGGTGAGCGGCGTGACGGCCGGCGGTGCGCGCCGGCCGGGGAAGCTTCAGCGGCCCGACGTGGCCGTCGGTGCGCCCGGTTCCTGGACGCCGAAGCAGCCGCGATAGGTCGCGTAGAACGAGCAGTACAGCATCGTGACGATGATGATCGTCACCGGCATCATGATCGTCAGCGCATACGCGCCGGCGCCGAGCGCCTGCAGCAGCAGCGACAGCGCGAGCGACGTGCCGAGCGCGACGGCGAACCACAGCACGCCGTACACGACGAACGCGCCGCGATTGCGCCAGCAGCTGACGACGCTGAAGAACAGCGCCTTCGCGGGCGGCACGTCATGCCATGCGACCAGCACCGGCGCGAACCAGAACAGCATCGCGATCGGCAGATAGAGCAGCGTCGCGAAGAACAGTGCGCCGAGCGTGCCCTGCGCGGCCAGCGCTTCCGGCGTCGTGCTCGCTTCGTCGGCCGCGCCCATCATCGCGTGGAACAGCGCGCCGCCGTCGACGAACGACGAAGCGGCGAACACCAGCACCATCGCCGCGACGTAGATCACGCCGAGCACCAGCAGCCGCTGGGTCGCGACGGTGCCGTAAGAGCGGAAGCCGTCGACGAGGATCGTCGGCATCACGGGCTTGCCGGCCACCGTGTCGCGGCACGCGGCCATGAAGCCGACCGCGACGCCGGGAATGAACACCAGCGGCAGCGCCGAGCCGATCACGGGCACCATCGACACCAGCGTGATCGCCAGCAGGTACGTGAAGAACAGCGTGATGAACGCGAGCGGATTCCGGCGGAACAGCCAGACGCCTTGACGGAACCAGACATAGCCCGTTTTGGCGGGCACTTCGATCAGTTGCATGCGGTTTGGATCTCGGGAAGCGCGGGCGCATGCGCGATACGCTCGCGCAGGATGCGTTCGAAATGGCCGGGGTCGTGCGGCTTGAGCATCTCGGCCGCACGCGGCAGGTAGAAGTCGTACAGGCGCGACACCCAGAAGCGGTACGCGCCCGCGCGCAGCATGTCGCTCCAGTGACGGCGCTCCTCGGCCGTGAACGGGCGAACCGTCTGGTACGCGCGCAGCAGCGCATCGGCGCGCGCGACGTCGAGCACGCCGGTCGCGAGGTCGACGCACCAGTCGTTGACCGTCACCGCGACGTCGAACAGCCACTTGTCGCAGCCCGCGAAATAGAAGTCGAAGAAACCGCCCAGCCGCACGTCGTGGCCGGTGCCGGGCGCCGCGTGCGCGAACAGCACGTTGTCGCGGAACAGGTCGCAATGGCACGGCCCGGCCGGCAGCGCCGCGTAGTCGTCCGACGCGAAGAAGGCCGCCTGGTGCGCGAGTTCGCCTTCGAGCAGCGCGCGTTGCGCGTCGGTGATGAACGGCACGATCGCCGGCACGTTCTCCTGCCACCACGGCAGGCTGCGCAGGTTCGGCTGGTTGCGCGGATAGTCGCGCCCCGCGAGGTGCAGGCGCGCGAGCATCTGCCCGACCTCGATGCAGTGTTCGACCCCCGGCGCGAGTTCGGCCGCGCCGTCGAGCTTCGTGACGATCGCGGCCGGCTTGCCGTGCAGCTCGCCGAACAGCGCGCCGTCGTCACGCGGGACCGGATCCGGCACCGGCACGCCGTGGCCGGCCAGATGACGCATCAGGTCGAGGTAGAACGGCAGCTGCTGCGCCGAGAGCTTTTCGAAGATCGTGAGGACGTACTCGCCGCGCGTCGTCGTCAGGAAGAAATTGCTGTTTTCGATACCGGACGGAATGCCGCGGAACGCAAGCACGTCGCCCAGTTCGTAGTGGCGCATCCATTGCGCGAGATCGGAGTCGGAAACAGCAGTGAAAACGGCCATGCGGGATGCGTCAGGTCAGGGTGTCGGCACGCGGGCGGCGTGCGTCGCGACAGCAGGTGAAGGGAGGCGGCGCGCCGCGAACGATGCGGCGCGCCACGGAATCAGTAGCGCAGGTTCAGCGACGGCAGCCGCGTGATCGGGATGCCCGCGTCGTGCGGCTTCGGCGACGTGTCCGGCGTCGAGCTCATCTGGTAGCGCGTGCCGAAGTTCGACTTCACGTCGATCTCGACCGGCTTGCCGCGGTCGCGGTACTCGGTGACCTCGGTGCCGTTCTTGCTCTTTTCGTGGAAGCTCGGCGTGCGGCGGATGTCCGCGAAGTCCACTTTCGACGTGACTTCGGCGCCCGGCCGGTTGATCTTGCGGAGATCGGGCAGGCCGGCGGCCTCGTTGGCCTCGGCCCGGGCCTGCGCGTCGGCGTCAGGCGTGCCGCCGGCGGCGTAAGCGGCGCTGGCGGCGGCAAACGCGGCGGCAGCGACGACGAGAATGAGCGGCTTCATGATGAGTCTCCAGTGAACCTACCGATTTTAGCAAATACTGCGCGCCATCCGGCCCTGACGTGCGCAGGGGCGGCCATAAGCGTGACCGGGTTCCGTGGTAATGTCGTCCGATCAGACGAGGTGATGAAAATGAAGAACGATTTGAGCCGCCGGCACCGTGTGCTGACGCCCGAAAGCCCGTCCGTCGAGGCTTTCGACGATCCGATCGCCGCCGTCGCGCGGCTGTCCGCCATTTACGACACGAATGCGGGTTTCCTGCGCGACGCGTTTGCGCGCTATCGCCGCCACGAACCGATCACCGAGCACGTGCGCGCGTGCTATCCGTTCGTGCGGATCCGCACCGACGTCAACACGCACGTCGATTCGCGCCGCTCGTACGGTTTCGTCGCCGGCCCCGGCGTGTTCGAGACGACGGTCACGCGCCCCGATCTCTTCGCGAACTACTATCGCGAGCAGTTGCGCCTGCTGTCGAAGAACCACCATGTCAAGATCGAGATCGGCGTGTCGTCGCAGCCGATTCCGATTCATTTCGCGTTTCCGGAAGGCATCCATCTCGAGGGCGAGCTCGACCGCGACCGCCTGCTCGCGATGCGCGACATCTTCGACACGCCCGACCTGTCGTATCTCGACGACCGCATCGTCAACGGCACGTTCGAGCCGGCGGCGGGCGAGCCGCATCCGCTCGCGCTGTTCACGGCCGCGCGCGTCGACTTCTCGCTACACCGGCTGCGCCACTACACGGCGACGTCGCCCACGCATTTCCAGAACTACGTGCTCTACACGAACTACCAGTTCTACATCGACGAATTCGTGAAGCTCGGCCGCACGGTGATGACGGAGAGCGACGATCCCGAGGTGCGCGCCTACCGCAGCCAGTACAGTTCGTTCGTCGAACCGGGCGATGTCGTCACGTACAACGCCAACCTCGGCAGCGAGCCGTCCGAGGGCGCCGCGCCGCCGCGCCTGCCGCAGATGCCCGCATATCACCTGAAGCGCGCGGACGGCAGCGGGATCACGATGGTCAACATCGGCGTCGGCCCGTCGAACGCGAAGACGATCACCGATCACATCGCCGTGCTGCGCCCGCACGCGTGGGTGATGCTCGGCCACTGCGCGGGGCTGCGCAACACGCAGCGTCTCGGCGACTACGTGCTTGCGCACGGTTACGTGCGCGAGGATCACGTGCTCGACGACGACCTGCCACTGTGGGTGCCGATCCCGGCGCTGGCAGAAGTACAGCTCGCGCTCGAGCGCGCGGTGGCCGACGTCACGCGCCTGGAGGGCGCGGAGCTGAAGCGCGTGATGCGTACGGGCACGGTCGCGAGCGTCGACAACCGCAACTGGGAACTGCGCGATCATCGCGAGCCCGTGCAGCGGCTGTCGCAGAGCCGCGCGATTGCACTCGACATGGAAAGCGCGACGATCGCCGCGAACGGTTTCCGCTTCCGCGTGCCGTACGGCACGCTGCTGTGCGTGTCGGACAAGCCGCTGCACGGCGAGCTGAAACTGCCCGGCATGGCCGACACGTTCTATCGCGGGCAGGTCGACCAGCATCTGCAGATCGGCGTGAGGGCGATGGAGATCCTGCGCACGAACGGGCTCGACAAGCTGCATAGCCGCAAGCTGCGGAGCTTTGCGGAAGTGGCGTTCCAGTAACGGCGCCGCGTAGCGGCGCCCGTAACGACAAAGGCCTCGCGCGAACCTGCGTTCGCGCGAGGCCTTCGTCTTTCCGCTTCAGCGCCAGGGCCCGACGGCCCGGCAGTCAAGTGCTCAGCACTCACCCTTCTTCGCGTGTCCCGGCGGGCAGTGATAGCCGCCATGACCGTGATGACGCTCGTGATCTTCCCACTCGCGGCGTTCCCAGTAGCGGCGGCCGTCCCAGTAGCGGTCGCCGTGCCAGCCGACGATGACGGCCGGCGCGGGGGCGACCACGACGGGCGCAGGCGCGACGATGACCGGTGCGGGTGTGCCGATGTTGACGTCGACGTTGACGGCATGAGCGAGGCCGGACAGCGAGAGGCCGAGGCCGGCGAAAGCGAGGGCGATCAGCGAGCGTTGCATGTTCTTTTCCGTGATGTCGTTGTATGAGGCCGGCACGACGCGATGGAAGCGAGGGGGACCGTTCCACCGGGGGAACGCCGCGCCGACACGATGGAGTGTGCGGGCACGTGACGGAAAAGGCTAGGCAGGTTTATTACGGAGGGTTGCCGGCCGGCCAATGCAGGAAGCCGGTACGGGCCCGCGCCATTTGACAATGGCGGGCCGCGGGGGCCGATAGTGACTCCGCCTCATGCAGCGCGGGCTGTGCGCATTTGACATTCGACGGTGCGTGGCCGCGAAGCGGGATTAACGGTGCGTTACAAAGTCATGTGCGGCAGGCTGCAGCAGTCGCACCGGCTGCCGCACATCAAGCAGCACGCCGGCCGTCGGGCCGGCGGCTGCCACGGATGCGTTACAGATAGAACATCCGGTCTTCTTCAGGCCGCGGCGGATGATCGTCGTCGTCCGAACCTTCTTCTTCGCCGCTGTCCTCGTAGAACGCGAGCACGGCGTCGAGCACCTGGTCGGGATCGTCGATCACCTGCATCAGATCCATGTCGTCCGGATTGATCAGGCCCATCGGGATCAGCTGGTCGCGGAACCACTGCAGCAGCCCCTGCCAGAATTCGCTGCCGACGAGAATGATCGGCACGAGGCGCGACTTCTTCGTCTGGATCAGCGTGAGGACTTCGGACAGCTCGTCGAGCGTGCCGAAGCCGCCCGGCATCACGATCACCGCATCCGAGTTCTTCACGAACGTGACCTTGCGCGTGAAGAAATGGCGGAAGCGCAGCGAGATGTCCTGGTAGTGGTTGCCGGCCTGCTCGTGCGGCAGCTCGATGTTCAGGCCGACCGACGGCGCCTTGCCGGCGTGCGCGCCCTTGTTCGCGGCTTCCATGATGCCGGGGCCGCCGCCGGAGATCACGGCGAAGCCGGCGTCGGACAGCTTGCGCGCGATCTGCACGGCGAGCTTGTAGTGCGGCGTGTCGGGTTTGAGGCGGGCAGAACCGTAGATGCTGACAGCCGGGCGGATCTCCGACAGGTACTCGGTCGCCTCGATAAACTCTGCCATAATCGTGAACATCTGCCACGATGCGCGCGCCTTCTTGGCCGTCGCGCGTTCTTGATCTGCGAGCGAACGCAGACTCGGAATCACTTTTCTCTTGTTCATAATGCCTGAAGAACGAAATCTGGAAGGTAAGACCCTGCTATTGGTTGACGGTTCGAGCTATCTCTATCGGGCTTACCATGCGATGCCTGATTTGCGTGGCCCTGGCGGGGAGCCGACCGGAGCGCTCTACGGAATCATCAACATGCTGCGCCGTATGCGCAAGGAAGTCAGTGCAGAGTATAGCGCTTGCGTGTTTGATGCAAAGGGCAAGACGTTCCGTGACGACCTTTATGCCGACTATAAGGCAAACCGTCCGTCGATGCCGCCTGATCTCGCATTGCAGGTCGAACCGATCCACGGCGCCGTGCGCGCGCTCGGCTGGCCGCTGCTGATGGTCGAAGGCGTCGAGGCCGACGACGTGATCGGCACGCTCGCGCGCGAAGCCGAACGGCACGGGATGAACGTGATCGTGTCGACCGGCGACAAGGATCTCGCGCAGCTCGTGACCGACCACGTCATGCTCGTCAACACGATGACCAACGAGACGCTCGACCGCGACGGCGTGATCGCGAAGTTCGGCGTGCCGCCCGAGCGCATCATCGATTACCTCGCGCTGATCGGCGATACCGTCGACAACGTGCCGGGCGTCGAGAAATGCGGGCCGAAGACAGCCGTGAAATGGCTCGCGCAATACGACAGCCTCGACGGCGTGATCGAACACGCGGGCGAGATCAAGGGTGTGGTCGGCGACAACCTGCGCCGCGCACTCGACTTCCTGCCGCTCGGCCGCCAGCTCGTGACCGTCGACACGGCATGCGATCTCGCACCGCATCTCGAATCGATCGAGGCGTCGCTGAAGAGCGACGGCGAGGCGCGCGACCTGCTGCGCGACATCTTCGCGCGGTACGGCTTCAAGACGTGGCTGCGCGAAGTCGAGAGCGCACCGGCCGAAGGCAACGGCGCCGATGCGCCGGAAGGCGAGCCGGCCCCGGTGATCGCGACCGACGTCGTGCGCGAATACGACACGATCCAGACCTGGGAACAGTTTGACGCATGGTTCGCGAAGATCGATGCGGCCGCACTGACCGCGTTCGACACCGAAACCACCGCGCTCGACCCGATGCTCGCACGGCTCGTCGGCCTGTCGTTCTCGGTCGAGCCGGGCAAGGCGGCGTACCTGCCGGTCGCGCACCGCGGCCCCGACATGCCCGAGCAGCTGCCGATCGACGAAGTGCTCGCCCGCCTGAAGCCGTGGCTCGAATCGGCCGATCGCAAGAAGGTCGGCCAGCACCTGAAGTACGACGCGCAGGTGCTCGCGAACTACGACATCGCGCTGAACGGCATCGAGCACGACACGCTGCTCGAATCGTACGTGGTCGAATCGCACCGCACGCACGACATGGACAGCCTCGCGCTGCGTCATCTGGGCGTCAAGACGATCAAGTACGAAGACGTCGCGGGCAAGGGCGCGAAGCAGATCGGTTTCGACGAAGTGGCGCTCGCGCAGGCCGCCGAATACGCGGCCGAAGACGCGGACATCACGTTGCAGCTTCATCACGCGCTGTATCCACAGGTCGCGCGCGAGCCGGGCCTCGAGCGCGTGTACCGTGAGATCGAGATGCCGGTGTCGCTCGTGCTGCGCAAGATGGAGCGTACGGGCGTGCTGATCGACGATGCGCGCCTGCAGGCGCAAAGCACCGAGATCGCGACGCGCCTGATCGAGCTCGAAGCGCAGGCGTACGAACTGGCGGGCGGCGAATTCAATCTCGGCTCGCCGAAGCAGATCGGGCAGATCTTCTTCGAGAAGCTGCAGTTGCCCGTCGTGAAGAAGACGCCGAGCGGCGCGCCGTCGACCGACGAAGAGGTGCTGCAGAAGCTGGCGGAGGACTACCCGCTGCCGAAGCTGCTGCTCGAGCATCGCGGGCTGTCAAAGCTGAAGTCGACCTATACCGACAAGCTGCCGCGCATGGTGAACCCGTCGACGGGCCGCGTGCACACGAACTATGCGCAGGCCGTCGCGGTGACGGGCCGCCTCGCATCGAACGACCCGAATCTTCAGAATATTCCGGTGCGCACGGCCGAAGGCCGGCGTATCCGCGAGGCGTTCATCGCGTCGCCGGGCCACCGGATCGTGTCGGCCGACTATTCGCAGATCGAACTGCGGATCATGGCGCACATCTCGGGCGACGCGTCGCTGCTGCGCGCGTTCTCGCAGGGCGAGGACATTCACCGCGCGACGGCCGCCGAAGTGTTCGGCGTGACGCCGCTGGAGGTCAATTCCGACCAGCGCCGGATCGCGAAGGTGATCAACTTCGGGCTCATCTACGGGATGAGCGCGTTCGGCCTCGCGTCGAACCTCGGCATCACGCGCGATGCGGCGAAGCTCTATATCGACCGCTATTTCGCCCGCTACCCGGGCGTCGCGCAGTACATGGAAGACACGCGCTCGCTGGCGAAGGAGAAGGGCTACGTCGAAACCGTTTTCGGCCGCCGCCTGTGGCTGCCGGAGATCAACGGCGGCAACGGCCCGCGCCGCCAGGCGGCCGAGCGCGCGGCCATCAATGCGCCGATGCAGGGCACGGCGGCCGACCTGATCAAGCTGTCGATGATCGCGGTGGACGACTGGCTCACGCGCGACAAGCTCGCGTCGCGGATGATCATGCAGGTGCACGATGAACTGGTACTCGAGGTGCCCGACGACGAGCTGTCGCTGGTGCGCGAGAAACTGCCGGAAATGATGTGCGGCGTCGCGAAGCTGAAAGTGCCGCTCGTCGCCGAAGTGGGGGCCGGCGCGAACTGGGAAGAGGCACACTGACGCACCCCCGTGCGGTTCGCGTTCCCCGCGGCATATTGTTGCAGGGATGCTGAATATCGAGATGGTTTGCTTGTGGTCAACGCGCAAGCTCCCGGACAATGCATGTCAGTCATGTCATTGACGTGGGGCGGCGCGCCCCGCGTTCCGGGGCCGGCGCATCGAAGTGTTTCGAACTGCACAACGATGATGTCCGAACCGGTTAATCCACCGGGCGGCGCGAACGGATCGCGTTTGCTTCGTCCGGCGGCAGCAGTATCGAATCGCAAAGGGGGAATCAGATGCATCGGATCATCATCGTAGGCGGAGGCGCGGGCGGCCTGGAACTGGCGACGCGGCTCGGCGACCGTTACGGCGCGCGCGGCAATCGTCCCGCGCGTGCACTCGTCACGCTCGTCGACCGCAATCCGACCCACATCTGGAAACCGCTGCTGCACGAAGTCGCGGCCGGCAGCATGGACCCGTTCACGCAGGAGCTCGAATATGCGGCGCAGGCGCGCTGGCACGGCTTCGAGTTCCAGCAGGGCGGCCTGAGCGGGCTCGACCGCACCGGGAAACGCATCACGATCGCGCCGGTCAACGACAGCGACGGCGAGGAACTGCTGCCGGCGCGCGAACTGGAATACGACACGCTCGTGATCGCGATCGGCAGCACGACCCACTTCTTCGGCGTGCAGGGCGCAGCGGAAAACGCGATCGCGCTCGATACGGTCGGTGAGGCCGAGCGTTTCCGCAAACGGCTGATCGCCGCGTGCATGCGTGCCGAGCACCAGAGCCCGGCGCCGGCTGTATCGGGCGCACCGGGCGAAGCGGCAGAGCCGCGCATCCAGGTTGCGATCGTCGGCGGCGGCGCCACCGGCGTCGAGCTGTCCGCCGAGCTGCGCAACACCGCGCAAGTGTTGTCGGTCTACGGGCTGCACAAGCTCGATCCGCGGCACGACGTCGGCATCGTGCTGATCGAATCGGGGCCGCGGATCCTCCCGGCGTTGCCGGAGCGCGTGTCGTCGGCGACGGCCGAACTGCTCGAAAAGATCGGCGTGCGGCTGATGCTCTCCGAGCGCGTGACGGAGGTGGCGCCCGGGGCCGTCCACACGGCGAGCGGCAAGACGATACGTGCCGACCTGACGGTCTGGGCTGCCGGCATCAAGGCGCCGTCCGTGCTCGCGAATCTCGATGGACTCCAGGTCAACAAGCTTGGCCAGCTCGACGTGCGCCGCACGCTGCAGACTTTCACCGACGACAACATCTTCGCGCTCGGCGATTGCGCGGCATGCGCGTGGCCCGGCAACGAGCGCAACGTGCCGCCGCGCGCGCAGGCCGCGCACCAGCAGGCGAGCTTCCTGCTGAAGGCGATCGGCTGCCGGCTCGAAGGGCGTCCGCTGCCGGAATTCACGTATCGCGACCTGGGCTCGCTCGTGTCGCTCGGCCATTTCAGCGCGGTGGGCAACCTGATGGGCGGGCTGATCGGCGGCAACATGCTGATCGAAGGACTGTTCGCACGCTTCATGTACATGTCGCTGTACCGGATGCACATCGCCGCGCTGCACGGCTATCCGCGGATGATGCTCGATACGGTCGCGCACTGGCTGCGGCGTACGACGCTGCCGCGTGTCAAGCTGCACTGATTGCGCGTTCGCGGGCAAGGCGGGCGGGGAGTGCGCAGGTCGCGCGTATTCTCCGCCCGTCGTTGTTTGCAGATAGAGACCATTTTGCCTGCGCGTTTTTCGTTTCAGTCCGCGAGCATCAGGCCGAGTCGCGGCGATCGACGGGGTCGGCGCAACGCGCCGTAATCGAGTCTTACATATCTGACAGTTGACGCGACAACGGATAATTGGGCATCGTGTCCGGGTTTCCGTTTGCGGCAGGGTGCCAACCGCCGCGACATCCGCGCCGCGTGCCGGCGCGATGCCCCGTCATACGCATCCAGAATCGTGGCGGCGGCGCTCAATCGAGGAGTGCATTCATGTTGAAACCCGAAGTCGACAGCCTGGTTCCCCACGTGCCGTTCTCGCGCCGCAAGTTCATGCAGGCCGCGCTGGGCGGCACTTTCGCGGCGGCCGTGCTGCCCGTTTCGGCGCAGACGGTCACGACCGACAGCGCCGGGCTGGACGTCGACACCATCGAGATCCGCTCGGGCGACGCGAGCGTGCCGGCCTATCGTGCGCAGCCGGCCGGCAAGACGAACCTGCCGGTCGTCATCGTGATTCACGAGATCTTTGGCGTGCACGCGCATATCGCCGACGTCTGCCGCCGCTTCGCGAAGCTCGGCTATCTCGCGATTGCGCCCGACCTGTTCGCGCGGCAGGGCAATGCGGCCAAGTATCCGACGATCCAGGCGCTCGTCGAAAACATCGTCAGCAAGGTGCCGGACCGACAGGTCACCGAGGATCTCGATGCAACGGTCGCATGGGCCGGCAAGAACGGCGGCGACCTGTCTCGCCTCGGCGTGACGGGGTTCTGCTGGGGTGGCCGCCAGGCGTGGCTGTATGCGGAACACAACCCGCATGTGCGGGCGGCCGTGGCCTGGTACGGGTTCGTCGAAGGCAAGACCGACGAGATGACGCCGTTCAATCCGGTCGATCATGCGTCGTCGCTGAAGGTGCCCGTGCTCGGGCTGTACGGCGAGAAGGATCAGAACATCACGCAGGCGTCGCTCGCGGACATGCGCAAGGCGATCCAGGCGAGCGATTCGAAGCTCGCGCGCGAATCGGAGATCGTCGTGTATCCGGATGCCGGTCACGCATTCTTCGCCGACTACCGGCCGAGCTATGTGAAGGCCGATGCCGAGGACGGCTGGAAGCGCGCGATCGAGTGGTTCCACAAGTTCGGCGTGATGTAAACGACAAGCGGCGGCCCATGCCGCCGCTTCGTCACTGCTGCGCGGTGCCGGCGCTTACGGCGTCGGGCCGGTTGCGATCGGCCGCGACGGATCGGCGCTCCATTCGCTCCACGAGCCCGGGTACAGCGATGCGCCGTGCAGGCCCGCCACTTCCATCGCCAGCGCGTTGTGGCACGCGGTCACGCCGGAGCCGCATTGCAGGATCACGCGGTTCGGCTCGGTGCCGGCCAGCACGGTCGAGAACGCCTCACGCAGTTCGTGGCCGGTCTTGAAGCGGCCGTCGGCGTTCAGGTTGTCCTTGAAGAAACGGTTGCGTGCGCCGGGGATGTGGCCGCCGACACGATCGATCGTTTCGTTTTCGCCGCGGTAGCGATCCGGTGCGCGTGCATCGATCACGACGCGCGTGGGCGACGTCACGTTCGCGAGCACGGCCGCCGCGTCGACCGTCGACTCGAGCGGCGCGGCCGCACGGAAATCGCCGGCGGCCGGTTGCGGCACGTCGGCCGTCAGCGGCTGGCCGGCCGCTTCCCAGGCCTGCAGGCCGCCGTCGAGCACGGCGACCGAATCATGGCCGAGCCAGCGCAGCAGCCACCACAGGCGCGCCGCATACGCGCCGCCTTGCGCGTCGTATGCCACGACTTGCTGGCCCTGCTTGAGGCCGCGGCTGGCGAGCAGCGTCGCGAATGCGTCGCGGGTCGGCAGCGGATGGCGGCCGTTGGTGCCGGTCTTGCGGCCCGACAGGTCGCGGTCGAGATGAAGGTACTGTGCGCCGGGGAGATGGCGGGCCGCATAGGCCGCTTCCCCGGCGCCGGGATCGGCGAGATCGAAGCGGCAGTCGAACAGGACGACGCTGCCGGGCGCCGCGGCCAGGCGCTCGGCGAGATTGGCGGCGGAGATGAGCGTGGTGTAATGAGTGTGTGGCATGACGACTCCCTGGAGTGCAATGGGCCTGACACTCCAAGTCTAAACAAAAAAAGACGGGCCGAAGCCCGTCTTTTCGTATGCGCTATGCCGCACGGCGTCAAAGCGCCGCACCGGGTGTCAGAGGTCGCCGAGGTGGCGGCGCAGGAACTCGTGGAAGTGCTGCATGCCGTCTTCCATCGGGCTCTGGTACGGGCCGACCTGCGACTCGCCGCGGGCCATCAGTGCACGGCGGCCTGCGTCCATCCGCATCGCGATCTCGTCGTCCTCGACGGCCGTTTCCATATAGGCGGCGCGCTCGGCCTCGACGAATTCGCGTTCGAACAGCGCGATTTCCTCGGGGTAATAGAACTCGACGATGTTGGTCGTCTTCTGCGGGCCGCGCGGGATCAGCCACGACACGACGAGCACGTGCGGATACCACTCGATCATCAGGCCCGGGTAGTAGACCATCCAGATCGCGCCGAACTCCGGCGGTACGCCGTTGCGGAACTTCAGCACCTGCTCGTGCCATTTCTGGTAAGTCGCGCTGCCCGGCTTCGCGAGGGCGTTGTGCACGCCGACCGTCTGCACGCTGTACCAGTCGCCGAACTCCCACTTGAGGTCGTCGCATGACACGAAGCTGCCGAGGCCCGGATGGAACGGGACGACGTGGTAATCCTCGAGGTAGACCTCGATGAACGTCTTCCAGTTGTAGTCGCACTCGTGCACTTCGACGTGATCGAAGTGGTACTCGGAGAAGTCGAAGTGATGCTTCGTGCCGAGGTTGGCGAGATCGCGCGCGACATGGCGGCCTTCAGCCTCGAACAGCAGCCCCTGCCAGTTCTGCAGCGGGCTCTTGCCGAGGTTCAGGCACGGCTTGTCGGGGAAGTGCGGCGCGCCGAGCAACTCGCCTTCCAGGTCGTACGTCCAGCGGTGCAGCGGGCACACGATATTCTGTGTGTGGCCGCGCCCGTTGAGCATGATTGCCTGCCGGTGACGGCAGACGTTCGACAGCAGTTCGATCTGGTTCGTCTGGTTGCGGACCAGCACGCGGCCTTCCTTCTCGGACGGCAGCGCAAAATAATCCCCCGCCTCGGGCACCATCAACTCGTGCCCGACGTAACGAGGTCCTTTCTTGAAGAGGGTTTCGATCTCGCGCTCGAGTAGCGCCTCATCGAAATATGCAGTGACTGGAAGCTGGCTGTGAGCCGACTTCAACTGAAGCGCGTCGCTCAGATTGGACATTCCCACTCCCGGTGTTAGCGTGAAAGCAGTGAACAACCCAACCATCGAAAAATCGATTTAGGGAAACGGAGAATTATACCCGGTTCGCCTCGCAAGGCTAGGATTAAGTGCCTGATTTGTGTCAATTTTTTGTCCGCGAGCCATCGAAAGGCGCACACTGTGCATGGGAGATGGGGCCGGAATTGTGTTCGGGTGCCCACGACGGCAGGTCGGAAAATTCTCTTTTGCCGTAGAATGTCCGACTTGTTTTGAAATTTGACACCCTCGTCCATGGCGAAAACCGCATCCCCAGGCGCCACGCCGCCCGGCAATGGCACCGAACCGTTGCCGGACAATTACGAGACGGCGCTCGCGGAACTCGAGACGCTGGTTGCCCGGATGGAAGGCGGCGCGTTGAGCCTCGAGGATTCGCTGGCGGCGTATCGCCGCGGTGCGACCCTCGTTGCGTTTTGCCAACAGCAGCTTGAGAAAGTGGAGCAGCAGGTCCGCGTGCTCGACGGCGCGACGCTGAAGCCGCTTTCGTCCGGAACGGCCGCCACGGACGGCGAAGACGACGATCTATGACATTCGAACAATGGATGCGGTCTGTGCTTGACCGTGTCGAAGACGCACTCGGCCACTATCTGCCCGCTGAAACCGCGATGCCCGCGAAGCTACACGAGGCGATGCGCTACGCGGTCCTCGGCGGCGGCAAGCGTGTTCGCCCGCTGCTGTGCCATGCAGCCGGCGAACTGACCGGCGCGACGGAAGCGGCACGCAACGCGGCAGCGGCGGCGCTGGAGATGATCCACGTCTACTCGCTCGTGCACGACGACATGCCGTGCATGGACGACGACGCATTGCGCCGCGGCAAGCCGACCGTGCACGTGCAGTACGACGAGCCGACGGCACTGCTGGTCGGCGATGCGCTGCAGTCGCAGGCATTCGTTGCGCTGACCGACGCCGATGCGCTGTCGCCAGTGCAGCAGGCTGCGCTCGTGCGCGAACTGGCGCTCGCGAGCGGCTCGATCGGCATGGCCGGCGGGCAGGCGATCGACCTGGCGAGCGTCGGCCTCAAGCTGACGCGCGAACAGCTCGAGACGATGCACCGGATGAAGACCGGTGCACTGCTGCGCGCGGCCGTCCGGATGGGTGCGCTGGCCGGCGAGACGCCTTCGGCGGAAACGATGGCGGCGCTCGACGTCTATGCGGGGGCCGTGGGTCTGGCCTTCCAGGTCGTCGACGACATTCTCGACGTCACGACCGATTCGGCGACGCTCGGCAAGACGGCCGGCAAGGATGCGGCGAACGACAAGCCGACCTACGTATCGATCCTCGGCCTCGAGGCGTCGCGCGAGCTGGCCGCGCAGTTGCGCGCCGAAGCGCACGACGCGCTGAAACCGTTCGGCGCACGCGCACAGCGTCTCGCCGAACTTGCCGACCTGGTAGTGAACCGGGTCAGCTGACGCGAAAGCCCGCCGCCGCGCACACGCTACGGTGCGTGCAACAGAATGCGGGCGCGTTTGATTTCCTACAATGGAACGACGATGTACGACTTGCTGAAAACCATCGACGACCCGGCGGATTTGCGCCGCCTCGATCGTCGCCAACTGCAACCGCTCGCGGATGAACTGCGCGCGTTCGTGCTCGACAGCGTGTCGAAGACGGGCGGCCATTTGTCGTCCAACCTCGGGACGGTCGAGCTGACGATCGCGTTGCACTACGTGTTCAACACGCCGAACGATCGCATCGTCTGGGACGTGGGCCACCAGACCTACCCGCACAAGATCCTGACGGGCCGCCGCGACCAGATGCATTCGCTGCGTCAGCAGGACGGCATCTCGGGCTTCCCGCGCCGCAGCGAGTCCGAATACGACACGTTCGGCACCGCGCACTCGAGCACGTCGATCTCGGCCGCGCTCGGCATGGCGATCGGCAGCCAGCTGAACGGCGACGACCGCTTCTCGATCGCCGTGATCGGCGACGGCGCGATGACGGCCGGCATGGCGTTCGAGGCGATGAACAACGCGGGCGTGTCGGAAGACGCGAAGGTGCTCGTGATCCTGAACGACAACGACATGTCGATCTCGCCGCCGGTCGGCGCGCTGAATCGCCATCTCGCCCGCCTGATGTCGGGCCGCTTCTATGCGGCTGCGCGTGCAGGTGTCGAGCGCGTGCTGAGCGTGGCGCCGCCGGTGCTCGAACTCGCGCGCAAGCTCGAGGAGCACGCGAAGGGCATGGTCGTGCCCGCCACGCTGTTCGAGGAGTTCGGCTTCAACTACATCGGCCCGATCGACGGTCACGATCTCGATTCGCTGATCCCGACGCTGCAGAACATCCGCGAACTGCGCGGTCCGCAGTTCCTGCACGTGGTGACGAAGAAAGGCCAGGGCTACAAGCTCGCCGAAGCCGATCCCGTGCTCTATCACGGCCCCGGCAAGTTCAATCCGGCCGAGGGCATCAAGCCGTCGACCACGCCCGCGAAGAAGACGTACACGCAGGTGTTCGGCGAGTGGCTGTGCGATGAAGCCGAGCGCGATACGCGCGTCGTCGGCATCACGCCCGCCATGCGCGAAGGCTCGGGCATGGTCGAGTTCGAGAAGCGCTTCAAGGATCGCTACTACGACGTAGGCATCGCCGAGCAGCACGCGGTGACGTTCGCGGGCGGCCTCGCGACCGAAGGGCTGAAGCCCGTCGTCGCGATCTACTCGACGTTCCTGCAGCGTGCATACGACCAGCTGATCCACGACGTCGCGCTGCAGAACCTGCCGGTCGTGTTCGCGATCGACCGCGCGGGCCTCGTCGGCGCGGACGGCGCGACGCACGCCGGTGCATACGATCTCGCGTTCATGCGCTGCATCCCGAACATGACGATCATGGCCGCATCCGACGAGAACGAATGCCGTCAGATGCTGCACACGGCGCTGCAGCAGCCGAACCCGACCGCGGTGCGCTATCCGCGCGGCGCGGGCACGGGCGTGGCGACGGTGAAGGAATTCACCGAGATCCCGCTCGGCAAGGGTGAAGTGCGCCGCCGGACGTCGCAGCCGGAAGGCAAGCGCGTCGCGATCCTCGCATTCGGCACGATGGTCGCACCGTCGCTGGCTGCGGGCGAGGAACTCGACGCAACGGTCGCGAACATGCGCTTCGTGAAGCCGGTCGACGCCGCGCTCGTGCGCGAACTCGCCGAAACGCACGACTACCTCGTCACCGTCGAGGAAGGCTGCGTGATGGGCGGCGCGGGCTCGGCCTGCGTGGAAGCCCTGATGGAGAGTGGGGTTATCCGACCCGTACTACAATTGGGCCTCCCTGACCTGTTCATCGATCACGGCGATCCCGCGAAGCTGCTGTCGCAATGCGGCCTCGACGGCGCGGGCATCGCGAAATCGATTCGCGAACGCTTTCTGAACCCGGCGGCCGATGTCGCCGGTCAGGCGAAGCGCGTCGCATAAGCTGGCGCCGCCTGCGGGCGGTGCCGGTGCGACTGGCGCAACCGGTCTTCATTGATGCGGAAAACATGGGCCTGCGGGCCCATGTTGCTTTTCCGGCTGCCGCGTGACGCGGCGTGCGCGTCGTCGAACGCGCGGCTTACAAGGATTGAACAAAGATGAACCAGATGAATCCCGCCTTCGTGATGCCCGACGTGCAGAGCACGGTGGATACCCGTCAGATCCCGATTCAGCGTGTGGGCGTGAAGGCGGTCCGGCATCCGTTGACGGTGTGCACCGAAAGCGGCGACGTGCAGCCGAGCGTCGGTGTCTGGAACCTCGACGTCCGTCTGCCTGCCGACCAGAAGGGTACGCACATGTCGCGCTTCGTCGCGCTGCTCGAGGAGAATCGCGCACCGCTGACGGTCGAGCGCTTCCGCGCGATGCTCGCGTCGATGCTCGAGAAGCTCGAAGCCGAGGCCGGCCGCATCGAGGTCACGTTCCCGTATTTCGTGAACAAGACGGCGCCGGTGTCGGGCGTGCAGAGCCTGCTCGACTATGAAGTGACGCTCGCGGGCGAAAGCCGCAACGGCGACACGCGCCTGTTCCTGAAGGTGCTCGTGCCGGTGACGAGCCTGTGCCCGTGCTCGAAGAAGATCTCGCAGTACGGCGCGCACAATCAGCGCTCGCACGTGACGATCGATGCCGAGCTCGCGGCCGACCTGCCGGTCGAGGCGCTGATCCGCATCGCGGAAGAGGAAGCGTCGTGCGAACTGTGGGGCCTGCTGAAGCGCCCGGACGAGAAGTTCGTCACCGAGCGTGCGTACGAGAATCCGAAGTTCGTCGAGGATCTCGTGCGCGACGTCGCACAGCGTCTCGATGCGGACGAGCGCGTGGTTGCCTACGTGCTCGAAGCCGAGAACTTCGAGTCGATCCACAATCACAGCGCGTATGCGCTGATCGAGCGCGACAAGCGCCTCGCTGCATGACACTGCTTTTTTCGCCGCGCCCATGAAGAAGGCCGCTCGAACCGAGCGGCCTTTTTGTTTTCCCGCTTGCGGTGTTGCGCTGCGCGGTTCAGCGTGCGAGCGACGCGAGATCCCAGCGCGGCTTCACCGTGAACGCGTAGTCGGCATTGGCCTGCTCGGGCCAGCGGCCGAGCCGCAGTGCGCCTGCGAGCGCGATCATTGCGCCGTTGTCGGTGCAGAGCGCGAGATCGGGGTAGTGCACGTCGAAGCCGCGCTTGGCGGCGGCGGCCGACAGTGCCGCGCGCAACTGACGGTTCGCACCGACGCCGCCCGCGACCACGAGGCGCTTGAGCCTGGTCTTCTTCAGCGCGGCGAGCGATTTCGCGACGAGCACGTCGACGGCCGCGTCGACGAAGCCGCGCGCGAGGTCGGCTTTCGCGCGGTCGAGCGCTTCGCCTTCCAGCTTCGCCGCTTCGAACTTCTTCATCTGCGTGAGCACGGCCGTCTTGAGGCCGCTGAAGCTGAAGTCGAGATCGCCCGAGTGCAGCATGGGGCGCGGCAGCACGACTGCACCCGGCGTGCCCGTCTCGGCGAGCTTCGACACTTCCGGGCCGCCCGGATAGCCGAGGCCGATCAGTTTCGCCGTCTTGTCGAACGCTTCACCGGCTGCGTCGTCGAGCGTTTCGCCGAGCGTCTCGTACACGCCGACGTCGGTCACGCGCATCAGTTGCGTATGGCCGCCGGACACCAGCAGCGCGATGAACGGAAACGGCGGCGGCTCGTCGACGAGCAGCGGCGACAGCAGGTGGCCTTCGAGGTGATGGATGCCGACGGTCGGCTTGTTCCATGCGAGGGCGAGCGCATTGGCGATGCTCGCGCCGACCAGCAGCGCGCCGGCCAGGCCGGGGCCCTGCGTAAAGGCGATCGCGTCGATGTCGTCGCGGCGCGTGCCGCTTTGGGCCATCACTTCCTCGAGCAGCGGCAGCGCGCGGCGGATGTGGTCGCGCGACGCGAGCTCGGGCACGACGCCGCCGTAGTCGCGGTGCATGGCGATCTGCGAATGGAGCGCGTGCGCGAGCAGGCCGCGCTGCGTGTCGTAGAGCGCGAGGCCGGTTTCGTCGCAGGAGCTTTCGATGCCGAGAACGAGCATGGGTGCGGGCAGGGCGCGCCGTGTCGGGCGCACCGCGGGAAGGTCAACGTAACCGGAAATTATAGCAGGCGAGGGCTGGCCGCCGCTGGCGGCGGCCCGGGCTCGATGCCGGGCAGGTACAATCCGCGCCATGGAAACTTATGACATCGCCGTGATCGGCGCGGGCGCCGCCGGGATGATGAGCGCCGCGGTCGCCGGGCAGCTCGGCCGCCGCGTCGTGCTGATCGATCACGCGCCGCGGCTCGCCGAGAAGATCCGCATCTCGGGCGGCGGCCGCTGCAACTTCACGAACCTGTACGCGGGCCCCGACAACTATCTGTCGTCGAATCCGCATTTCGCACGCTCGGCACTGGCGCGCTATACGCCGCGCGACTTCCTCGGGCTGCTCAAGCGCCATCACGTGACCTGGCACGAAAAGCACAAGGGTCAGCTTTTTTGCGACCACGGCAGCGACGCGATCATCGACGTGCTGAAGCACGAGTGCGACGCGGGCGGCATCGCGTGGCGCCGGCCCGTCGTCGTCGACGCGGTGCGCCACGCGCCGGCCGACGGCTTCGTGCTCGACACGCAGCAGGCGGGGGCGATCGGTGCGCGCGCACTGATCATCGCGACGGGCGGCCTGTCGATCCCGAAGATCGGCGCGACCGACTTCGGCTACCGGCTGGCGAAGCAGTTCGGCCACAAGCTCGTCGATACGCGGCCCGCGCTCGTGCCGCTGACGTTCGCGCAGCAGGACTGGGAGCCGTTCGCGGCGCTGTCGGGCGTGTCGCTGGAGGTGCGCGTGTCGACAGGCGACAGGAAGCGCGGCGGCGAATTCGTCGAGGACCTGCTGCTGACCCATCGCGGCCTGTCCGGGCCCGGCATCCTGCAGATCTCGAGCTACTGGCAGCCCGGCGACCCGATCCGCGTCGACCTGCTGCCGCAGCGCGACACGGTGGCCGACCTGCTCGACGCGAAGCGTACGTCGAAGCGCCAGATCGGTTCGCTGCTCGCCGACTGGGTGCCGTCGCGCCTCGCCCATGCGTGGCTCGACACGCATCGCGTCGCGGTCGACGCGCGGCTTGCGGACCTGCCCGACAAGACGCTGCGCCAGATCGGCGAGGCGCTGTCCGGCTGGACGCTGACGCCGAACGGCACCGAGGGCTACAAGAAGGCCGAAGTGACGAAGGGCGGGGTCGATACGCGGGAGCTGTCGTCGGCGACGATGATGAGCGCGCGCGTGCCGGGGCTGTTCTTCGTCGGCGAGGCGGTGGACGTGACGGGCTGGCTCGGCGGCTACAACTTCCAGTGGGCGTGGGCGTCCGGCACGGCGGCCGGGCAGGCCGCGGCGGAGTATTCGCGGGGCGCCTGACGGCCCGGCCCGTTTAAGCGGACCCGGCCCCCGCGCCTTTGGACAATCCAATCGCTCTGCTATACTCGGTAGTCTTTCCCTGCAAACCTTTATTCGTGTCGGATCATGACGATCATTCGCGTTAAAGAGAACGAGCCGTTCGAAGTTGCAATGCGTCGCTTCAAGCGCACGATCGAGAAGAACGGTCTGCTGACCGAACTTCGCGCGCGCGAGTTTTACGAGAAGCCGACCGCGGAGCGCAAGCGCAAGAAGGCCGCTGCAGTGAAGCGTCATTACAAGCGGATTCGCAGCCAGACGTTGCCGAAGAAGCTGTACTGAACGATTGGGCGCCGCGCGGTTCGCTGAGCGGCGCACCGGCGACTCCGCGCGATCGGGTACGATCGCGCAGCCGATCAGGCGGCGAGTCGCCGATGCCGGATTCGAGCAACCCGCTTGAGACACTGTCCCAAGCGGGTTTTTGTGTTGACGCCCATTCGCGGGCGTCGGATTCACGTTTCCATTCCGGGTGAAAGATGAGTTTGAAAGAGCAGATCAGCGAAGACATGAAGGCCGCGATGCGCGCGAAGGAAAGCGAGCGCCTGGCGACGATTCGCCTGCTGATGGCCGCGATCAAGCAGCGTGAGGTCGATGATCGTGTCACGCTCGACGACGCGGGCATCACGGCCGTGATCGACAAGATGATCAAGCAGCGCAAGGATTCGATCAGCCAGTTCCAGGCCGCCGGCCGCGACGACCTCGTCGCGAAGGAGCAGGCCGAGCTGACCGTGCTGGGCGGCTACATGCCCGCGCAACTGTCGGACGCCGAAGTGGCGGCCGAAATCCAGGCGGCGGTCGCGCAAACCGGCGCAGCCGGCCCGCAGGACATGGGCAAGGTGATGGGCGTGCTGAAGGGCAAGCTCGCCGGCCGTGCCGACATGACGGCCGTTTCCGCGCAGGTCAAGGCCGCGCTCACGAAGTAAAACCCGTTCCCGGTGCGCCCAGCGATGCGCGCGCCGGGCGTCGTATTGTCTTTTTTCGCTCGATCCCACGGTGATTCCGCATTCTTTCCTGCAGGACTTGCTGAACCGCGTCGATATCGTCGACGTGGTGGGCCGGTACGTGCAGCTCAAGAAGGGCGGCGCCAACTTCATGGGGTTGTGCCCGTTCCATAACGAGAAGAGCCCGTCGTTTACCGTCAGTCCGACCAAGCAGTTCTATCACTGCTTCGGTTGCGGCGCGCACGGCACGGCGATCGGCTTCCTGATGGAGCACGCGGGGCTCACGTTCCCGGAAGCCGTGCAGGAACTCGCGCAGTCCGTCGGGCTGACCGTGCCGCACGAACCGTCGATGCGCGGCGGTGGGGGCGGAGGCGGTGGCGGCGACTATCCGGCGCCGGTGTCGAAATCGGTCGCGACCGCGCTGTCCGACGCGATGACGGCCGCATGCGACTACTACCGCAAGCAGTTGCGCGGCGCGACGGTTGCGATCCAGTACCTGAAGAACCGGGGCCTGACCGGCGAGATCGCCGCGCGCTTCGGTCTCGGCTATGCGCCGGACGGCTGGCAGAACCTCGAAGCCGCGTTCCCGGACTATCGCGACGAATCGCTCGTCGAGTCGGGGCTCGTGATCGTCAGCGAGAAGACCGACGCACAGGGCGTCGCGCGCCGCTACGACCGGTTCCGCGAGCGGATCATGTTCCCGATCCGCAACGTGAAGGGGCAGGTGATTGGCTTCGGCGGCCGCGTGCTCGGCAGCGGCGAACCGAAGTACCTGAACTCGCCCGAAACGCCGCTGTTCAACAAGGGCAGCGAGCTGTACGGGCTGTTCGAGGCGCGGCTCGCGATTCGCGAGCGCAAGTACGTGCTGGTCGTCGAAGGCTACATGGACGTCGTCGCGCTCGCGCAGCTCGGGTTTCCGAATGCGGTCGCGACGCTCGGCACCGCGTGCACGCCGATTCACGTGCAGAAACTGCTGCGCCAGACCGACACGGTCATTTTCAGTTTCGACGGCGATTCGGCCGGGCGGCGGGCGGCGCGGCGCGCGCTCGAGGCCTGCCTGCCGCATGCGGGCGACAATCGCACGATCCGGTTCCTTTTTCTGCCGACCGAGCATGATCCGGACAGCTATGTACGCGAATTCGGCGCGGACGCGTTCTCCGAGCAGGTCGAGCGCGCGATGCCGCTGTCGCAATTTCTGCTGAACGAAGCGATTGCCGGCAAGGCGCTCGATCAGCCGGAAGGGCGCGCGAAGGCGCTGTTCGATGCGAAGCCGCTGTTGCAGGCGCTGCCCGCGAACGCGTTGCGTGCACAGATCATGCATATGTTCGCGGACCGCCTCGATATCCCGTTCGAAGAGGTCGCGGGGCTGTCCGACGTCGATACGCGGATCGCGGCGCCGCCGCGCCAGGCGCCCCCGCGCAGCGAGCGCCGCCGCGTGACGGACAGCGAAAAGCGCGCGTTGCGCACGCTGGTGATGCATCCGCGCATCGCGTCGCAGCTCGACGACGAACAGATTGCGACCCTGCGCGCGTTGCCGCGCATCGGCGAACTGTTCGCGGAAGTCGTCGACCATGCGCGCGCGCTGGGCGACGGCGCGGAGTTCCGGCTGCTGTCGGATGTCCTGCGGACGTCCTCGAACGGCGCGACTTACGAGGAAATCTTCCGCGAAATTCTGGACTATGATGAAAACGTCCGCGATTTGCTGTTACAGAATCCGGAAGACGAGACGGTGCCCGAGCGGCAGCGTGATCAGGAACGAATCGCGGGGGAGGAGCTGCAGGCGGCGGTGCTCAAGATGCGCTACGACGCCTGCTGCGACCGGCTTGACCGGCTGGCGCGGCAGTCCACCTTCACCCCCGAGGAATTGGCTGAATTGACGGAATTGAACCAGCAGCGAACCGACATGAAACGTCGGCTCGGGCTGTAGGCGGCCGGGGCGCTTAGAGAGGGCGCCCCAGCGTGCTATAATATAAGGTTTCCAGCGGTTTGTTTTCCAAGCAAAGGCGAGAATCGCGATGGCAAAGACGACAGGCGGAAAGAAAGCAGCAGGCAAGGGCTCGACGGAGCCGACCAAGAAGGTCACAGCGGCCAAGTCTGCTTCTTCCACCAGGACAACGTCTTCAGCCACGTCAGCCCCAGCAGGAAAGAAAACCGCGGCCGGCACTGCTCAGGCTGCGCCGGCGCCGGCAGCCAGAACACGGGCTGCCGCCAGACCCGACTCCGGGCCGGCCAAGCCGGCGGCGAAGCGGGCAAGTGCGAAAAGCGCAAGGGACACGACTGCCGACGCGGACGAAACGGCAGTACGTACTACTCATGCACCCACGGTTCAACCGGCTGTCGTCCAGCAGCCGCGAGTCGATATAGCCGGTACGGCGAACTCCATGACCAAAAAGCTGAACGAAGTATCCGTCGAAGACGACGCAAATCAGAGCGACGAGCAGCCCGCAGCCGCGGCTGCTCCGGGCAAATCCAAGGTGCGCGATCGTCGCGCCAAGGAAAAGGCGCTGCTGAAGGAAGCGTTCGCGACGAGCACGCCGGGCACGGCCGAGGAGCTCGAAGAGCGCCGCGTGAAACTGCGCGCGCTGATCAAGCTCGGCAAGGAGCGCGGCTTCCTGACGTACGCCGAAATCAACGACCACCTGCCGGACAACTTCACCGAGACCGAAGCCCTCGAAGGCATCATCGGCACGTTCAACGACATGGGCGTGGCGGTTTACGAGCAGGCGCCGGACGCGGAAACGCTGCTCCTGAACGACAACGCGCCCGCCGCGTCGTCGGACGATGAAGTCGAGGAGGAAGCGGAAGTCGCGCTGTCCACCGTCGATTCGGAATTCGGCCGCACGACCGATCCGGTCCGGATGTACATGCGCGAAATGGGCACGGTCGAGCTGCTCACGCGCGAAGGCGAAATCGAGATCGCGAAGCGGATCGAGGACGGCCTGCGCCACATGGTGATGGCCATCTCCGCGTGCCCGACGACGATCGCCGACATCCTCGCGATGGCCGAACGCGTCGCGAACGAAGAGATCCGCGTCGACGAGCTCGTCGACGGCCTGCTCGATCCGAATGCTTCGGACTCCGCCGATACCGACGGCTTCTCCGCGAAGGAAGCGGAAGCCATCGAGAACGAGGACGAGGAAGCCGAAGAGGAAGAGGAAGAAGAGGAAGAGGAGGAAGACGACGGTGCCGCGCAGGCATCGGCGAACGCCGCCCAGCTCGAAGCCCTCAAGCGTGCGTCGCTCGAGAAGTTCTCGCAGATCAGCGAGTGGTTCGACAAGATGCGCCGCGCGTTCGAAAAGGAAGGCTACAAGTCGAAGGCCTACCTGAAGGCGCAGGAAACGATCCAGTCCGAACTGATGACGATCCGCTTCACCGCGCGTACCGTCGAACGCCTGTGCGACACGCTGCGTGCGCAGGTGGACGAAGTGCGTCAGGTCGAGCGCCAGATCCTGCACATCGTCGTCGACAAGTGCGGCATGCCGCGCTCGGAATTCATCGCGCGCTTCCCGGGCAGCGAGACCGATCTCGACTGGGCCGAGAAGATCACTGCAGAAGGCCATTCGTACAGCGCGGTGCTGTCGCGTAACGTTCCGGCGATCCGCGAACAGCAGCAGCGCCTGCTCGACCTGCAGGCGCGCGTCGTGCTGCCGCTGAAGGACCTGAAGGAAACCAACCGCCAGATGGCGGCCGGCGAACTGAAGGCACGCCAGGCGAAGCGTGAAATGACCGAGGCGAACCTGCGTCTCGTGATCTCGATCGCGAAGAAGTACACGAACCGCGGCCTGCAGTTCCTCGACCTGATCCAGGAAGGCAACATCGGCCTGATGAAGGCGGTGGACAAGTTCGAATACCGTCGTGGCTACAAGTTCTCGACCTACGCGACGTGGTGGATCCGTCAGGCCATCACGCGTTCGATCGCGGACCAGGCGCGCACGATCCGTATTCCGGTTCACATGATCGAGACGATCAACAAGATGAACCGCATCTCGCGGCAGATCCTGCAGGAAACCGGTCTCGAGCCGGATCCGGCAACGCTCGCCGAGAAGATGGAGATGCCGGAAGACAAGATCCGCAAGATCATGAAGATCGCGAAGGAGCCGATCTCGATGGAAACGCCGATCGGCGACGACGACGATTCCCATCTCGGCGACTTCATCGAGGACAACAACACGGTCGCGCCGGCGGATGCAGCACTGCATGCCAGCATGCGCGACGTCGTGAAGGACGTGCTCGATTCGCTGACGCCGCGTGAGGCGAAGGTGCTGCGGATGCGTTTCGGTATCGAGATGAGCACCGACCACACGCTCGAGGAAGTCGGCAAGCAGTTCGACGTCACGCGCGAGCGGATCCGTCAGATCGAGGCCAAGGCGCTGCGCAAGCTGCGTCACCCGAGCCGTTCCGACAAGCTGAAGTCGTTCCTCGAAGGGAACTGATTTCCAGCGTCTCTGCCACGAACGCCGCCGGTATCCGCATGATGCCGGTGGCGTTTGTTCCCTTTGTCGTCTTTGTTGTTACAATGCCGGCCCGGCCTCGTTGCCGGGACAGCGTGTAGCACGCTTTGCTTCTCGTCTGGGCCCCTAGCTCATGCTTGGTTAGAGCAGCGAACTCATAATTCGTTGGTGCCGGGTTCGACTCCCGGGGGGCCCACCAGGTTCGCTTCCACGGTTGTCCGGGGAAGCCGCGAAACCCGCGATGCCGCACGGCGTCGCGGGTTTTTCTTTGGTGCGCGGTCGAGCGTATTGAGCGCGTTCGCGCCGGCGCCGCATGTCGCGTCTTCGCCACCGCGGAAACGCCGAAAGCGTGCCGACCCGATATCAATCGAAGTATGCTGTGGCGCGATCCGGTCGCATGCTGCTCCATCGCGCGCACCGGGGACCGGCGCCGCGCTCCGTCCGGCAGCCAGCCAGAACAAACACAATCCGACTTCGCCCGACAATGGGGGCGGCCAACATGATCATGCTGCGTTCGTGGGGTGCGGTTCTGTCGTTGCTGATGCTTGCTGCGTGCGCGAGCCTGCCGCCGCAGGCCGACCGCACGCCGACGCATGCATTCACCGATACCGACAATACGCGCCTCGGTGTGGCATTTCGCCAGCAGGCCGCCGCGCATCCAGGGCTGGACGCGTTCCATTTGCTGACCGATCCGGTCGACGCGCTGGATGCGCGCGTGCTGCTCGCCGACCGCGCCGACCGGTCGCTCGACCTTCAGTACTACATCTGGCACGACGACCTGACCGGGCACGAACTGGCCGATGCGGTCATCCGCGCGGCCGATCGCGGCGTGCGCGTGCGCGCGCTGCTCGACGATCTCGGCACCAACGCGGACGACCGCAAGCTGCTCGAGATCAGCGCGCACCCGAACATCGAGATCCGGCTGTTCAATCCGGTGGCCACTCGCCGGTTCAAGAAGATCGGCACGGTATTCGAGTTCGCGCGCGTCAACCGGCGCATGCACAACAAGGCGATGATCGCGGACAACCAGGCGGCGATCGTCGGTGGCCGCAATATCGGCGACGAGTACTTCGGCGCCTCTTCGATGCTGGAGTTCGGCGATCTCGATGTCGTCGTCCACGGCCCGGCGGTGAACGCCATCTCGACCGAATTCGATACGTTCTGGAATTCTCCGTACGCGTATCCGATCGACGTGCTGGTCGGGCACGATGCGGCGCCGGGCGGGCTCGATCGCGAGCGCGAACGGTTGCGCGACTACCTGAGAGCCATGGAGGACAATCCGTATGTGCTCGAGGCCCGGCAGCGGCTCGACCGGATCGTGCATGGGCAGGGTACCGAATTGTCGTGGGGGCGCGCGACGGTGCTGTACGACGATCCGTCGAAGATCGCGCACGCGCCGAAGGACGCCGAGGGGCACCTGATGCCGCAATTGCGCGCGCTTGCGTTGCAGCCCCAGCGCGACCTGCTGATCGTGTCGCCGTATTTCGTGCCGGGCAAGGACGTCGTCGAGCGGCTGCGTGCGCTCACGGCGCGCGGCGTGCGCGTGACGGTGCTGACCAACTCGCTCGCGTCGACCGACGTGGCGGCCGTGCATGCCGGCTACCGGCATTATCGAAGCGACCTGGTGAATGCCGGCGTGCGGCTTTACGAACGGCGGCCGTCGGGCGACAAGAGCATTTCGAAGCAGGTCATCATCGGCTCGTCACGCGCGTCGCTGCACGCGAAGACCTACGTGTTCGATCACCAGAGCATTTTCATCGGGTCGATGAATCTCGATCCGCGCTCGCTGAACCTCAATACGGAGATCGGCGTGTATTGCGAAAGTCCGGCAATTGCGTCGCAGGTGGCGAACGATCTCGAGGCGCGGCTCGACCGGATCGCGTGGCGTGTCGAGGCGACGACCGATGCGGCCGGGAAAGGGCGGCTCGTGTGGATTCAGACCGATGCGGACGGGAAGGTCACCGAAATCGATCACGAACCGGAAGTGTCGCCCGCACGGCGGATGGAGGTCTGGTTTCTGGGGCTGTTTCCGATCGAATCGCAACTGTGAGCGACGCTCAGCGGCGCGTGCGGCCGAGTCGTTCGATGACGGCCGCGAACTGCGTCGTTGCTGAGTCGATCGTCGCGTCGTCCAGCCCGGAATAGCCGAGCACGAAGCCGTTGTACGTTCGGCCGTCGCCGACGCGGTAGCTGCTCAGCGGCTGCAGCAGCAGGCCCTGCGCGGACGCGGCGCGCGCGACGTCGGTGTCGTGCAGCGGCACCGTGAGATCCGCCGACAGATGCATGCCGCCCGGACTGTCACGCACGCTCAACGCGGTGCCGAGGTGGCGCGCGAGGGCGCCTTCGAGGCTGCTGCGCCGCCCGGCATAGAGCGACCTCATCCTGCGCAGGTGCCGTGCAAAGAGGCCGGTGTCGATGAATTCGGCCATCGCGAGCTGGTCGGCCGAATGACCGCGATGGACGAGTTCGCGCAGCGTTCGCGCGAAGCGATCGACGAGGATCGGCGGCACCACCATGAAGCCGAGCCGAAGCGCGGGAAACATCGTCTTGCTGAAGGTGCCGAGATAGCAGACCGGCGCGTCGGGATGCAGGCCCTGGATCGCGGGCAACGGCTGGCCGTCGTGACGGAACTCGCTGTCGTAATCGTCCTCGACGATCCACGCACCGCACGCGCGCGCACGCTCGACGAGCACTGCGCGCCGTGCCGGGCTCATCAGTGCGCCGAGCGGATATTGGTGCGATGGCGTCGTATAGATCAGCCGAGGCGGCTGGCTACGCCACTGTGCGTCGGTAGGCGCCATCCCTTCGTGATCGACCTCGATCGGCACGAGATTCAGGCCGGTCGAGCGGAAGGCTGTCCGCGCGCCGTTGTAGCAGGGATTCTCGAGCCAGCCGTATTCGCCGGGATTCGCGAGCATGCGCGCACACAGCTCGAGGCTGCCTTGCGTGCCGTCGGTGATGAATACCTGGCCCGTGTCGCAGCGCACGCCTCGCGACACGCGGATGTACGCGGCCACCGCGCGCCTGAGCTCGGGCAGCCCTTCGACCGGCCCATACGCGAGCTGGGCGGGCTTGATGGTTTTCCATGCACGCTCGATGCAGCGGCGCCACTGCGCCACGGGGAATTCGTCGAGTGACGGGAGGCCGGGGACGAACGGCAGCATGCGTTCGGGCTCGGGATCGGCGTTCTCCAGCCCTTGCACGCGCGCCGACAGCCGAACCGCGGGCGGCCCGTCTTCATTCGCGGCGCTCGCGCGGCTGCATCCGTCCCATCGCGTGATCGTGCCGTTGCGCGTGGCGGCTACGAAGCCTTCTTCCGCCAGCCGCTCGTACGCATAGACCGCCGAGTTGCGTGCAATACCCAGCTCGGCCGCGAGCACGCGCGTCGACACGAGCCGCGTGCCGGGCGGAAGGTGCCCGTCGAGCAGCAGCGTGCGCAGGCTCCGGTACAGCGCTTCCTGCTGGCTGTGTCGGGTCGTGCCGTCCTGTCGGGCAAGCGACGAGATGAGCAGCGCGAAATCCATAGGCTGGTTCCAGAAATTTTCGTTGTGCTGGTTCTTTTGAAGATGCCGCGCGCATCGTATCGTTCACGTTCTCGCGGTGCAGACCGGCGCGCAAGCCGTGCCGGCGATCGCCGCGGCCTGCTGCACGTCGGTATTCTGATCGATTTGACATGCGACTGTCGACGAGCCCGGCGACGGGCAATTCGGCCGTGAATACGGCGCGCTACCGATTCAATTCACTTCGTAGTTCAGACATATGAAAGACCAGACCGCCATCGCTCCCACACCGCGTACGACCATTCGCCGCCTGCCCGAGCTGGCCAGTCACGATCGCGCGATGCTCCACCGCATCGTGGACGAGGCCTACGTCTGTCACATCGCGTTCGGCGACGGGCAGGACACGCACTGTATTCCGACCGCGCACTGGAGGCGAGGCGACGATCTCCATATCCACGGATCCAACGGCAGCCGGATGATCAGGGCGCTGTCGGCGGGTGCGCAGGCTTGCGTCGCGATCACGTTGCTGGACGGTCTCGTACTGGCCAGGTCGGCCTTCAACCATTCGATGAATTACCGATCGGCGGTGATCTACGGGCAGTTCGAGGTGGTGGAGGGCGGTGCGGAAAAGCTCGCGGCACTGGATGCGTTGATGGACAAGATTGCGCCGGGCCGCAGGCATGAAGCGCGGCCGGGCAATGCGAAGGAAATCAACGCGACCAGCGTGCTGCGGATTTCCATGGACGAAGCGGCCGTGAAAATCAGCGATTCGCTGCCGTCCGACAAGGACGAAGATCTGGCGCTTGCCGTCTGGGCCGGAATCCTGCCGCTGAAGACGGCACGCGGTACGCCGGTGCATGCCGACGGCAACGTGGCCGTGCCGGACTACGTGCGGAACTGGGCCGATTGAGGAGGGGGCGCCGGATGGTAGCGCGGCATTCGCGCTACCGTCGGCGGGACTTACCCCGGATGATGCTCATGCGACTCGTGCTGCGGGTGGGACTCGGGCAGGTGCGGATGCGGAGCCGCCGCGTGCTCGGTTGCCGGTTGCCGAGGCCGCGGTGTCGCGTGTTCCTGCGGCGGTGCTTCGGCGTGCGGCTGCATCTCCTTGCGTTGCTGCTGCTGGGCCTCACTGCGTTGCTGGGCCTCACTGCGTTGCTGGGCTTCCGCTCGTTGCTGCTGCGCTTCGTTACGCTGCTGGGCCTGCGCGCGGCCCTGTTGTTGCGCTTCGTTGCGTTGCTGCATCGCTTCGCGTTGTTGCGCCGTATTATGCTGCTGCATTTCCTCGCGTTGCTGTTGTTGCTGTGCCGCCGCACGATTTTCCTGCGCGGTTGCGCGCTCCTGCTGCATCGCCTGCTGCCGCTCGTCGTGCGTCGCGCCGGGCGGATGCTGCGCCGGCGCCACGGCATGCGGCGCGTTCGCATGGTTCTGCGCGAATGCTTCCGGCGCGGGCCGCGTGCCGGGACGTGCGTCGTTTGCGCCGAAGTGCGGCATCGTCATCGGCGCGGCGCGCTCGCGCTGCTCCATGGCCTGTCCGCGCATCGGTTCGGCACCGGGCTGTACGGCATTGCGCTCGATCGTCGTGTTGTTGGTGGTGACGTTGCCGCCGTAGTTGTTCGTGATGCGCGTGTTGCGGATGTTGGTGATGTTGTTGATCACGGTAGTCGACTTCGTCACGTACGTGGTGTGGTTGTACACCACGGCGGGGCGCTGCCAGCCATCGTGCCACCCCGGGCCTTCCGGACGCGGCGCCCCCCAGTTCATGCCCCATGCATGCCAGCCCCAGTCGTGGTGCCCGAAGATCGCGGCGCCGACGGCGATGCCGACGCCGAACGTGATCACGCTGGCCGCAACGACTTCGCCGGTGCTGTATGCGGGCGGCCGGTACACGTAGCCAGGGTAGGCCGACACCGGTTCGCCGTAGACGACGGTCGGGTTGTAAGACGGCACGTACACGACATCCGGCTGCGCGGACTCGATCTCGATGGCCTGCGGCGGCGGCGGCACGATCGCGGGCCCGGCATATACGACCGGCGCGTCGGGGGCGGGCGTGTAGCCGGCCGGCGCGGCCTGCGCGACTTGCGTGACGCGCATCTGGCTGCCCGAACGGAGATGGCCGGACGTCTGCGCGCGCTGGCGCATTACCTGGATCGCGTTCATCACGTCGGTCGGGTCGTTGTAGTACGCCTGGCCGAGCGACGTGGTCCAGGCCGGGTTCGACGCCATTTGCGACAGCACCGCGGGGAAGGCGGTCAGCGCCTTGACGGACGGGTCCCATGGCTGCGCGTCGGCGGCGCTCGCGAGTGCCTGCCCCTTCAAGGCCGGATTCTGCGTGACCCAGTTGTTGGCGGCTGTCACCTGGTCCGGATACGTTGCGCCCGCAAGCACCAGCGCGACGAGTTTGTCGGGGAACAGCGCGATCGGCGCGACCATCTGGTAGAGCTGGTCGGCGCTCGGCGGCGTGTAGGCGACGGGCGTCGAGGCCGGCTGTGCCGCGGCAGCCGCGCTCGCATCGCTCGCCGGTGCGGCGGGGCTGCTGTCGCCGTTCCTGTTGCAGGCCGCCAGGCCGAGCAGCGACACGATAAGGGACGACGCGATCAGCGTCCTGACGGGGCGGTGTGCACGTGTGTCGTTCATGTTGTTCATTCGGTGTGGAGGCAGCGTTGGCAGGCACGCGGGCTGCGCGATCGTGTTCGCATGGCGGAAGTCCCGCGACGAATCGTCATATTCAGTTAAACGCACGACACGCGCGGAAGTTGTCGGCGTGTTGTGTAACAGTGTGTACCTTGCAGTCCGTAAGCGGGCGGGCGCCCGACGGGTAATCGTTCTGAAAGTTGCTGGCGCAACGATTGCAAGGTCGGCGTGCGTACCGTCGCGCCGGATGCTGTTCTGCGAGATCGCGCGGAATGCAGAAAACCCGCGACGGCTTGCGCCTGTCGCGGGCTGTTACGCGGTTGCGTGCGGTTCCGTGTGCACCCGACGACGCACACCCGGAACCGGGTCGATCATCGGTTCATCAGCGCGCGAAATCCGACGTGCTCTGGATGAACGCGTTCAGCTTCGAGATGTTCACGCTGCCGAAGCCCGTCGTCGCGTCCCAGCCGGCCTTCGCCTTGTAGCCGTACGTGCCGCTGCCGTTGTTGCCGGACGTGACGTCGTGCAGCAGCGCCGCGTTGGACGGGAAGTACTTGTAGATGCTCGACGCGGGGAAGCCGAGCGCATTGTTGTTGGCCGACTGCAGCCGCGCCCAGATGCCCGTGAAGATCGGCGCGGCGAGGCTCGTGCCGCCTTCGTTGTTCAGGTAGCCCGAGCCCCACAGCGTGTCGGACGTCTGGCCGTTCACGACGAGAATCGCGCCGGTGCGCAGGTCGGCGTCGAAGCCGACGTCGGGCAGTGCGCGCTTGGTCGATCCGGTCAGCGTCGACGACTGCCACGTCGGCGCGGCTTCGTACTTGCTGTACCCGCCGCCCGTCGACCACACGGTGCCCGCCTGCCAGCTCGGATCGTTCCAGACGATCTCGCTGTTGTACGCGTTGGTCGACGTATTCGTGAACAGCGTCGTGCCGCCTACCGCGATCACGTACGGCGACGTGGCCGGTTCGCTCACCGTGTAGGTCGAGCGCGACGGCGTGCCGCTCGCGCATTCGTACGCACCGTGATCGCCGGCCGAGACCGAGAAGGTCTGCCCCTGCGCGACCGCCTGCTTGAAGATGGTGTCGTCGGTTGCCTGCGAGCCGGTGCTGTTCGCGGACGATTCGCACACGCCGAGCGAGACGTTGATCACTTTCGCGACGTTGTCGGTCACCGCCTTGTTGTATGCGGCGGTGATCGCCGTGAGCGTCATCGACGGTGCCGCGTAGAACACGACCTGCTTCACGCTGCCGCCGGCCGTGCCGACGATCGACTGGCTGTCGAGATTCCACTCGACGGTACCGGACGTATCGGTGTACGAACTGCCTGCCGGGCCCGTCTGCACGACGGTGCTGCTGATCGTGCCGAGGCCGTTGTTCGCGGCGAACGTATTGAGGTCGCTCACCGTCTGCGACAGGTCGCCTTCGGAGATGATGCCGACCGTGGTCTGCGAGGCAGTCGGCGTGCCGTCGCCGCCGTAGATCGACGAGAACTCGGTCGGGTTGTGCGGCACTGCCGACGCGCCGGCCGGGATCGTCAGGTTGCTGGTGTTGCCTTGCGGCTTGCTGCCCGCACCGGTATGCATCAGCTCGACGTTCTGCAGCCCGAGCACCGCGCCGACGATGCCGCCGATCGCGTTCGGCACTTGCGCGGCGTCGGTATTCGCATAGACGCTGCGGCCGTTGTGCGTGAAGCGCTTGAGCGTCGTGCGGAACGCGGACTTGATGGTCGCCGCGGTGCCGGACGCCGATACCAGCAGGCGGTTCGGCGCGACCACGATGTTCACGAAGCCTTCCTTGCGCAGGTGCGCAACGACGGACGCGACCTGCTGGTCGGTCGGCGCATATTGCGCGGCGAACTGCGCCGGCGTGAGGAACTGCTTGTAGTGCGGCGAGCCGGGCGTATGCAGGTCGCGCAGGTACTGGTCGAGTTGCGCCTCGTTGCGCAGGTTCAGCCCGAGCACGATGTCCACCGATTCGCCGGGCGCGAGCTCGACGGCCGCCGATGCCGCGGCCGCCGTGCTCGCGGCGGGCGCGCCGGCCGTACCGGCTTCGCTCTGCTGCACGAGCGGCAGGAACCCCTTGGTGCGGGTTTCCGTCCAGCCGGCCGCCGGCGCGGCATGGGCGGTCGCCATGCCGAACGACGCAACGGCTGCGGCGGCGGATGCGAGCTTGACGATGCGAATGTGCTTTTGTTTCTTGTCTGCAACCTGATTCATTTCAAATACCCCTCCGGTTGAACATCGAACGGCACGAACAACAACGGTCGACAGCGATGCGGGTCATGCATCGCCGTGTTCTGTCGCATGCGTGCGGATGGCACGGACGCGACAGGGCCTTTCGCCCGATCCGGAGAGATGGGTTTGCTCCGGGGGCGAAATTTGGAAAACGCGATAAAGGAAAAGCGGCGCCGGACTCGGCACGGGCGGGATTGCTAGAGCAACAGTTTCGTTGTCCTGCTCATTTGATTCGATCCTTCGGCCCGCTGCCGGATGACAGCTGTCCAATGAGATGCATCGGGATATTGCATGCGCCGGTGCGCGAACGAATCAGCCGGCGGCGAGCACTGCGGTGCAGCGGAAGCGAAAAAACGTGGAGCGGAATCGATTGCGTGGTGAGCAATTCGTCAGATTGCTTGCATCGGACGGTATCAAGAACGAAAGCAGAGTGTCAAACTTTTTTTGATTATATGAAACAAAATTAAATCGAATAAAGCGCAATGATTTTGAAAAAATCGACGGCATTTTGTAATGCTCGAAACCGGCGGGAAAGGTAATGCCGGAGTCGGTTCGCCGATCATTTCCGATTCGTTTTGTAATGGGTCGGTTGCTATCGAGGAAACACTCGAATCGCCGGCGCGTGCCGCGGGATGTCGAACTCGAGAACGGCAGCGCCGCCAGGCGATGCGAGATGGCGGACCTGCCCGCCGTGCGCCTCGACGACCGCGCGCGCGACGGACAGGCCGAGACCGGTTTCGACGAAGTGTCGTGAACCTTCGTTTTCGATCCGGACGACGGCGCCCGCAGCGCGGTTTTCGACGAAAAGCCTCAGCGTGGCCGGCGCGGAATGGCGCCGCAAGTCGTCGAGCAACGCGAGAACGGCTTGCCGGATGCGCGCGCAGTCGCAGGTCACGACGGCCGCGTCGGTCGCCAGGTCGATGACGAACCCCGCTTCACGAAATGCTTCGCGAACCGAATCGACGGCGCCGGCGATTTCGCGGTCGAGTGCCGTCGGGCACAGGTCGAGTGTCAGTGCCCCAGGCTGTTCGGCAACCTGAAGGTCGTCGACAAACCGGAACAGGTCGTCGACCTGGTGAAGCAGCGCGTCGCGCGACGAAGTGCCGTCTTCGTGGGCGAGCGCCTTGATGGCTTCGAGCCGGGTTTCGAGTTCCGCGAGCGGCGTGCGCATCGAGCGACTGTTGCTTTCGGCGGCGGCTGCCGGATGGGAAGGAATCCGATATTTCAATTGATGGGTCATCGCATTGAAGTCCTCGATGAAGCGCGACAGGTCGGCCATGCAGCCGTCGCGGGAAACGACGCGCGCCGACAGGTCGCCGGCGACGATGCGGCCGGTGTGGTCGGCAACCGCGTCGAGCGCCGCGAGCGTGCGGCGCATCTGCCGGAACAGGTCGAACGCGGTTGCCAGCAGGCACACGAACAGCACCGTCGCGAGCACCAGGTAAGTGGATGCATCGTGGATCATCGCGTCGGCCGTTGCGTCGTGCGGCAACGCACCCGGGTGACGCAACGCGTAAAGGAGGAATGCAGCGGTGCAGGCGATCAATGCGGCGACGATGGCGCCCAGGCCGATCGCCTGCCCGATTTGCCGGCCGGGCTTCGCCGGCAGCGTCACTGCGCGCCCCGCAGCCGGTAGCCGACACCGCGCATCACTTCGGGCATGCCCGGTGCGCCGGCCTGTTCGAGCTTCTTGCGCAGCCTGCAGATGTGGCTGTCGACCGTGCGCTCCAGCGCGCTCACGTCGGCCATGCACGCATCGAGCAGCTCGCCGCGCGTGAACACGCGGCTCGGCGATCGCGCCATGTGTGCGAGCAGCCGGAATTCGGTCAGCGTCAGCGTGATCGGGATCTCGGCGGAATCCGTCCGCACGCGGGCCAGATAGCTGTCGGTGTCGATCTCCAGGTCGCCGACTCGCAGCATGCGCGTGGCCGGCGGCGCGGCCGAGCGGCGCAGGATCGCGCGCAGCCGCGCGACGACCTCGGCCGGGTTGAACGGCTTGACGATGTAGTCGTCCGCGCCGGCGTGCAGCGCCTGCAGCCGGTCGAGGTCGCGGTCGAATGCCGTGAGGACGACGACGGGCGTATTGCCGCGCCGCCGCAGCTCGGTGAGCACCTCCCAGCCGTTCTTCTGCGGCATCTTCACGTCGAGCAGGATGAGGTCGGGCTTCAGGTGCGGCTGCACGTCGAGCACCGCTTGCCCGTCGGCGACGCGGTAGGTGCGAAAGCCGTCGTGCGTCAGGTACGCGTCGAGGATGTCCGAGATGTCGGGCTCGTCTTCTGCAATCAGTATCAGGGAATGGATCATGGAGTGTGCCGTGCGATGTCGAACAATCGGGGCAGCCCGTTGCCGGGCTGAATCGCGCCGTCCCGATCTGCTGCTGTACGGGCGGAACGGCGCCGTTCGTTCAGTTCTGCACCTCGCTCTGCGACGGCGCGACGTCCTTGTCGGTCAGGCCGCCACCGAGCGCCTTGTACAGCGCAACGGCGTTGCCGAGCTCGCTGCGGCGCAGGTCGAGCAGCGCCTGCCGTGCCGAGTAGAGCTGCCGCTGCGAGTCGAGCAGTTCCAGCCGCCCCTCGACGCCCGCGCGATAACGCAGGTTCGACAGGTCGGTGCGGCGTTCGGCCGAGCCGACCACGCGCGTCTGCGCTTCGATCTGGCGGCCGAAGGTTTCGCGCCCGGCGAGACCGTCGGCCACTTCGCGAAACGCGGTCTGGATCGAGCGTTCGTATTCGACGATCGCGCTGGACTTGCGCACTTCGGCGAGTCGCAGCTCGGAGCGCAGCCGGCCGCCCTGGAAGATCGGCACCGTGACCTGCGGCGCGAAGCTCCACGTGCGCTGGCCGCCGTCGAACAGGCTGCCCATCGCCGGGCTGAGGAAACCGATCGACGACGTCAGCGACAGGCGCGGGAAGAACGCGGCGCGCGCGGCGCCGATATCGGCATTCGCGGCGACGAGGTTCTGTTCGGCCTGCCGGATATCCGGGCGACGGAACAGCAGTTCGGAGGGCAGGCCGGCCGGCAGTTGCGTCATCACCGGTTGCTGCTGAAGCGGCAGCGGCTCGGGCAGATCCTTCGGCAGCTCGGTGCCGACCAGCAGGCGCAACGCATTGCGTGCCTGCTCGACGGCGCGCGTGCGCGCTTCGAGATCGGCCGTGGCGCTTGCGACCTGGCCTTCGGCTTGTGCGATGTCGACGCCGCTCGCCTGATGCGCATCCTTCAGGCGGCGTGCGAGATCGAGCGACTGCTGCCAGTCGGCGAGTGTGCGCTCGGACAACTGACGCTGCTCCTGCGCGAGGCGTTCCGCGAAGTACGCGTCCGCGACGCCGCCGACCAGCGAGATCTGCACCGCGCGGCGGCCGTGATCGGTCGCGAGGTAGCGCGCGAACGCCGCATCCGACATCGATTTCACGCGGCCGAACAGGTCGATCTCGAACGCGCTGATGCCGAGGTTCACGCCGTACTGGTTCTGCGTCGTGCCGAACAGCGGCGGGCTCGACTGCGTGTCGTCCGACGTGCGCTGGCGCGTGAAGTTCGCGCCGGCGCCGATCGACGGCAGGCGCGCGGAACGCTGGATGCCGTACTGCGCTTCGGCGGCCTCGACGTTCAGCGCCGCGAGGCGCAGGTCGCGGTTGTTTTCGAGCGAGAGCTCGATCAGGCGCTGCAGGCGGCGATCGCCGAACATCGTGCGCCAGCCGAGATCGGCCGCGTTGGCCTTGAGGTCGGCGGCCGCGGCGGCCGTGTAGGCCGTCGGCACCGGCATCGAGGGCTTGACCAGCGTCGGCGCGAGCGAGCAGGCCGACAGGGCGAGGACGAGGGGAAGAATAAGCAATCGCATGGCATCAACCTTCCTGTCCGTGAGTCGGGGCGGCCGGCTGCTTGCGGGAAGCCCGCCATGCGCCGATGCGCTCCTGGATGCTCATCACGAACACAAAGAAAACGGGGACGAAGAAAATGGCCAGTACCGTGGCGGTCACCATGCCGCCGAACACGCCGGTACCGATCGCGTGCTGCGTTTCGGCGCTGGCGCCGGTCGCGATCATCAGCGGCACGACACCGAGGCCGAACGCGAGCGAGGTCATCAGGATCGGGCGCAGGCGCAGCTTCGACGCCTGCACGGCCGCTTCAATGAGTCCTTTGCCTTCCTCGCGCAACTGCTTCGCGAATTCGACGATCAGGATCGCGTTCTTCGCGGACAAGCCGATCACGGTGATCATCCCGACCTTGAAGAACACGTCGTTCGGCATGCCGCGCAGCAGCACCGCGCCGATCGCGCCGATCAGGCCGAGCGGCACCACCAGCATCACCGACAGCGGGATCGACCAGCTTTCGTACAGCGCGGCGAGCACCAGGAACACGACGATCATCGACAGCGCCATCAGCATCGGCGCCTGCGACGCCGACTGGCGTTCCTGCAGAGACTGGCCGGTCCACTCGACCGCGAAGCCCGGCGGCAACTGCGCGGCAAGCCGCTCCATCTCGGCCATGGCCGCGCCGCTCGACTGGCCCGGCGCGGCGGTGCCCGAGATGCGCGCGGAAGGGTAGCCCTTGAAACGCACCATCTGCAGCGGCGTCTCGGCCCATACCGGGCGAACCACTTCGGACATCGGCACCATGCCGCCAGCCGCGTTGCGCACGTACAGCTTCATCACGTTGTCGATCTGCATGCGTGCCGGCGCATCGGCCTGGATGATCACCTGCTGCATGCGGCCCGCGTTCGGGAAGTCGTTCACGTAGGTCGAACCCATCGCGGTCGACAGCGTGTCACTGAGCGTCGTGAACGACACGCCGAGCGCCTGCGCCTTCGCGCGATCGATCTCGAGGCGGATGCTCGTGCCGGCGGGCAGGCTGTCCGGGTACACGCCGGTCACGACCTTGCTTTGCGCGGCGAGTTCGAGCAGCTTCGCTTCCGCTGCCTTGAGCGCCGCGGTGCCCTGGTTGGCGCGGTCTTCCAGGCGCATCGAGAAGCCCGAGCTGTTGCCGAGTTCGTCGATGGCCGGCGGCAGCAGGCTCATCACCGTGCCTTCGGTCACGCCGGCCATCGCCTGCTGCGCGAGCATGCCTTCCTCGATCGTCGACGAGCCGCCGCGGTTCTTCCAGTCCTTCATCACGGACCAGTTGATCGCCGCGTTCGAACCCTGGCCCGAGAAGCCGTAGCCGATCACGGAAATGCTCGACTGGATTGCCGGACGCGAAGCAAGATGCTTCTCCAGCGTCTTGACCACGTCATGCGTGCGCTCGGCGGTAGCGTCTGCGGGCAGCAGAAAGCTGGTGATGAGGTAGCCCTGGTCTTCGTCCGGCAGGAACGACGACGGCAGGCTGCGGAAGCCGAACACCAGTGCGCCCGAGATCGCGACGAACACCAGCATCACGCGGCCCGTGCGGCCGACCAGGCGGCCGACGCGCGTCTCGTACCATTTCGTCAGGATATCGAAGCGGCGGTTGAACCAGCCGAAGAAGCCGCGTTTTTCGTGATGGCCCGGTGCCAGCGGCTTGAGCATCGTCGCGCACAGGGCCGGCGTGAGCGTCAGTGCCAGCAGCGCCGAGAACAGGATCGACACGGCCATCGACATCGTGAACTGCTTGTAGATCACGCCGACCGAGCCGCTCGCCATCGCCATCGGCAGGAACACCGCGGTCAGCACCAGCGTGACGCCGATGATCGCGCCGGTGATCTCCTTCATCGCCTTCGACGTCGCGTCCTTCGGCGACAGTCCTTCCTCGGCCATCAGGCGCTCGACGTTCTCGACGACGACGATTGCATCATCGACGATGATGCCGATCGCGAGCACCATGCCGAACATCGTCAGCACGTTGATCGAGAAGCCGGTCAGCAGCATCACCGTGAACGTGCCGAGCATCGCGACCGGCGCGACGATGGCCGGGATCAGCGTGTAGCGCACGTTCTGCAGGAACAGGTACATCACGAGGAACACGAGCACCATCGCTTCGAGCAGCGTGTGCAGCACCTTCTCGATCGAGATCTTCACGAACGGCGACGTGTCGAGCGGAATCGAGTAGGTCATGCCGGACGGCATCGACTTGCTCAGTTCGGCCATGCGCGTACGGATCGCATCGGCGGTCTTCACCGCGTTCGCGCCCGGTGCGAGCTGCACGCCGGCGAGGGTGGCAGGCTTGTTGTTCTCGCGGCTCACGAACGTGTAGTTCTGCGAGCCGAGTTCGACGCGCGCGACGTCGCCGAGCACGACCTTCGAGCCGTCCGCGTTCGCGCGCAGCACGACCTTCGCGAACTCTTCCGGCGTCGTGAGCTGGCCCTGCGCGGTGAGCGGCACGGTCACGCGCTGGCCCGCCAGCGCGGGCAGCGCACCGAGGCTGCCCGGTGCGATCTGCACGTTCTGCTGGCCGATCGCGGTGGTCAGGTCGCTCATCGACAGGCCGAAATTGATCAGCTTCTGCGGATCGACCCAGATGCGCATCGCGCGTTCGGAGCCGAACTGCAGCACGCGGCCGACGCCGTCGATTCGCCGCAGTTCCTCGGAGACGCTGCGCGCCATGTAGTCGGCGAGCGCGCCTTCGTCGAAGCGGCCGTTGTCGGAACGCAGGCCGACGATCATCAGGAAGCCGGACGATGCGGATTCGACGATCAGCCCGTTCTGGCGCACGGCTGCGGGCAGGCGCGGCTCGACCGACTTGATCTTGTTCTGCACGTCGACCTGCGCCATCTCCGGATTGGTGCCGGGCTTGAACGTCACGGTGATCTGTGCGGCGCCGGACGTATCGGCCGACGATTCGAAGTACAGCAGGTTCTTGACGCCGGACAGTTCGCGCTCGATGAGGCTCAGCACGCCGTCGTTCATCGTCTGCGGCGTGGCGCCCGGATAGGTCGCGGTGATCGTGACGGACGGCGGCGCGACCGACGGGTAGCGCGCGACCGGCAGTTGCGGGATCGCGATCAGCCCCGTCAGGATGATGAAGAGCGCGATCACCCACGCAAACACCGGGCGTCGGATAAAGAATTCAGCCATGGCTGGAGGCTCCTCGTGATTCAGTGCGCGGATGCGGTGGCGGCCGCGTCAGGCGACTTCCAGTCGGTCGCGGCGGCCGGCGCGCCGTCGACCAGGCGTTCCATGCCTTCGACGACGATCTTCTGGCCGGCCTGCAGGCCCGACTTGATGCGGTAGCTGCGGTTCGTCAGTTCGCCGACCTCGACAGCCTTCAGATGCGCGGTGCCCTTCGCGTCGAGCACCCACACCTGCGGCTTGCCGCCGGCGCGCACGACGGCCTGTTGCGGCACCGTCACCGCGTTGGCGTAGTGCGCGCGCGGAATGCGGGCACGCACGTACATGCCCGGCAGCAACTGTCGCTTCGGGTTGTCGACCAGCACGCGCAGCAGCACGTCGCCGGTGCCCGGATCGACGTTGACGCCCGAGAACAGCATGCGGCCCTTCACGTCGTAACGCGTGTCGTCGTCGCGCAGCACGTCGACCGGCAGGCCGTTGGCGTCCGACGCTTGCGGCTGCGAGGCGAGCGCGCCGCGCAGCGCTTCGAGCGACGCAGCCGGCTGGCGCACGTCCACGTAGACCTGGTCGATCTGCTGGATGCGCGCCATCGGCTGGCTGTCGCCGCTCGACACCAGCGCGCCTTCGGTCACGAGCGCCTGGTCGATGCGGCCGGCGATCGGCGCTTCAACGGTCGCGAATTTCAGGTCGAGCTGGCGGCGCGCGAGCGTCGCGCGGGCCTGCGCGACATCGGCGGCGGCCTGGTCGCGTTGCGACACCGCGTCGTCGTACACCTGGCGGCTGATCGCATCGGCTTCGACGAGCGGCTTGAAGCGGGCCGTCTGCACCTTCGCGCGTTCGAGCGCGGCCTGCGCACGCTGCAGCGATGCGGCGGCGGTGTCCATCTCGGCCTTGAACGGTGCTGGATTGATCTGGAACAGCGGCTGGCCCATGCGCACTTCGGTGCCTTGCTCGAACAGCCGGCGCTGCACGATGCCGCTCACCTGCGGCCGGATCTCGGCCACCCGCACGGCCGCGACGCGGCCCGGCAGGTCCTCGGTGACGTCGAGGCGCGTGGCGGCCACGGTCATGGCCGCGACCGGCGTGGCCGGTGCGGCGGCCTGCTGTTCGGCGGGCCCGCAACCCGCCAGCATTGCCGCCACCAGCGCGCATACCGCGCTGTAGCAGCATCGTTTCTGATTCTTCATAGCGACTCCAGGAAACGCAGGCAGCCCACTGCCTGCTTTGACGGGCTGGAGTTTGCTTGGGTTAGTTGGGGGCTTTTATGCGGAAAGATGGAGATTCGATGGAGCCCGCGAAAGGAAGCGAAAAGCGGGGCGGCGGGTGTCGCAATGGTCGGACGAATGGGCGTGGCGCCGTGTCATGCGTGCGGTGTCGTCGGCATTCCGCCGGTCGGTCCGGTCGACGAGGATCGACCGCGACGTGATCGATGACGACCCGCTCGGCAACGAAGTGCCGGCGACGACGGGGGCCGAGGGGGGGCTGCTGGGCGCGGTACGGAATCGGGCATCCCGATCTGGAGCGGATCAGCTTCTGCCGGCTGCTCGACGCGTTCGCATCGTTCGGACGGTTGATCCGTAGCGCGTGCTACTGCGTGGCTCCGGCTTGCCGCAGCGCATCCGCAGCGTAGGTGTTGTCGTGTGTCAGTGCGAGCTGAAGCAGCGACTGCCCGCGCCGATCGACATGGTTCGGATTCGCGCCGTGCGCGACGAGCAGCGGAATCAGTTCGAAGCGATTGAACAGCGTCGCGAACCCCAGCGCGGTTTCGCCGGCGCCGTTCGTCTGGTCGATCGGGCAGCGCGTGTCGATCAGGCGGCGTGCGATGTCGGGTTCGTTCTTGAAGAGCGCACCCATCAGCGCCGTATTGCCGTGGCGGTCGCCAACGCATGCATCGGCGCCGGCCGACAACAGGTAGTCGAGCGCGGCAGGCTGGCCGTCGTAGGACGCGAGAATCACGGCCGTATAGCCGTGGCTGTCGGCGGCGTCGACGGGATACCCGGCGTCATGCAGTGCGCGCAGGATGTCGACGCGGCCGACGCGTGCGGCGTCGAACCAGTCGCCGTCATAGCGGCGCAGTGCGGCAGGATCGGCCTTGCCGTAAGCAGGCTGGTCGGGCAGGTGCGCGCAGCCGGCGAGCGCGGCCAGCGCCACGGTCATGGCGGCCGCGCGGATCGTGTGCGTGAAGCGTTCGGGTCGCATGGGGATGTCCTGATGAAAAAGTCGGGCCGACGTGCGTGGCACCACTACGCACACTACGCACGTCGGCAGCGACCGATGTCGCGGGATCAGTTCTCGCTCAGCTTCGCCGCGAGCGACTGCACTTGCTGTACGTTCGCGTGAACGGCCTGCGCGAGACGCGTGCCGTAGTCGGCATCGGCCTTGTAGAAGTACGACAGCATCGCGTACTGGTTTTGCGCGTTCTTCACCTGGCCGAGATCGCCGGACAGTGCGGTGACGAGGTCGTCCTTGTCCTGCTGCGACAGGCTGCGGTAGTACTCGCCGGCCTGGCGGAACAGCAGCTTCTTGCGGATCGCTTCCTGTTGCGTCGTGCCGTTGAGCGCCATGCGCACGGACTTGTACTGCGGATCCTGCGCGAGCTCGTGCTGCGTCGACGGCTCGTAGTTCACCTCGCCCTTGCGGTCGCCCGCGTTCATCTTGCCGTCCTGGTTGTTGTTGACCACCGGCACGACAGGGCGGTTGATCGGCAGGTCCATGTAGTTCGCGCCGAGGCGGTACATCTGCGTGTCGGCATACGCGAACAGGCGATCCTGCAGCATCCGGTCTTCGGACGGCTCGATGCCCGGCACGAGCCGCGACGGCGCGAACGCCGACTCCTCGGTCGACTGGAAATAGTTGTCGGGCACGCGATTGAGCGTCATCGTGCCGATCTTGCGTTCAGGTACGCCGGTCCACACCTTCGTATCGTCCAGCGCGTCGAAGTCGAAGCGGTTCAGGTCCTTGGGCGTGAGCACCTGCACGTACAGATCCCATTTCGGGAAATCGCCTTGCTTCAGTGCGCCGTACAGGTCGTTCGTCATCAGGTTCCAGTCGCGGCCGATCGACGCGGCGATCTCTTGCGGACGCAGGCCGTGCACGCCTTGCTGGCTCTTCCAGTGGAACTTCACGTAGTGCACGTCGCCTTGTGCATTGACGAACTTGAACGCGTGCACCGCGAAGCCGTCCATGTGGCGATACGAATCGGGCATGCCCTCGTTCGTGTACAGCCTCGTCAGCATGTGGGTCGCTTCGGGCGTGTGCGCGAAGAAGTCGAATGCGAGGTTCGGGTCCTGCACGCCGGTCACGGCGCTCGGCTTGTTCGCGTGGACGAAGTCGGGGAACTTGATGCCGTCGCGAATGAAGAACACGGGCCAATTGATGCCGACCATGTCCCAGTTGCCCTGCTGCGTATAGAACTTCACCGCGAAGCCGCGCGGATCGCGCGCCTGTTCGGGCGAGCCGCGATAGCCCATCACGGTCGAGAAGCGCACGAACACCGGCGTGCGGGTGCCCGGCGTGAAGACTTTCGCTTTCGTCAGGTCGGAGATGTCGGCGCTCGGCACGAACTCGCCGAATGCACCGGTGCCGCGCGCATGCACGACGCGTTCCGGAATGCGCTCGCGATCGAAGCGCTGCAGTTTCTCGATGAGCGCGGAGTCCTGCAGCAGCACGGGGCCGGCGGGGCCGGCCGTCTGCGAATTCTGGTTGTCGCCGACGGGCGCGCCCGTGTCGCGCGTGAGTTCGGCGGCGTACGGGGAAGCGGAGAAGGCAACGCAGATCGCGGCGACTGCGTGCCGCAGCACGCGATGGGAGGATGAGGACATGACGATGGAACTCCTTGAATCCGATCGGTGGTGGGGAAGCCGACTGAATTAGAAGAGATCGTCAGATGATTGGCTAATTGATATTCGATATGTTTTCGATAGCCGAGGTATCGACGCGGCGCCGGCCCGGTCGTTGCGGACGAAATGAACCAGTATTGTTGTGCGCGCAATGAGTTGTTGCGGCGCGCGTGATACACCGATCGTGCATCGTGCGCGCCGGCACCGGTTACCCGGCGTTCGCCTGCCAGCCGAGCCCGAGGCTTTTCTGCACGGACACGTAGTCCTTGATCAGCTCGGCTTGCCCGGCGATCACGTTCTGTTGCGCGGACAGCGCTTCGCGTTGCGTGTCGAGCAGGTCGATCATCGACGCGACGCCCGCGCGATAGCGCTCGTCCATCAGCGAGCGCGCATGCACGGCCGACGTCTGCACCTTCGTCAACGCGACGACGTGCTCGCGCTGGTGCCCGTAACGCTGCAATGCGGTGTTGGCATCCTGTAATGCACCGAGCACGGCCTTCTGGTAATTCGCTTCCGCTTCGTCACGCGACGCTTCGGCCGCGCGTACCGCGCCGCGCGTGCGCCCGAAGTCGAGGATGTTCCATTGCAGGTACGGTGCACCGACCCACGTGAAATTCTGCTTGCGGAACAGGTGGCCGGGGTCCGTCGCGCTGAAGCCGAGATCGCCGAGCAGCGTCACCTTCGGGAAATAGTCGGCCACGTGCTCGCCGATCTGCGCGTTGCTCGATGCGAGCCGGCGCTCGGCCGCGCGAATGTCGGGGCGCTGCTTCAGCAGCGCGGCCGGATCGCCGATCGCGACGTCGCCGGGCAGCGTCGGCAGCGGGGCGTCCGCGGTCGACAATGCGGCATCCAGCGCGCCCGGCGCACGCCCCGTCAGGATCGCGAGCCGGTCGAGCGATTCCGTCACCTGCGCGTCGAGCGGGATCAGCGACGCCCGCGTGGTCTCAACCTGCGTCGTCAGGCGCTCGATGTCCACATCGGCCGCGACGCCGCGTGCGCGGCGCTGTTGCGTGAGTTCGAGCATCTTCTGCTGCAACCCGGCCGTGCGCTGCGACAGCGCGAGCCGTTGCTGCTGGTCGCGCAGGTCGACATAGGCGTTCGCGACTTCGGCGGCGATCGACACCTGCGTATCGGCGAGATCGGCGTCGACGGCTTCGGCCTGTGCGGATGCCGCTTCGACTGCACGACGCGTGCCGCCGAACAGGTCGATTTCCCAGGTCGCGTCGAAACCCGCCGAATAGAGTTGCAGCGGTCCCGAGCCGCCCAGCGACGGCGACGTGCCGCCCGACTGGTTCGAGCCGTTCGACGGCAGCAGCGAACCGAGCGCGCTGACGTCCGGTTCGCGCATGCGGATGGCCGCGACGGTGGCCGACGTTTTCGGCAACTGCGCCGCGCGCTGTTGCGAGAGCTGCGCGCGCGACGCGCGCAAGCGCGCCTGCGCCGCGTGCAGGTCGGGGTTGTACACGAGTGCGGCGGTGATCAGGTCGTCGAGCTGGCGATCGTGCAGTGCGAGCCACCACGCGCTCGGTGCCGGCGCGGTGGTGTCGATGCCGGAGGCCGGCGCGCGCACGAAGGTCGGCGCATCGGGTGCGGCGGGCGCGCCGCGATAGTCGGGGCCGACCGTGCAGCCGGCGAGCAGGCACGCGACTGCACACAGCGTGAGCGCAGGGCGGCGGGGCAGGGAGAAGGGTTTCATCGCGTAAGACGGTTCAATGGCCGGACGACATCGGCTGCGGGCCGCGCGGCGTTCTCAGCATCAGGGCGAGCGGTACGCAGGCGAGCAGCGCGAGGCCCAGCAGATAAAAGGTTTCGGAGTAGGTCATCACGACGGCCTGGATCTGGATCTGCTGCGCCAGCTGCCCGAGCGCGCGCATGTTCGAATACGCGAGGTCGCCGGTGTGTGAAAACCAGTTGGCCGCATAGGCCGACAGCCGGTCCTGCCCGATCAGCGAGTTCGCGGTCACCGATTCGCGCAGCGCGGCCGTATGGAAGGTCGTGCGCCGGTCGATCACGGTGCCGATGATCGCGAGCCCGATCGAGCCGCCGAGGTTACGCGCCATGTTGTAGAGCCCGGCCGCATCGCCCGAGTCTTCACGCGCGACGGCCGCCATCGACGCCTGGTTGAGCGGCATCATCGCGAGCATCTGCGCAACGCCGCGGATCAGTTGCGACCACACGAAGTCATGGCCGACGCTCTGCGCGGTCAGGCCGATGTCGAGCATGCAGCTCAGGCAGAACAGCAGCAGCCCCGAGATCACGAGGATGCGGAAATCGACCTTGCCGAGCAGGCGCGGCAGGATCGGCATCACGAGGAAGGCCGGCAGACCCGACAACAGCATGATCGCGCCGGCCTGTTCCGCGTTGTAGCCCGCGACGATCGCGAGGAACTGCGGCAGCAGGTAGGACACGCCGTACAGCCCCGCGCCGACTGCGGACACGATCACGATCACGCTCGCATAGCGCGGGTTGCGCATCAGCGACAGCCGCATGATCGGCCGTTTCGCGAAGCGTTGCGACAGCGCGATCAGGACCATCCCGGCAAACGACACGATGCTCAGCGTGACGATCATCTGCGATTCGAACCAGCGCTCGCGCTGGCCTTCCTCGAGCACGACGGTGAGCGAGCTCAGGCCGATCGCGAGGCCGAAGATGCCGAGCCAGTCCGCGTTGAAGAACGCGTGCCATTGAGGGCGGTCCGACGGCAGCCCGAACACCAGAAGCGCCATCAGCAGCAGGCACACGGGCAGGTTCAGGAAGAAGCACCAGCTCCAGTTCACGTTCTCCGCGAGCCAGCCGCCGAGCACGGGGCCGAACAGCGGCCCGAGCAGCACGATCAGGCCGAACAGCGTCATCCCGACCGGCAGTTGCGACAGCGGCAACCGCGTGCGGATGATCGTCTGCGCGGTCGGGATCAACGCGCCGCCCGTGAAGCCCTGGCCGATCCGGCCGGCAATCATCATCGGCAGCGAATGCGACCAGCCGCACATCATCGAGAATGCGATGAACAGCGCGGAGTTCGTCAGCAGGAAGTTGCGCAGCCCGAACACGCGCGTGAGCCAGGCGGCGAGCGGGATCATCACGATTTCCGACATCAGGTAGCCGGTCGAGATCCAGGTGCCTTCGGTGCCGGTCGCGCCGATTTCGCCCTGGATCTGCGGCAGTGCGGAGTTCGTGATCGAGATGTCGAGCGTCGCCATCAGTGCGCCGAGCGCGCCGGCCGCGACCGCGATCCAGTCGGTGACGCTCGCGCGGCCCTCGTGCGGCGGCACGGGCATCGTGGCGGACGTATCAGCCATGGCGTTTCTCGTCGCGGGCCGAACGCGTGTCGACGTCGACCGTCACCGACAGCCCCGGCAGCAGCATGCGTTGTGCGCGCGCGTTCGAATCGAGGCGGATGCGCACGGGCACGCGCTGGACGATCTTCGTGAAGTTGCCGGTGGCGTTTTCCGGCGGCAGCAGCGCGAACTGCGCGCCGGTGCCGGGCGCGAAGCTGTCGACGACGCCGGTCAGCGCGCCGTCCGGCAGCGCATCGACATGCAGCTCGACGGGCTGGCCGATGCGCATGTTGCCGATCTGCGTTTCCTTGAAGTTCGCGACGAGATAGATCGAGTCGACCGGCACGACGGTCAGCAGCCGCGTGCCGGGCTGCACGTACTGGCCGACGCGCACCGTGCGATCGCCGACGCGGCCGGCGAGCGTGCTGCGCACGATCGTGTTGTCGAGATCGAGCTGCGATTGCGCGGCGCTGGCCTGGGCGGCCTCGAGCTGCGCGCGTGCCTGCTGGAGCTGCGCGGTGAACGATGCGATCTGCGTGCGCGCGGCGGCGATCGACGCGTTGTTCGCGGCCAGCGTCGCGGCTGCCTGGTCGCGCGTGCTCTTCAGGTCGGCCACACGTTCGTGCGTTTCCGCACCGGTCGCCGCGAGCGGTGCATAGCGCGCGTACTCGTCGCTGGCGTGCTGCGCGTTGATGCGCGACACCTTCGCCTGTGCATCGGCCTGTTCCAGATTCGCGTGCTGCTGGCTGATGTCGGCTTCGGCGCGCGCGATATCCGCACGGCGGGCGTCGACGGTCGCCAGGGCCTGCGCGAGCGCGACCTGGTACTGGCGGACATCGAGCCGCACGAGCGGATCGCCGGCCTTCACGGCCTGGTTGTCGTGTACGTAGACGTCGGTCACGTAGCCGGCGACCTTCGGCGCGGCGGCCATGCTGTCCGCCTGCAGGTACGCATCGTTGGTGCTTTCGATGAAGCGGCCGACCGTCCACCAGCGGCCGAGCCAGACCGCGCCGCCGATGGCCACGAGCACGGCGACGGCGAGCAGGATGCGCCGCTTCGATCCGCCGCGTCCGTTACGCGGCGTTGTTCCGTTTTCCTGACGATCTACTTTCTGTGTCGGGTCTTGCAGCGTCGACATACGGGATCCAATTTATTCCAAGTGGAAGAATTATTCCAGTTGCTAAAATTGTGTCAAGTAGAATGTCGATCGATCGAATGACGAGGCAGGCATGAACGAAGCGAAGAAGCTGCGCCGTACGTCGGCGGGCGGCTACGCGCGCGGCGACGAAACGCGCCAGCGGATCATCGAGGCGGCAATCGAACTGTTCGGCGAACGCGGGTTCGCGGGCGCGTCGACGCGCGAGATCGCCGCGATGGCGGGCGTGAACGCGCCGGCGCTCCAGTACTACTTCGAGAACAAGGAAGGCGTGTACCGCGCGTGCGTCGAAACGATCGCCGAGAACGGCTGGCAGGTGTTCGCGCCGGCGGTTGGCCATGCGCGGGCGATGCTCGATGGCCAGGCGAGCGTCGACGCGCTGATCGATGCATTCATCGGGCTGCTGCGTGCGCTGTCGGACCGGATGTTCACCGCGCCGAAGACGATGAACCAGCGGATGTTCTTCGCGCGCGAGCAGGGCGGCCAGGAGCCGGCGAGTGCGAGCGAAATCCTGATGAAGCGCATGCGCAAGCCGCTGAACGACGTGAGCGCCGAATTGATCGGCCGCATCTCCGGGCGGCCGGCCGACGATCCCGTCACGCGGTTGCGCGCGCTGAGCCTGTTCGGGCAGCTGACGGTGTTCCATATCGCGCAGCGTTCGGCGCTGCAGTTGCTCGAATGGGACGCGTTCGACAGCGAGCGTGCGGCGCTGGTGACCGACACGATTGCCGACCAGACGCGCGTGCTGCTCGAGCAATGGCATGCGCAGCGCGACGCGTTGGCGGCCGGTGCGCAAAGCGCGGTGAAGCGCGGGCAGGGTGCCGCCGCGTCGAAACGCGCGGCGAAACCGGGGACGGCAACCCCCGCGGCGAAAGGCACGGCACGCGCAAGGAAACCCGCCGCGCGTTGAGCACGGCGCGTCACGCGCGTCGAACCGTCAGCCCGGCTTGCGCTCCCCGTTGCCGGGCGACGGCGGCCGGGCTGCCGTTTCGGGCGCGTTGCCGTTGTCGTTGTCGGTGGTGTTGTCGCCTTCACCGATTCCTGTGGGCCGCGATCCGTCCGCATAGGCAACGACGCTGCGCTGCGGATTCGCGATCCGGATGCCGCGTTCGCGGAACGTTTCCGCGATCCGCCGGTTGAATTCCCGCTGCACGCTCCAGCGCGTCGAGTCCGTGCACTGCATCTGTCCGGCCAGCGCGAGCGCTGCGCCGTCGACCTGGTCGATCCCCCAGTAGCTGAAGTCCGACAGGATGCCGTCGTGATACTTCGGATCGTCGCGCAACGCGGCGCCGATTTCCTTCAGTGTCGCGATCGCGCGATCGATGTCCTCGCCGTACGCGATGCTGACCTTGACGGCCGCGTTGCCGAGCCCGCGATTCGTATTGTTGACGGTCGTCACCGAGCTGAACGGGATCGTATACAGCGACCCGTCGCCCGCGCGCAGCCGCACGGTGCGGATCGACAGGTATTCGACCGTGCCCGACACGCCGGCAAGCGTGACCCAGTCGCCGACCTGCATCGCGTTTTCCATCAGCAGGAAGATTCCGGTGATGAAATCCTGCACGAGCTTCTGCGAGCCGAAGCCGAGCGCGACGCCGAAGATGCTCGCGCCGGCCAGCAACGGGCCGACGTTCACGCCGAGCTGGCTGAGGCCCGTCAGTACGACGACGAGCGCGATCATCACGAACAGCAGCGAACGCAGCATCGGCAGCAGCGTGCGCAGCCGCGCGGCGCGCACCAGGTTGCCTTCGCGCGTCCAGCGCTGCAGGCGGCGCTCGATCGCGATGTTCGCGGCTTCCCACACGACGAGCGCGACGAGTGCCGCGATCGCGATCGTCACCAATGCCGACGCGAGCCGGTGGCCGATCGTGCCGGTCTCGAACGCGCGGAAGACCGGCACCCCCCAGGTCTGCAGCAGCAGCACGAAGGTCACGATGCCGATCGCGCCCGATACGATCTGGCGCAGCAGCGGGTAATAGCGGTACGCGTGCAGATGAACGAGCGTGCGGTCTTCATCGCGGCCCTGGAACAGCCGCGCGAGTGCGCCGAACACGACGATCGACACCATCCGCATGCCGATCATTACGGCGATCGAGCGGCCGCCGAGCGTGATCAGCACGCGATAGCCGTTGTGGACGTCGAGCGCCCACACGAACCACAGCGCCATCACGACGAAGACCGACACGGGCGCCCACGCGTCCGCGAGCGCATTGCCGATCACGACGAAGGCCGGACGGTCCGCGCCGGCCGCGCGAATCCGCGCGGCGACGGGCTGGCGGCACCGCAGGATCAGCGCCGAGATCATCACGTGCCCGACGAGCGCGACGGCTTTCAGCAGTGCGACGTGGCCGGCTTCGCTGAGGCCGAAGCTGGCGGCGATCTCGACCGCGGCCGTGCACGCACCGACCACGATCACGATCCGCGCGATCGAGCGCTGCGCGAAATCGGCCCATGCATCGCTGATATGCAGCAGCCGCAACTGCCGCGCATCGGGCTGGAAGAACAGCCGGCTGACAATCGTGACGAGCCGGCAGATCACGTAGATGTCGATCAGCGCTTCGAGCGCGGATTCGATCGGCGTGCCCGTGTTACCGATCAGCGACATCGTCAGGCTCGCGACGCCGACGAACACGAGCAGCGGCACCGCGCGCAGCGCGAGGCTGACGAGCGCGCGCGGCATCCGGTACAGCAGCGTGGAGTGACGTCGCGCGTGGCCGCGGCTTTGCGACGCGGCGGGCGCAGCTTCGGCAGCGTCGGTGGCGCCGGGCGGGTCGGATGTGTCGGGCGGCGCGTGGTCGTCGTTGGAGGTGGCGGAAGCGGCCGCGGCGGGGCGCGATGCATCGGCGCGTCGTGCGGCTACCGCGGCCAGCGCGCGTCGCAGCAGCCGCTTCGCGAACCATTCGACGACAAGTGCGGGCACGAGCACGGCGAGGATGATCCAGATCGCGTGCGTGAGATCGGCGCGCTCGTCGGCGCGTACCAGCCTGTCATGCCACCAGTTGCCGACCGAGCCGACATCGAGCAGCGAGCGCAGCGATTCCTTCAGCGCGCTGCCGATTTCGACAGCCCAGCGCGACCCCTGGCGGACGAGCATCGACGCAAGCCCGTTCGACGTGAGCGCAGTCGGGGCCGCGGCCGCCGATGCGCCGCTGGCTGCGGCCGCTTCGCTGGCGGCGACCGCGGGCGCACTCAATACGCCGACGGCCGCGATCGCGCGCAGCGTCGTTTCGACTTGCGCGCGATCGCGCGGGTTTTCGAGCACATTGAGTGCCTGCCGGGCCTGTTGCGGCGTCAGCGCGGGCGCGGTGCCGGAGGCGGCCGGCGCAGCGGTTGGGGTGGGCGTGGCCGCATGGGCGGCCGACACGACGGCGGCAAGCAGCCAGCCGAGGAGGAAATGTCGCATGGAGTAGGCATGGGGGTGCGCATCGGCGCGCGGCCCGCCGGGCTGAACGATGGACGGAAGTTAACATGATCGCGACCGGAGCCGAATAGTTCCGTCGACGACCATTCGAATCGGGCATGGGCGAGGTGGCACGGGCGTTCGCGGCGCGTTCGCGCAGGCAAATGACTGATGCAGGCTTCAGAGGGGCCAACAGAACAGCGGGGAGGAAGGCTAGCGGTCGAATCGTAAGGCAATGGTAATGCTCGTTTCCCGTCGGAGCAGAGCTGTGCATTGCAACGTGAGCATTCGCCCGATCGTGCACGACGCGCGGGATGCCTTCGGATTCCTGATGAATCACCGATATTCGTCGTGAAATATCGGCAGCACATGTTCGGCGATTTCCTCGATGACCTCGCGTACCGGCCGGTCGGATCCCGGGTTCAGCGTGACATGATGCGTGCCCGCCGCACGCATGTCCTGCAGGATGTCGACCAACGCGCGGCGCCCGGTTGCGTAGCCGAGCGACAGCGCGATGGCCGATGCGTCGGGGTCCGCGGCGAGGTCGAGTCGCATCGACACGCCGAACGCACGAAATTCCGGCGCCGGAAGCCGGTCGACCGCCGCGCGCCATATCGAATGGCGTGCGCGCTGCGTGTCCGGATCGCGGTGGTACGTCATCCAGCCGATCGAGCGCCGCGCGATCCAGTCGACGCTTTGTCCGCCCGATCCGACCGCGAGCATCGGCACCGCGTCGCTGCCGCGCGGCAGCAGCATGAATTCGGGGGCGTCGGGCGGTGCTTCGTCGGGCAGCACGCGGGACGGCACGCCCAGCGCGGCCGCGACGACATCCCAGTGTGCGCGGTAGCGGTCGCGCCGCGTTTCCGCATCGACGCCGAACGCCGCATATTCGGGCGGCCGGTCGCCGGAGCCGAGCCCGAGAATGAAGCGTCCGCCGGACAGCGTCGCGACCGACAGCGCGCCTTTCGCGATATGCAGCGGATGACGCAGCGGCAGGACGATCGCGCCGCTCGCCAGCGCGATCCGCTGCGTGCGCGACGCCAGTGCGCCGAGCAGCACCCACGGGTCGAGATGGCCGACCGGGTCCGGGTAATCGGCGCTGTTCAACGGCACGTCGCGAATCCACAGCGCGCGAAAGCCGAGCGTATCGGCCAGTTCGGCGAGTTCGAGCTGCTCGTTGAAGTCGGCGACGATGTGGCCGCTGCGCAGCAGCGGCAGCGTGAGGCCGATCGACAGCTGTCCGTCCGAAAAGACGCGGCGGGCGACGTCAAGGCGGGCAGGGGCGGGCGTGGTCATGTCGGATCCTTGGAGGCGATGCAAGCGGATGCGCGGTGTTTCGTGTCCGAATGCTAGCGTGTTTGCGCACGGCGTGAGCCGCGCTGCATGCGTCGTCCCCGGCCCTACGCGATTCGCGGCGCCACGCCGCACAGCGTGAGGCCGGGTTCCGCGCCGGCATCGGCGGGCCGCTGCCGCTCGACGGCACGCATGGCCGGCCATCGTCGTGCCGGCGGGTGTTTCAGTTTCGAAACGTTCACGCTTCCTGACGGTGCGCGATCCCTTCCGGCGGTCTTGCAGATGCCCGCGGGGCCTTGCGGCGCGACGCATGGTGCACTCCTTGCATATCTGTATGGGCCGTGAGCGCGATCGCGGGGCGCAGTCGGCCTGACGATCGCTTCAGTGGGTCGGACATATCGAAAACGGGGACAAGAGAATGAAAAGAGACCGAATCGCAACGTGGCATGTTGCAAACATGAATCGCCGACCTGCCCGAATATTCGCTTCGCCGTTGATTGCGGCGACGTGAGCGCGCGGCTTTCCGTTCCATCCGAGCAATCGGGTTCGTTCTGAGCGACACGTGCATGCTTGACGCGCGAGGCCGACCGGCGACGGTCGGCCGTCGGGGATGAGCCTCCGAATGCATGCGGGTGGCTCCGGCCTGGATCCCGGATCGTCATGCCGTAGCGCAACGCGAGTCGTCGCGCGGCGGATGCGATTGCGCGCCGCGCGTCGCGGCGTGGCGTGGCGGACATGACCGGGATCGCACGGAAGCGCCGGCGGCGCAACGCAGCGCAGCGCGCAGCATTGCGGAACACGCGCAGTTCAGGGGAGGCGTTCACCGGTGGCCGCATGGCGGCCGTCGCAACTTTGTGCTGTCAGTTGATCCACTACCCCGATGGATCAATTGTTTAAGCGCCCATCGCCGCGTGGCGAATGGGCGTCTTTTTTTGTGCGCCGGTTTTGCACAGGGGCCGCCGGCCGGATCGTGCGGCGTTCTGTATCATGTGCTGGCGCGCGGGCCGCTCGTGCGGTCGCACGAGCCTGCCGGCGCGCCCGATCACGCGTTGCCAACATGAACGACAAAGCCTTGCAGGACCCTTCAACCGCCGGCGTCGACCCGGCCGCGCTCGATGCGCTGCATGCGTTCGTCGAGCGCCATCCGCGCCTGCTCGTGCTGACCGGGGCGGGCATCAGTACCGATTCCGGCATTCCGGGCTATCGCGACCGCAACGGCCAGTGGATGCGCTCGCCACCGATCCAGCTCCACGAATTCCTCGGCTCCGATGCCGCGCGGCGCCGCTACTGGGCGCGCAGCATGATCGGCTGGCCCGTCGTCGGCCGCGCGCAGCCGAACGGGTCGCACGTCGCACTGGCACGGCTCGGCGGCGCGGGCCGGATCGAGCGTCTCGTCACGCAGAACGTCGACGGCTTGCACCAGCGCGCGGGCAGCGACGACGTGATCGAGCTGCATGGCGGGATCAACGGCGTGACCTGCCTCGAATGCGGCGCGCACCATGCGCGCGCGACGATCCAGACGGTGCTCGAAGCCGACAATCCCGAACTGCTCGGTGCGCAGGCCGAGCCGGCCGCGGACGGCGACGCGCACCTCGAATGGGCCGCGCTCGACACGTTTCGCATTCCGGCGTGCCCTGCGTGCGGCGGCCTGCTGAAGCCGGCGGTCGTGTTCTTCGGCGAGAACGTGCCGCGCGAACGCGTGGCGCTGGCGTCGCAGGCGCTCGACGCGGCCGATGCGCTGCTCGTTGTCGGGTCGTCGCTGATGGTGTATTCCGGCTACCGCTTCTGCGTGTGGGCGCAGGCGCAGCAGAAGCCGGTCGCCGCGCTCAATCTCGGCCATACGCGCGCCGATCCGATGCTGACGCTGAAGGTCGAGGCGCACTGCGCACCGGCGCTCGACGCACTGACGGCCCGTCTGGGTCTCGGCGATCACACCCTGGAGCATGCATCGTGACCGGCGCTACCGCTTCGCCCGATCCCTCCGCGCGGTTGCTGGCGCCCGCGGCCGAACGCAACCGCGGGCCGATCCTCGACGTATTGCGCCGCGTACTGCCGGCGAGCGGCAGCGTGCTCGAGATCGCGAGCGGCACCGGCCAGCATGTCGTCCATTTCGCGCAGGCCCTGCCGGGCCTGCACTGGCAGCCGAGCGACCCCGACGAACAGGCGCGGCACTCGATCGCCGCGTGGGTCGCGCATGCGGGCCTCGCGAACGTCGCCGGGCCGCTGGCGTTCGACGTGCGCGAGGCAGCGTGGCCGGTCGCGGCACTCGACGCGATCGTCTGCATCAACATGATTCACATCTCGCCGTGGGCCTGCACGGAAGCGCTGTTCGCGGGCGCGGCGCGGCTGCTGCGACCGGGCGGCGTGCTGTTCCTGTACGGCCCGTACCGTCGCGAAGGCCGGCACACGGCGCCGTCGAACGAGGCCTTCGACCTGCAGTTGCGCAGCCGCGACCCGTCGTGGGGCGTGCGCGATCTCGAGACCGTCGTCGCGCTCGGCCTCGATCGCGGGCTTGACTGCAGCGAGGTCGTCGAGATGCCGGCGAACAACCTGAGCGTCGTGTTCCGGCGGCTGCCGCACGCGGAGCAATGACACGCAGGCGCGCATCGACGCCGGGTTTCCACTATCCTTTCGCCTGTGCGCGCGGCCCGGTTCGGGTCGCGCCCCGTTTTTTCCGGAGAATTGACTAATGGGCAAGCAAGCAATCGGTGTGATCGGGCTCGCGGTGATGGGCCGCAATCTCGCACTCAATATCGAGAGCCGCGGTTACGCGGTGTCGGTGTACAACCGCAGCCGCGAGAAAACCGACGAACTGATCGCAGAATTCCCCGGCCGCAACCTGGTGCCGACCTATACGCTCGAGGAATTCGTCGCGTCGCTCGAGACGCCGCGCCGGATCCTGATGATGGTGAAGGCCGGTGAAGCGACCGATGCGACGATCGCGTCGCTCAAGCCGCTGCTCGAGAAGGGCGACGTGCTGATCGACGGCGGCAATACGCACTTCACCGACACGATCCGCCGCAACCAGGAACTCGCGCAATCGGGCCTGCACTTCATCGGCACCGGCGTGTCGGGCGGCGAAGAGGGCGCATTGCGCGGCCCGTCGATCATGCCGGGCGGCCAGCGCGACGCGTACGACCTCGTCGAGCCGATCCTCAAGCAGATCGCCGCGAAGGCGCCGTCGGACGGCGAGCCGTGCGTCGCCTACATGGGCCCGGACGGTGCGGGCCACTACGTGAAGATGGTCCACAACGGCATCGAATACGGCGACATGCAGCTGATCGCCGAAAGCTACTCGGTGCTGAAGGACGTCGCGGGCCTGACCAACGACGAGCTCGGCGCGGTGTACACCGAATGGAACCAGGGCGAACTCGACAGCTACCTGATCGAGATCACGTCGAAGATCTTCGGCAAGAAGGACGAAGAGACCGGCAAGCACCTCGTCGACGTGATCCTCGATCGCGCCGCGCAGAAGGGCACCGGCAAGTGGACGAGCCAGAACGCGCTGGATCTCGGCGTGCCGCTGCCGCTCATCACCGAGTCGGTGTTCGCGCGCGTGCTGTCGTCGCTGAAGACCGAGCGCGTCGCGGCCAGCAAGATCCTGTCGGGCCCGGCCGCCGCACCGTTCGACGGTGACCGTGCCGCGTTCGTCGAGGCGGTGCGCCGCGCGCTGTACCTGAGCAAGGTCATCTCGTACGCGCAGGGCTTCGCGCAACTGCGCACCGCATCGGAAGAGTACGGCTGGAACCTCGATCTCGGGACGATCGCGAAGATCTTCCGCGCGGGCTGCATCATCCGCGCGCGCTTCCTGCAGAAGATCACGGACGCCTATGCGAAGGATCCCGCGCTCGCGAACCTGCTGCTCGATCCGTACTTCAAGGACATCGCCGCGAACTACCAGACGGCGCTGCGCGACGTCGTGGTCGCCGCGGTGAAGGCCGGCGTGCCGGTGCCGGCGTTCGCGTCGGCGGTCGCGTACTTCGACAGCTACCGTTCCGAGCGGCTGCCGGCGAACCTTGTGCAGGCGCAGCGCGACTTCTTCGGCGCGCACACGTTCGAGCGTACCGACAAGCCGGGCAGCTTCCACGCGAACTGGTCGTAACCGGCCCGCGGGGGCAGCATTGTTGCGAAAATCTATTCTTTGAATAGGGTTTTTCTATCCCGGATGCCGACATTGTTGGCTCCGGGGAAACAGTGTTTTCGTTCTTTCATGGTTTTCCCTAGGTGCTGCCGGGACTAAACTCTGTTCCATCGCTGCAGACATGGTGTGTGCGGCGGAGCAAAAAAAGTCCCGGAGGTAATCATGAAATCGCTGATCGCAACGTTCGCTGCAGCTGCTGTCCTCGTCGTTCCCGCCGTCTCGTTCGCCCAACAGAACGCGCCCGTCACCCGTGCACAGGTGAAGGCCGATCTCGTCGCCGTCCAGCAGGCCGGCTACAAGCTGGGCAGCGACCGCACGAACTACCCGGAAGGCATCCAGGCAGCCGAAGCACGTCTGAACCCGCAACAAAACGTTGCCGCTGCCGACACGACCGGCTACGGCGCGCAACCGGCCGCCGCGCAAGAATCGGGCGCACCGGCTGTTGCAAAGACCGGCTGGCAAGTCAAGCGTATCGCTGACGGCGCACCGGTCTACAAGGGTCGTTAATGGTGCGGCCGCTCCGACGGCCGGATCCGACCCCCTGTAGTACAAACAGCCCGTCGTTCCGTTATGCGGAACGACGGGCTGTTTTCATTGGCGGCGCGTGACGCGCCGGCGCTCAATGCAGCGGGCGGCGGCCGCGCCCGATATCGCGGAACAGCGCTTCGGCCGGTTCCAGTACCTGCAGCCACGTTTCGTCGTAGCCGCTCAGCGTGTCGAGTGCGTCGCGCAGCCGTTCGATCGCGAGGACCGGCAGCTCGACGCTGTGGCGCGTGGCGCCCGTCATGTGCGCGACGCTCGCCAGCTGGACGAGCGCATCGGCCGCCTCGGCGACATCGGTCGCGAACAGCAGGTGCCGGTTGAGCAATTCGACCAGGCCGCTGGAGCCGGCGAAATCGTCGGCGTCGAGCTGCACGGAAAGAAACGTCGCGTTGTTCATTGTCATGCTCCTCGTTGTCGTTGGATCGCGCGCTGCGTCATCGAGTATAGGCGGCGATCGAAGAGGGGAATGTGACGGGGACGAGACGGCCGGCGCACGCGCGGCGGCGCGGGCCGAAAACCCGCGCGGCGCGGCTCGCAGGCCGTCGCCACACTCATGCGGCACTGCAAGATTGTTGCCGCAACAGGCAGCCGATGCAGTCCTGACCGCGACAAATGGTATCTTTGCCGGTCGGAGCGACACTGAAAAGTGCGGAAAAGGGGCCGGTGAGCCCATTCGCACCGACGTTCCGCTGTGGAAACTGACGGCCGCGAGAGCGGTCGGATACTGGTTGGTCCGGCCGTCCGGCCGGACATCGTGCGGCGCACACCGGGGGGCGGTGGGCGGCGCTACGACGCAAATCCGGGAGGACCCTTGAGAGAAACTATTCCCATCCACGATGCGCTGACGCGCTGGTTGCCGCAGGCGGCGCTCGTCGCTGCAGCCGTCGCGCTGTCGGGCTGTACGCTGACGCCGTGGACCGACAGCTGGCAACCGGCGCGCCAGTCGACCCCGATGTCGGCTGCGACGCCGGGCGTGATCGCCGGCTATTACCGCGTGAACCCGGGCGATACGCTCGCGGGCGTAGCGAGCGCCTACGGGCAACGCGTGCAGGACGTGGCCAGCTGGAACCACATGGCGCCGACCGACGCCCTGTCGCCCGGCCAGGTGCTGCGCGTGGCGCCGCCGTCTGCCGCACCGTCGCCCGGGCAGCCGCCTGCCGTGCCGGGCTCGCTCGCGTGGCCGGCAACGGGCGTCGTCGCGACGCCGTTCGCGGCAGGCAAGGCGCGCGGCATCGTGATCGCCGCATCCGGGCCCGACCACTCGGTGCGGGCCGCGGCGAACGGGCGCGTGGTCTACGCCGGGTCCGGCGTCAAGGCGTACGGCCCGCTCGTGATCCTGAAGCACGACAACGGCCTCATCACGGCCTACGGGCACAACGGCAAGCTGCTCGTCAACGAAGGCGACGCGGTGCGCCAGGGCCAGCCGGTCGCCGAAATGGGCACCGACGCGAGCGGCCGTTCGACGTTCGAGTTCGAAGTCCGCCAGAACGGCAAGGTCGTCGATCCGATGAACTTCCTGCCGCGCAACGGCGGCTGACGACCCGCAGTACCGCGTGTGCGCCGGGCGGCGCACACGCTCCCGCCTTCATCCCTCCTTGAGTGTCGCGGTACCGGACTGTCTCGCGTGATTGCCGAGCCAGCGGATGCCCAATGCGAGCGCCGCCGCGCCCAGCGCGATCAGCGAACACTGGATCGCGACCGGCAGGTAGCCGTGCGGCCGCGGATCGACGAACGGGTAGGGGTACCAGTTCTCCACTGCGCCGCGCACGAGCGTATAGCCGAGATAGACGAGCGGAAAACCGAGCCAGGCGAACGCGCTGCTGCGTGCGATCGGCCGGCGCGGCTCCACGTACAGCCAGTCGCACAGCATCACGAGCGGCACGATCCGGTGCAGCACCCAGTTGTTGAACGCCGGCGTGACGTGGCGCAGCGCATCGGGCCGCGCCAGCAGGAGTTCGTAGACGATCGCGGTGATCAGCACGTACAGCACGGCCGCGCCGCGCATCGATTCGTAGCGGGCCGAGCCGGGGCGCGCGATGCGCCACAGCCCCGCGGCCAGCATCGCGGCCGCGTAGAGGCTGCTCAGTTGCGTGAAGTAGCTGAGGTAGTTGCCGAGATGGAAGTTCGGCAGGTGCCAGTAGTCGGCGATGCTGTGCACGGTCGTGGACACCGCGAGCAACGCGGCGGTCAGCCGATAGGCCGCAACGAAGAACGCTTTGCTCATGATGCCCGCGCGCCGTCGCACCAAAGCTTCATCGTGCCACAGCCGCTTGCGCGCGCGATGCGGATTTTCCATATGAGGGACGCGCGCGGGGCGCGCCGCCGATTCGTCGGATATTTGACCGCGCCGCGTAAAACCGGACGCCCGTGCGGCTACAATCGCGAAAGCCTGGCCGGGCGCAGGGCCGGTTGCCGCCCGCGCTCCTTCCCGCATACGACACACGAGACGAAGCATGAGAAACATCCTCGCGAAACAGACGCGCTACAGCTCGCCCGCGATCTTCTTCCACTGGGCCATCTTCGTGCTGGTGGCGCTGGCCTACCTGGCCATCGAGATCCGCGGCCCGAAAGGCAGTGACAGCCGCGTGTTCTGGATGAACGTGCACCTCACCGCGGGCACGTTCGTGCTCGTGCTGTCGGTGTTGCGCGTGCTGTGGCGCGCCGTCAGCCGCGTGCCGGAAGCCATTCCGCAGGCGCTGCTGCTGCGCTGGCTGTCGAGGCTCGCGCATCTCGCGCTCTACGTGTTCATCATCGCGCAACCGCTGCTCGGCATCATGATGATCAACCTGGGCGGCAAGCCGGTGTCGCTCGACTGGCTCGGCGTGTCGTTCACGCTGTTCGGCCCCGACAAGGCGCTGCGGCCGACGATCAAGGAGGCGCACGAACTGATCGGCAACGCGTTCTACTTCGTGATCGGCCTGCATGCGCTGGCCGCGCTGTATCACCATTTCATCCGGCGCGACGACGTGCTGCGGCGCATGGCACCCTGATCGCCGCGTTCCGGGCGCATTTCGCAGGCGGGGGCGCATGGTTGTGCTGACAACCATGCGCCCCCGGTCCGTTTACCGGCACGGGTGGCTGGTCATCGCGTTGAACATTCTGTAACATCTCGGCTGCTTTTACATTCCGCTTACTCGTCGCCGCGCATGCTGCACCGACATCGTCACCTGACCGCCTGGCTCGGCGTGCTCGCGATCTGGATCGCGATCGCGGCGCCGCTGGTGTCGCAGTGGCGCATCGCGCAGGCGGCCACGCCGGACGCCATCGTCTGCAGTGCAGAGCATGGTGCGCATCGGTCGGCCGATACGCGCAGCATGCACGATCACGCGCTGCATCTCGACGCGTGCGGCTACTGCGGTTTCTTCGCCCACAGCCCCGCGATCGGCGCGCCTGCCGCCGCATCGTTCGCTGCCATTCCCGCCGTTTCCGTGTCCGCCGCCGCGCCGTCCTCCGTCGCGGCGCGCGCCGACCGCTATCCGCGCGCGTATCCACGCGCACCGCCCGAGCGCGCCTGACGCGCTGTTATCCGTTCTTACCACCGCCGATATCCGTGCGGCCCGTCGCGGCCGCGTGGAGGGCGTCACTCGGGCTTTCGATCATGACCAATTTCCAGTTGCGTGCGCCGCGGGCGTCACGCAATGCCTGTGCGCGGCGCGTGCCGCGCATGTTGAAACTTACCGTTCCTGCGCTCGCTGCCGGCGCGCTGGCAGCGAGCGCCGCGGCGGCCGAAACGGCGCGCGCTGACGTCGCGCCCGTGAACGAGTCGGCCGCGCTGCTGCCGCCCGTCGAGGTCGTCGCGTCGCCGCTGTCCACGCCGCTCGTCGTCGTCACGGATCCGAAGGCGCCGCGCCAGCCGCTGCCCGCCAGCGACGGCGCGGATTACCTGAAGACGATCCCCGGCTTCACGTCGATCCGCAGCGGCGGCACGAACGGCGACCCCGTGCTGCGCGGGATGTTCGGTTCGCGCTTGAACATCCTGGCGAACGGGATGCCGACACTCGGCGCATGCCCGAACCGGATGGATGCGCCGACGTCGTACATCGCACCGGAAAGCTACGACAAGGTCACCGTCGTGAAGGGGCCGCAGTCCGTGCTGTACGGCCCCGGCGCGTCGGCCGGCACCGTGCTGTTCGAGCGCGTGACGCCGCGCTTCGAGCGTCCGGGCATGCGTTTCGACGGCAGCCTGGTCGGCGGGTCGTTCGGTCGCAACGACCAGAACATCGACTTGACGGCCGGCACGCCGGACGTCTACGGCCGCGTGACCGCGAACCACGCGCATTCGCAGGACTACAAGGACGGCAACGGCAACACGGTGCCGTCGCAGTGGGACAAGTGGAATGCCGACGCGGCGCTCGGCTGGGCGCCCGACGACCACACGCGCGTCGAGCTGACCGCCGGCACCGGCGACGGCTATGCGCGTTACGCGGGCCGCGGGATGGACGGTGCGCATTTCCGCCGCGAGACCTTCGGGCTGTCGTTCGACAAGCGGCACCTCGGCGACGTGCTCGACCGGATCGAGGCGCGCGTGTACTACAACGAAGCCGATCACGTGATGGACAACTACACGTTGCGGCAGCCCGACCCGACCAGCAGCATGCCGATGCGGATGGCGGCCGACGTGCGGCGCCGCACGGTCGGTGCGCGCGCGGCCGCGACGTTCCGTTTCGGCGACGACTTCAAGCTCGTGACGGGTGTCGACGCGCAATCGAACCGGCTCGATTCGCGTTCGTCGATGGGGCGGCAGGACTACCGCGACCAGCCGTGGGATGCGCAGGCGACGATGTGGAACGCGGGCGCGTTCGGCGAGCTGACGTGGTATGCGAGCGAAGTGTCGCGCGTGATCGGCGGCGCGCGCATCGACTACGCGAGCGCTCGCGACAAACGCGCGATGACGAGCGGGATGATGACGAGCAAGCCGAACCCGACCTTCGACGACGATCGCGCGCGCGTGCTGCCGAGCGGCTTCGTGCGCTACGAGCGCGATCTCGCGTCGCTACCCGTCACGTGGTACGCGGGGATCGGACATGCGGAGCGCTATCCCGACTATTGGGAGCTGTTCTCCGCGAAGCGCGGGCCGGCCGGTTCGGTCAACGCGTTCTCGGCGGTGCAGCCGGAGAAGACCACGCAGGTCGACATCGGCGCGCAGTACAAGAGCGACCGGTTCGATGCATGGGTATCGGCGTACGCGGGCTACGTGCAGGACTTCATCCTGTTCAACTACGCGGCCGGGATGATGGGCCCGACCACGCAGGCGACCAACGTGAATGCGCAGATCATGGGCGGTGAAGCGGGTGTGTCGTGGCGGCCTGTTGCGCCGCTGCGCGTCGAGACGTCGCTCGCGTATGCGTGGGGGCGTAACGTGGCGAGCGGCGATCCGCTGCCGCAGATGCCGCCGCTCGAGGCGCGCATCGGGCTCGAGTACACGCGCGGTGCATGGTCGGCCGGCGGCCTGTGGCGGATCGTTGCGCCGCAGCATCGCTATGCGCTGAACGAGGGCAACGTGGTCGGCAAGGACTTCGGTCCGAGCGCCGGATTCGGCGTGCTGTCGCTGCATACGCAATACAACGTCAGCAAGACCGTGCAGATCTCGGTCGGCGTCGACAACGTGCTGAACAAGGCCTACACCGAGCACCTGAACCTCGCCGGCAACGCGGGCTTCGGCTATCCGGCGAACGCGCCGGTGATGGAGCCGGGCCGGACCGCCTGGGTGCGCGTGAGCGCGAAGCTGTAGCGTGCGGCACGTGTGCATTGCAGCATGCACGCGCATGAACGCGGCCCCGCCCGAACGGGCGGGGCGCGTCAACCGATTAGAGAACCGTATCTAGTCAGGGGGCAAACGTTCGCGACTCGTGATTCACTCCCGCATTCGACGCACACGGTGCGCGCGATGCAGCGTGCGTGTCGATCCGGTGTCATTCGCACCGGCAGCACAATAATCAGGAGAACATGCATGGCCAGATCGATGCGTTCCAGGGTAATGGCAGGGGCAGTGGCATGCGCGATGAGCGTCGCGCCGTTCGCGGGAACGACCGCGCTGACGACGCTCGCGACGACACAATCGGCAGTGGCGGCGAGCGCGCCCGCCGACAACTACGCGGCGACGCGTTATCCGATCATCCTCGTGCACGGGCTCACGGGCACCGACAAGTACGCCGGCGTGCTCGAGTACTGGTACGGCATCCAGGAGGATCTGCAGCAGCACGGCGCGACCGTCTACGTCGCGAACCTGTCGGGCTTCCAGAGCGACGACGGCCCGAACGGGCGCGGCGAACAGCTGCTCGCCTACGTGAAGACGGTACTCGCCGCGACGGGGGCGCCCAAGGTCAATCTCGTCGGCCACAGCCAGGGCGGGCTGACGTCGCGCTATGTGGCGGCCGTCGCGCCCGACCTCGTCGCATCGGTGACGACGATCGGCACGCCGCATCGCGGCTCCGAGTTCGCGGACTTCGTGCAGAGCGTGCTCGCGTACGATCCGACCGGGCTGTCGTCGACGGTGATCGCCGCGTTCGTCAATGTATTCGGCATCCTGACGAGCAGCAGTCACAACACGAACCAGGACGCGCTTGCATCGCTGAAGACGCTGACGACCGCGCAGGCGGCGACCTACAACCAGAACTATCCGAGCGCGGGCCTTGGCGCATCGGGCAGCTGCCAGACCGGCGCACCGACGGAAACGGTCGGCGGCAACACGCATCTGCTGTATTCGTGGGCCGGCACGGCGATCCAGCCGACGCTGTCGCTGTTCGGCGTGACGGGGGCGCAGGACACGAGCACCATTCCGCTCGTCGATCCCGCCAACGCGCTCGATCCGTCGACACTCGCGCTGTTCGGCACCGGCACGGTGATGATCAACCGCGGCTCGGGCCAGAACGACGGGCTCGTGTCGCAGTGCAGCGCGCTGTACGGCAAGGTGCTGAGCACGCGCTACAAGTGGAACCACATCGACGAGATCAACCAGCTGCTCGGCGTGCGCGGTGCGTATGCGGAAGATCCGGTCGCGGTGATCCGCACGCATGCGAACCGGCTGCAGCTCGCGGGCGTGTAATCGATGACCGCACGTGAAGGGCGCGCGCCGCTGGCGCGGCGCGCAGCAGTCTACGGTGTCGTGGGGCTGGCGGCGATCGCCGGCGTCGCGATGTGGAGCGGGGCGGGCTGGCATCGCGGGGCGGGTGCCGCCGGTGACGCACCGGATGCGACAGCGGTGGGCGGCGTGCCGGTCGCATCGCCGCAGGCCGCCGTGCCGGCGAGCACGGGCCTGCCGCCGTCGCTGGCCGGTTCCAGCGCGCCGCGGCTGCCGCTCGATGCTGGCGGCCATCTCGCGAAGTCGCGCGCGGTGCGCGATTTCTTCGACTATTGCCTGACCGCGCAGAGCGATTTGAGCGCGGCCGTGCTCGATGCGTTCGTCGTGCGCGAGGTCGCCGCGCAGCTCGACGGCACGGTCGCGCAGGCCGAGGCGCTCGACGTGTGGCACCGCTACCGTGCGTATCTCGACGCGCTCGCGAAATTGCGCGATGCCGGCGCGGTCGACAAGGCCGACCTCGGCGCGTTGCAGCTTGCACTCGATCAGCGCGCGTCGATTGCGTACCGCACGCTCGGCGACTGGAGCGAGCCGTTCTTCGGTGCGGAGCAGTGGCGGCAGCGCTACGACCTCGCACGGCTGAAGATCACTGAGGATCGCTCACTGACCGATGCGCAGAAGGCCGAGCGGCTCGCGGCGCTCGAGCAGCAGATGCCGGCCGGCGAACGGGCGGCGCAGCAGCGGATCGACCGGCAGCGCGCGGCGATCGACCAGATCGCGCAATTGCAGAAGAGCGGCGCGACGCCCGACACGATGCGCGCGCAGCTGACGCAGACGCTCGGCCCCGACGCCGCCGCGCGCGTCGCGCAGATGCAGCAGGACGATGCATCGTGGCAGCGCCGCTATGCGGACTACGCGGCGCAGCGTGCGCAGATCGAATCGGCGGGGTCGTCGCAGCAGGATCGCGACGCGCAGATCGCCGCGCTGCGGCAGCGCGTGTTCACGAAGCCCGGCGAAGCCGTGCGCGCGGCATCGCTCGACCGCGCGGCCGGCAGCACGCAATGATGGGGCCGTTGCCGCGTGTGGCCGGTCTGGTGCGGCCTTACGCGGCGCGCGTGATGTCGCGCGGCAGATGCCGCTCGATGGTATCGGCGAGCGTGTCGAACGCGGGCCCGATGCCTTCGTGCGCGACGCATGCATAGCCGAGCAGCAGGCCCTGCCGCGCGGTGTCGAGGCTGCTGTAGTAGCTGGTGAGCGGGCGCACGATCACGCCCGCATCGAACGCGCTCTGGGTGACCGCACGATCGTCGCACGCGTCGGGCAGGCCGAGCACCAGATGCAGGCCGGCCTCGTCGCCCATCACGGGCAGCGCTTCGCCGAAGCGTGCGCGGATCGCGTCGATCATCAGTTGCCGGCGCTCGCCGTACAGCGTCCGCATTCGTCTGACGTGCGAAGTGAGGTGGCCGTCCATGATGAATTCGGCGAGCACGGCCTGCTGCATCAGCTGGCCCTCGCGGTAGAGCTCGGACAATCCGGTGCGGAACGTATCGACCAGATGTTCGGGCACCACCATGTAGCCCATCCGCAGCCCCGGAAACAGCATCTTGCCGAGGCTGCCGACGTAGATCACGCGGCCGCCGTCGTCGAGCCCCTGCAGCGACGCGAGCGGACGGCTGCCGTAGCGGAATTCGCTGTCGTAGTCGTCCTCGATGATCCAGCAGCGGTGCTGGCGCGCGTATTCGAGCAGCATCCGGCGCCGCGCGAGACTCATCACCATGCCAAGCGGGTACTGATGCGACGGCGTGACGAGCACGAGTCGCGGCGGATGCTGCATGTCGCTCACGCGCGGGTCGAGCCCTTCCTGGTCGACCGGCACCGGTGCGAGCGAGAGGCCGGCCGCCTGCAGCACGCTGCGCACGCCCCAGTAGCACGGCTCCTCGACCCACGCGCGATCGCCGATGTCGGACAGCAGCCGCACCGCGAGATCGATCGACTGGTGAATACCCGTCGTGATGATCACCTGGTCCGGCGAGCATTTGACCGAGCGCGCGACCCGCAGGTAATCGGCAAGTGCGCGCCGCAACGGCCGGTAGCCGCCGCCCGGCGCATAGGTCAGCAATTCGGGATTGGCTTCCTTCCACAGCCGCGCCTGCAGGCGGCTCCACGTGCGGCTCGGAAATTCCGACACGTCCGGCACGCCCGGCATGAACGCCCCCCACTGGCGCCGCGACACGCCTGCGTGCTCGATCAGTTGCCGCCCACGTGTCGACAGGCTGCCCTGCGCATCCGGCGGCGGCAGCTCGTCGGCGGCCGACGGCGCCGGCGCGGTGCCCGGCGCGTGGATCGCCGCGGCGTCCGGCCGCGTGTCGGCCACATAGGTGCCGCTGCCGGTCGTCGTCAGCACGTAGCCTTCGGCCGTCAGCTGGTCGTACACGTGCAGCACGGTATTGCGCGCGATCGACAGGTCGCCCGCGAGCGTGCGCGAGCTCGGCAGCTTCGTCCCTGGCCCCAATTCTCCGGTCAGGATGGCCTGCTGCATCAGCTGCAGCAGCTGCCGGTACATCGGCTCCGGCGAGCTGCGGTCGAGGCGGGCGGAGAGCCAGTCGGCGACGATCACGGTATCCAAAGTGGTCCTACTTGGAATATTGAAATGGTTCCCTAGTATAGAACCGTGAGGGCCGTATAGTGGGTCCATCTCAAAAACGTTTTGTCGCGAAGCAAGGGGACAGCCACGATGAAGTCCGATGATGTGATCGTCAGCTTTCGCGGCGTGCGGAAGACCTACGATGGTGAAACGCTGGTCGTCAAATCGCTCGACCTCGACATCCGCCGCGGGGAATTCCTGACGCTGCTCGGGCCGTCGGGTTCGGGCAAGACCACCTGCCTGATGATGCTCGCCGGCTTCGAATTCCCGACCGGCGGCGAGATCCGCCTCGACGGCGAGCTGCTGAACAACGTGCCGCCGCACAAGCGCAACATCGGCATGGTGTTCCAGAACTATGCGCTGTTCCCGCACCTGACGGTCGAGCAGAACGTCGCGTATCCGCTGACCGTGCGCAAGCTGCCGGCCGGCGAGCGCGCGGAACGCGTCGCGCACGCGCTGAAGATGGTGCAGATGGAGCGCTTCGCGAAACGCTATCCGGCGCAGCTGTCGGGTGGCCAGCAGCAGCGCATCGCACTGGCGCGCGCGCTCGTGTTCGAGCCGAAGCTGGTGCTGATGGACGAGCCGCTCGGCGCGCTCGACAAGCAGTTGCGCGAACACATGCAGTACGAACTGAAGGCGCTGCACGAAAAGCTCGGCGTGACCTTCGTGTACGTGACGCACGACCAGGGCGAGGCGCTGACGATGTCCGACCGCGTCGCCGTGTTCGACAAGGGCATCGTGCAGCAGCTCGACACCGTCGACCGCCTGTACGAATCGCCGTGCAACGAGTTCGTCGCCAACTTCATCGGCGACAGCAACCGGCTGCGCGGCACCATCGCGCGCGTCGACGGCGAGTTCTGCGAATTCCGCCTCGACGACGGCACGAAGCTCGTCGGCCGCCATATCGGCGAAGCCGCCGAGGGCGCGTCGGCCGTCGCGTGCATTCGCCCCGAACGCATGAGCCTTGCCGCGCACGGCGCGAATGGCGCGAATGGCGCCGCCGCCAATTGCCTGAGCGGCGAAGCGCGCAGCCTCATCTATTTCGGCGATCACGTGCGCATGCGCTGCGCGCTGCCGGGCCAGGACGAATGTTTCGTGAAGGTGCCGCTCGGCACCGGCGCGCTCGACGCGTTCTCGCCCGGCGCGCCGGTCTCGCTCGCATTCGCACCCGAACACCTGCGCGTGTTCGCGTAACCGCGGTTTCCCCGTTTTTCCGCAGCACGTCGTCAACAACAAAGCCCACTTCCACCACGAGAGGAGAGGAACCATCATGAAACGAGCAAGCTTTACCGCGCGCCGCACGGCACTCGCGCTGGCACTGGTCGCGTTCGGTGCATCGGCATCGGCTGCGGAACTCACGGTCGTCAACTTCGGCGGCGCGAACGGCGACGCGCAGAAGGCCGCGTTCAACCAGCCGTTCGAAAAGGCGACCGGCAACAAGGTCACGGCCGTCGAGTACAACGGCGAGCAGGCGAAGGTGAAGGCGATGGTCGAGGCGAAGCACGTCAACTGGGACGTGGTCGAGGTCGAATCGGGCGACCTGAACCGCGGCTGCGACGAAGGGCTGTACGAGAAGCTCGACTGGTCGAAGATCGCGAAGAAGTCCGACCTGATTCCGGAATCGCCGCAGGTGTGCGGCGTCGGTTTCTTCGTGTGGTCGACGGCGCTGTCGTACAACGCGGACAAGCTGAAGTCGGCGCCGACCGGCTGGGCCGATTTCTGGAACGTGAAGAAATTCCCCGGCAAGCGCGGGATGCGCAAGGGCGCGCGCTACAACCTCGAATTCGCGCTGATGGCCGACGGCGTCGCGACGAAGGACGTGTACAAGGTGCTCGGCACGAAGGCCGGCCAGGACCGCGCGTTCAAGAAGCTCGACGAGCTGAAGCCGTACATCCAGTGGTGGGAAGCGGGCGCGCAGCCGCCGCAGTTCCTCGTCGCCGGCGACGTCGTGATGTCGACCGCGTACAACGGCCGCATCGATGCCGCGCAGAAGGAAGGCAAGAACCTGAAGGTGGTGTGGAACGGCAGCATCTACGACCTCGACTACTGGGCGATTCCGAAGGGCTCGCCGAACAAGGCGCTGGCCGAGCAGTACATCGCGTATTCGCTGACGCCGAAGCCGCAGCAGGCGTATGCGCAGCACATCGCGTACGGCCCGGCGAACATCGCGGCGATCAAGTCGCTCGATGCGAAGACGCTCGCGAACCTGCCGAACTCGCCGGCGAACGGCAAGAACGCGGTGCTGGAGGACATCGGTTTCTGGACCGATCACAGCGACGAGCTCGAGCAGCGCTTCGCCGCGTGGGCGACGAAGTAACCGCCGTTCAGGTGTCCTGATGCAACCGGCCGCGCGACGCCTTATTCGCGTCGCGCGGCATTCCGCCGGAACGTGCCTGGCCGGAGAGAACCGTTGAATACGTTGACGATCGCGCCTTCCTCGCCGTCGAACGCCGCGCTCAAGCGCGAGCTGAAGGCTGCCGAGGCCCGCAAGCGCACGATGGCGCTGCTGCTGGTCGCGCCGCTCGCGATTTTCCTGCTGCTGATTTTCGTCGTGCCGATCGGCACGCTGCTCACGCGTGCGGTGCAGAACCCGGAGATCGCGACCGCATTGCCGAACACGGTCGCGGCGCTGTCGGGCTGGGACCGCAAGGCGCCGCCGGCCGACGCCGCGTATGTCGCGCTCGCGGCCGACATGACGAAGGTGGCCGACAGCGAGGCGATGGGGGCGCTCGCGCGGCGCCTGAATACTGAGATTCCCGGCTATCGCTCGCTCGTCGCGAAGACGGCGCGCGCGATGCCGCTGAAGGGCGACAACGATGCGGCGCTGACGCCCGCGCAGACGCGCGCGAAATTCATCGACCTCGACTCGCGCTGGGGTGACGCCGCGTACTGGCAGGCGATCGCGAAGAACGGCAGCCAGGTGTCGCCGTTCTACCTGCTCGCCGCGCTCGACCACAAGCAGGACGGCTTCGGCCATATCGTGCAGGCCGATCCCGACCAGTCGATCTACTTGGCAATCTTCGGCCGCACGTTCGTGATCGGCATCGCCGTCACGCTCTTTGCGCTGCTGCTCGGCTATCCGCTCGCGTACTGGATCTCGACGCTGTCGGAGCGGCGCGCGAACCTCGTGATGATCCTCGTGCTGATTCCGTTCTGGACCTCGGTGCTCGTGCGCGTCGCCGCGTGGATCGTGCTGCTGCAGAGCGAAGGGCTCATCAACACGGCGCTGATCGGCAGCGGGCTGATCTCGCATCCGCTGACGCTGCTGTTCAACCGCGTCGGCGTGTACATCTCGATGACGCACATCCTGTTGCCGTTCATGATCCTGCCGCTCTACAGCGTGATGAAGTCGATCCCGCCCACGTACCAGCGCGCGGCCGTGTCGCTCGGCAGCCATCCGTTCGCCGCGTTCTGGCGCGTGTACGTGCCGCAGACCTATCCGGGCGTCGGCGCGGGCGCGTTGCTCGTGTTCATCCTCGCGATCGGCTACTACATCACGCCCGCGCTGCTCGGCGGGCCGAACGACCAGATGGTCAGCTACTACGTCGCGTACTTCACGAACGTGACCATCAACTGGGGCATGGCGTGCGCACTCGGCGGGCTGCTGCTCGCGGCGACGCTCGTGCTGTATGCGGTGTACGGGCGCTTCACGCGCACCAACGTGAGCCTCGGCTGAGCGCCGCGTACTACGAAACGGAAAAGGGGATGCCGACCATGAAACTCGCCAGGCCGCTGTTCGCGCCGCACATGTCGTTCGTCGAGCGCGCGTGGTACGTCGCGTTGCGCGTGCTCGTCGTGCTGACGCTGCTGTACCTGATCCTGCCGGTGCTTGCGATCGTGCCGCTGTCGTTTTCGTCGAGCACGTTCCTCGTCTATCCGATTCCGGGTTTCTCGATGCGCTGGTACGAGAACCTGATCGCATCGGACGAGTGGCGGATGGCCGCGAAGAACAGCTTCATCGTCGCGCCGTCGGCGACCGTCGTCGCGACCGTGCTCGGCACGCTCGCCGCGATCGGGCTCACGAAGGCCGACTTCCGCGGCAAGGGGCTGCTGATGGCCGTGCTGCTGTCGCCGATGATCGTGCCCGTTGTCGTCGTGGGCGTCGGCATGTACCTGTTCTTCGCGCCGCTCGGGCTCGCGAACACGTACACGGGGCTGATCGCCGCGCACGCGGCGCTCGGCGTGCCGTTCGTCGTGACGACGGTTGCCGCGACGCTGCAGGGCTTCAACCAGAACCTGGTGCGCGCGAGCCTGTCGCTCGGCGCGAACCCGGTGTCGACCTTCTTTCGCGTGACGCTGCCGGTGATCGCGCCGGGCGTGATGTCGGGCGCGCTGTTCGCGTTCGCGACGTCGTTCGACGAAGTGGTCGTCACGCTGTTCCTCGCCGGAGCAGACCAGACGACGCTGCCGCGCCAGATGTTCACGGGCATCCGCGAGAACATCAGCCCGACGATCGCTGCGCTCGCAACGATCCTGATCGTATTCTCGACGAGCCTGCTGCTCGCGCTCGAATGGCTGCGCGGACGCAATGCGCGGCGCGCGGTGAGCTGACCCATCACGCACGGTACGATGCGCCGCCGCGCATGGGGCACGCGGCGCATTTTCTTTCATTCGGCTGACTGACGAGGCGGTTGCCTGCACGTTCGGTGCGGCTCTGCAACAATACGGGCGCGGCGGCGCGCGTTCCGTGCGGTGCGACCGGAACGCCGCCGCGAGTCCAATCCGCGGCGCAACGCGTCGCTCGTCAGCCGAGCCTCATCTTGTCCGAATTCGCTTCTCCCGCCGGCGCCCAGGAGCCGGCCGTCAACTGGCGCGCGATGTCCGCCGTGCTGCTGGCCGTCGCGCTCGCGACGCTCGACACCGCGATCGCGAACACCGCGCTGCCCGCGATCGCCGCCGACCTGCACGCGTCGCCGGCCGCTTCCGTGTGGATCATCAACGCCTATCAGCTCGCGATGGTCGCGACGCTGCTGCCGTTCGCGTCGCTCGGCGACATCGTCGGCCACAAGCGCGTGTATATCGCCGGGCTTGCGGTGTTCACGCTCGCCTCGCTCGGCTGTTCGCTCGCGTCGACGCTGCCGATGCTGACGGCCGCGCGGATCGTGCAGGGCTTCGGCGCGAGCGCGATCATGAGCGTCAACGTCGCGCTGATCCGCGGCCTGTTTCCCGCGCACCGGCTCGGCCGTGGCGTCGGCTTCAACGCGCTCGTCGTCGGCGTGTCGTTCGCGGTGGGGCCGACGATCGCGTCGCTGATCCTGTCGGTTGCCGCATGGCCGTGGCTGTTCGCCGTGAACGTGCCGCTCGGTGTGTTTGCGCTTGCCGTGGCGATTCCGTCGCTGCCGCAGATGGCGCGCGGCAAGCATGTATTCGATCCGGTCGCCGCGCTGTTCAACGTGATCACGTTTGCGGCGCTGATCTTCGCGCTCGGCGAATTCGCGCAGCGTGGGCCGCTTTCCGTCGTGTTCGCGTCGGCCGCGGTTGCACTCGCGTTCGGCTGGCTGCTGATCCGCCGCCAGGCCGGGCATCCGGCGCCGATGCTGCCGGTCGACCTGTTCCGCCGGCCCGTGTTCACGCTGTCCGCACTGACCGCCGTGTGCGCATTCGCCGCGCAGGGGCTCGCGTTCGTGTCGCTGCCGTTCTATTTCGAAACCGTCCTGCATCGCAGCGCGGTCGAGACGGGCTTCCTGATGACGCCGTGGTCGGCGGTCGTCGCGTTCGCCGCGCCGATCGCGGGCCGCCTGTCGGATCGTTATCCGCCCGGCCTGCTCGGCGCGATCGGGCTTGCGTTGCTGAGCGCGGGCATGGTGTCGCTCGCGGCGCTGCCGGTGTCGCCGGGTGTCGTCGACATCGGCTGGCGGATGATGCTGTGCGGCGCGGGTTTCGGTTTCTTCCAGTCGCCGAACCTGAAGGCGCTGATGTCGAGTGCGCCGCCCGAGCGCAGCGGCGGCGCGAGCGGGATCATCGCGACCGCGCGGCTGATCGGGCAGGCGACGGGTGCGGCGCTCGTCGCATTGTCGTTCGGGATCGCGGGGCGCCACGGGCCGACGCTCGCGTTGATGCTCGGTGCAGGGTTCGCCGGGGCGGCGAGCGTCGCGAGCGGGTTGCGGCTCTTTGCGCCGTCGCATCGCGCGGGCGTGCCGACCGCGCCGGAGCGCGTGAAGGAGCCGGCGGCGGAGTAGGAAAGACAAACCGGCGCGCGGCAAACACCGCGCCGCACGCCGGCCTTCACGCTTCGCTCAGAACCCGCCCGACTTGATCAGCTGGTTGAGGTTCGCGATGTTCAGGCTGCCGAAGCCGGTCGTCAGGTCCCAACCGGTGCCGGCGGTATAGCCATACCCCTGGTAGCCGTTGTTGCCCGACACGACGTCATAGCGCACGAGCGACGGATGCGACGGAATGTCCGCGTAGAAGTTGCCGGCCGGGAAACCGAGGCCCGTGCCGTTAGCCGCGAGCAGGCGCGCCCAGAAGCCCGTGAAGATCGGTGCGGCGAGGCTCGTGCCGCCGATCTGCTGCAACTGGCCGTAGTTGTAGATGTACGCGCCCGTGCTTTGCGCGGCATCGAACGAGACGTCCGGCAACTGGCGGTTGCTGCCTGACTGCCACGACGGTGCGGGCAGGATCGTGCTGACGCCGCCGCCCGTCGCCCACAGCTTGCCGTTGCTGTCGAGCCCTTCGTTCCACACCGTCTCGTTCGAGAACGCGCCTGACGACGTCGTGTAGAGCGTCGTGCCGCCGATCGCGAGCACGTGCGGCGATGCAGCCGGCCACGACACCGTGTAGTTCGCGCCGTCCGGATAGCCGCGGTTGTTGCACTCGTACACGCCTTCGTCGCCCGACGATACCGAGAACGTCTGGCCTTGTGCCGCCGCCGTCGTGAAGATCTGCTCCTCGGCGTCGATCGTGCCGTCCGCGTTCGCATCGGTTTCGCACCAGCCGAGCGACACGTTGATCACCTTCGCGGTGTTGTCCGACACGGCGCGGTTGAACGCCTGCGTGAGGCCCGTGTTGCCGGCGGCGTTGAGGTCCGCCATGTAGAACACGAGCTTGCCGACCTGGCCGCCGGCCGAGCCGACGATCGACTGGCTGTCGAGATCCCATTCGCCCTGGCCGTCCTGGTCGTCGGTGTAGCTGCCGCCCGAGCCGTTGGTCTTGACGGTCTGCGTCGTGACCGCGCCGTAGCCGTTGCTCGACGTGAACTGCTTCAGGTCCTGCAGCGTCTGCGACACGCCGCCGATCGTGATGATGCCGACGGTCACGCCGGCCGCGGTCGGCACGCCGGTCGCGTTGTAGAGGCCGGGGAATTCCTTCGGATAGTGGCCCGTCGCCGTGCCGGCCGCGAGTGCCTGCGGCTTCGCGACGTTGCCGATGCGCAGCATCGGCCGCGCCCGTGCGACGCTCTGCAGCCCGAGCACCGAGCCGACGACGTCGCCGAGCGCACGCGGCACTTGCGCGGTCGACGCATTGGCGAAGCCCGAGCGGCCTGCGTACTCGAAGTGCACGAGCGACGTGTTGAACGCCGTCTTCACCGTGGCAGCCGTGCCGCTGGCGGAAACCAGCAGGCGGTTCGGCGCAACCTCGACGTTCACGAAGCCGCTCTTGTGCAGATAGTCGACGACCGACTTGACCTGCGCATCGGTCGGCGCGTAGTTGGCGAGGAACTGCTCGTGCGTGAGGTACTGGCGGTAATGCGCGCTGCCGGGCCGGTTCACGTCGCGCGCCAGCTGCTTGAGCTGCGCGGCGTTGCGCAGCTTCAGGCTGACGACGACGTTGGTCGTTTCACCGCCTGCCAGTTCGAGCGACGGCGCCGCACTGCGCGCCATCAACTGCGGGCCGGTCAGAAAGGCCTTCGTATGCGTATCGACCCAATCCGTCGTCGCATGCGCCGCGGCGGCGGCGAACACGAACGGTGCCACGCACGCGAGGCGGCGGGGCGACGGAAGGGGAAGGGCAAACCAGGTGTTCCTTTTCATCGGGAGTCCTTTTTTAGGAGAGGCGACGTTACTGGAACCCCCGGCCCTTGTGGGGCCGCGAGCGGTGACGAGCGTAGGGCGTCGGTGTCGTTCGGGTAGCTGCCATTTTCCACAGCTGTCAGTTCTGACAACGGGGCGTGCCGATGCAGGCGTGGTGCCGGAAGCGCGTGCAATGGTGAGCACGGCGAACGGAACCGGTTCGCGGCACGACAGCGCGGCCACGTGCGACGTTCGTACGCACGAGTTGCTCGTCGCGGCATCGAAACGTGTGTGATCGCGGAATGGATCGACGCGCGAATGCGTGGCGTTTGCGTGTCCGTCGCCGCGCGCCGAGTCGCACTATGTGGTCAGGCGAAGCGATGCGGAAGGAGCGAATGCACGCATGCACAAAAACGGGGCCGGTTTAGCGCGAACGTTTCCCGAACTGTGGAACAGCGCGCCGGCCAGTCTTGCAGGCGGCTTTCGGATCACATGTCGCGATTGCGGATTAGAGGAAACGCTCGAATCCGGCGACGGGCGCGAGCCGGTGCGCCGTAGACGTCACCCGCTCGGGATCGACAGACATCGCCCGCGAAATTCCGCCTTGACGCACGACGATCAGCGGATATCCTTCAATTCATAACCATTTGGTTATGGATTTTGGACGATATGCAGAACACCTACGACATGCTGTTCCGGACACTCGCCGATCCGACGCGCCGCGCGCTTTTCGAGCGGCTCTGCGCGGAGGGCGAGCTGACGGTTGCCGCACTGACCGCCCATGCGGGCGTGTCGCAGCCGGCCGTGTCGAAGCACCTCGGTGTACTGAAGCAGGCCGGGCTCGTGAACGACCGTCACGAAGGCCGGCAGACGCACTACAGCGCGCAGCCGCAAGCGCTGGCCCCGCTGATCGACTGGACGAGCCAGATGGCAGGTTTCTGGCAGAGCCGGTTCGATGCGCTCGAAGATGTCCTTAAAAGGATGGATCAGTAATGAACCAAGCCACTACCGAAACGCGCTCCGTCGTCGTCGACCGGGAGCTGCCTCATCCGCCGGAGAAGATCTGGCGTGCGCTCACGCAGCCGCACCTGATCGAGGCGTGGCTGATGAAGAGCGACTTCGAGCCCGTCGCGGGCCGCGCCTTCAGCTTCCGTGCGGACTGGGGCTCGGTCGACTGCACGGTGCTGACGATCGAGCCGCCGCGCACGCTGTCCTACACGTGGGCCGCGTACGGCCTCGAAAGCGTCGTCACGTGGACGCTCACGCCGACGGCGGCCGGCACGCACCTGCGCATGGAGCAGGTCGGTTTCCGCGCGGATCAGGAGCAGGCGTATCGCGGCGCGCAGCATGGCTGGGTGCGGTTCTTCGAGTCGCTCGAACAGGTGCTGGCGCGCCCTGACGAAGGCACGGAGGCTCGCGCATGAGTTCAACGGACCTCACACCGTCGGCGCGCATCGATGCGCTGATTGCCGGCATCGCCGACTGGCGCGGCAAGACCTTCGCCGATCTCCGCCAGACGATCCTCGCTGCGCAGGCGGGCATCGTCGAGGAATGGAAATGGATGGGCAGCCCGGTCTGGTCATGCGACGGGATGATCGCGGTGGCGAACGCGCACAAGGGCAAGGTGAAAGTGACCTTCATGCACGGCGCGCAGCTCCCCGATCCCGACAAGCTGTTCAACGACGGCCTCGAAGGCAATGCGCGGCGCGCGATCGATTTCTTCGAAGGCGACAAGATCGACAAGCGGGCGTTGAAGAACCTCGTGCGCGCGGCGATCGAATACAACCGCACGCATCTGAAGAAGAACGCGCGGGCGGGTGCTGGCACGAAGGCGCGCGGTGACAAGGCGGTGTAAGGCCGCATCAGGCGCAGGCAAAAAAAGCCCGACACGAGGTCGGGCATCCAAATCGGCCGCAACCGCCCGCGAGGCGGCTGCGGCACCTGCAACAGCCGCGCTTACGCTGCGAGCAGCGAGCGCAGCACGAACGGCAGGATACCGCCGTGCTTGTAGTAGTCGACTTCGATCGGCGTATCGATGCGCAGCAGCACCGGCACGCGCTGCGTTTCGCCGTTCTTGCGGTTGATCACGAGCGTGACGTCCTGCTGCGGCTTGAAGTCGTCGCCGAGGCCTTCGATGTCGTACGTTTCTTCACCGGTGATGCCGAGCGACTGGACGCTGTCCGCACCCTTGAACTGCAGCGGCAGCACGCCCATGCCGACCAGGTTCGAGCGGTGGATCCGCTCGAAGCTGCGTGCGATCACGGCCTTCACGCCGAGCAGTTGCGTGCCCTTCGCGGCCCAGTCGCGCGACGAGCCCGTGCCGTACTCTTCGCCCGCGAATACGACGGTCGGCGTGTCGGCTGCGACGTACTGCATCGCCGCGTCGTAGATCGACTGCTGTTCGCCGCTCGGCTGGTGGATCGTCAGGCCGCCTTCGACACGCGTGCCGTCTGCCTTCGCCGGGATCATCAGGTTCTTGATCCGGACGTTCGCGAACGTGCCGCGCATCATCACGTCATGGTTGCCGCGGCGCGAGCCGTAGCTGTTGAAATCGGCCTTCTGCACGCCGTTTTCCTTCAGCCACTTGCCTGCCGGCGAGTCTTCCTTGATCGAGCCTGCCGGGCTGATGTGGTCGGTCGTGACCGAGTCGCCGAAGATGCCCAGCGCACGCGCGCCCTTGACCGTCGGGATCGATGCGGCCGGTTCCATCGAGAAGTCGTTGCCGAAGAACGGCGGCTCGGCGATGTAGGTCGACTTCGGCCAGTCGTAGACCTGGCCCGATTCGCCCTCGATCTTGCTCCAGAGGTCGCCCTTCTTGGTCAGCTTCGAGTAGTTGTCCTCGAACTTCTTCGGATCGAGCGCGAACTTGAGCAGCGCGTGGATTTCTTCGCTCGTCGGCCAGATGTCGCCGAGGTAGATGTCGCGGCCGCCCTTGCCCTTGCCGACCGGCTCGGTCATCAGGTCGCGCGTGATGTTGCCGGCGATTGCATACGCGACGACCAGCGGCGGCGACGCGAGGAAGTTCGCGCGAATGTTCGGGTGGATACGCGCTTCGAAGTTACGGTTGCCGGACAGCACGGCTGCCGCGACGATGTCGTTCTTCGTGATCGCTTCGTTCAGTTCCGGCGTGAGGTCGCCCGCGTTGCCGATACAGGTCGTGCAGCCGTACGCGGCGACTTCGAAGCCGAGCTTCGACAGGTAGGGCAGCAGGCCCGTCTTCGTCAGGTACTCGGTGACGATGCGCGATCCCGGCGCGAGCGAGGTCTTGATCTTCGGATCGACCGTGAGGCCGGCCTCGACCGCCTTCTTCGCGAGCAGGCCGGCGGCCAGCAGCACGCTCGGGTTCGACGTGTTCGTGCACGACGTGATCGCGGCGATCAGGATGTCGCCGTTCTTCACGTCGACGCCGTTGCTCGTCGTGTACTGCGTGCCCAGGTCGTCTGCCTTCTTCGCGAAGCCGTTTTCCGCGACCGGCTTCGAGAACAGGTCGGTGAACGTCGACTTGACGTTGCCGATCTCGATGCGGTCCTGCGGGCGCTTCGGGCCGGCGAGCGACGGGGCGACCGTCGTCAGATCCAGCGTCACGACCTTCGTGTAGTCGATGTCGCCGGCCTTCGGGATGCCGAACAGCTTCTGCGCCTTGAAGTAGTTTTCGAACGCGGCGATTTCCGCCTTCGTGCGGCCCGTGCCTTCGAAGTAGTCGATCGTCTTTTCGTCGACCGGGAAGAAGCCCATCGTCGCGCCGTATTCCGGCGCCATGTTGCCGATCGTCGCGCGATCCGGCAGCGACAGCGACTTCGTGCCTTCGCCGAAGAATTCGACGAACTTGCCGACGACCTTCTCCTTGCGCAGCATTTCGGTGATGGTCAGCACCAGGTCGGTGGCCGTCACGCCTTCGCGCAGCTTGCCCTTCAGCTCGACGCCGACGACGTCCGGCGTCAGGAAGTACACCGGCTGGCCGAGCATGCCGGCTTCCGCCTCGATGCCGCCCACGCCCCAGCCGACCACGCCGATGCCGTTGATCATCGTCGTGTGGCTGTCCGTGCCGACGAGGGTGTCCGGGTAGTACACGGTGTCGCCGCCGTCCGCCTTCTTGTGGACGCCGCGCGCGAGGTATTCGAGGTTCACCTGGTGGACGATGCCCACGCCCGGCGGCACGACCTTGAACGTGTCGAATGCCTGCATGCCCCACTTCATGAACTGGTAGCGCTCGTTGTTGCGCTGGAATTCCAGCTTCATGTTCAGGTCGAGCGCGTCCTTCTGGCGGAAGTAGTCGATCTGGACCGAGTGGTCGACGACGAGATCGACCGGGACCAGCGGCTCGATCTTCTTCGGGTTCTTGCCCGTGCGCTCGGCGACGCCGCGCATGGCCGCGATGTCGGCGAGCAGCGGCACGCCCGTGAAGTCCTGCAGCACGACGCGCGACACGACGAACGGAATCTCGTCGACGCGCTTCGCGGTCGGCTTCCAGTTCGCGAGCTGCTCGATGTGCTCTTCGGTGATTTTCTTGCCGTCGTAGTTGCGCAGCACGGACTCGAGCACGATACGGATCGACACCGGCAGGCGTTCGATCTTCGTCTTCAGTTCCTTGCCGAGTTGCGGCAGCGAGTAGAACTTGCCTTTGCCGGAACCGCTGTCGAATTCCTTGAGGGTCTTGTGGAGATTGTGGGCCATGGTGATTTTCCTGGGTTTAAGGCTAGGAAACAAAGAGTCCTGTATCTGACGGCTATATCACATACAAGTCGACGTACTCATCGACCGGCATCGCTTCGAGCTTTGCCTGGTCCAGCGACACGTCGAGAATCGCTTGTTGCTGCTTTGCCGGGAAGCGGCGCGCGAGGTTGGTCCGGAACTTGTCGACCAGGAGCGGGATGCCGTCGGTGCGGCGCCGCCGATGGCCGAGCGGGTATTCGACCGCCACTTCGGCAAGCTTCGAGCCGTCCGTGAACTCGATCATCAGCGCATTCGCGATCGATCGCTTGTCCGGATCGTGATAATCCTTCGTGAACTGCGGATCCTCGACGCAGACGGTCTTCGCGCGCAGCGCGTCGATGCGGGGATCGGCGGCGGCCGAGTCTTCATAGTCGGCCGCGGTCAGCCGGCCGAACAGCAGCGGCACGGCGACCATGTACTGGATGCAGTGGTCGCGGTCGGCCGGATTGGCGAGCGGACCCTGCTTGTCGATGATGCGGATCGCGGCCGCATGCGTGCGGATCGTGATCTTGCCGATGTCGTCGGTCGTGCGGCCCGCGGCGGCGAGTTGCGCGTGCAGCTGCAGCGCGGCCTCGGCGGCCGTCTGCGCATGGAATTCGGCGGGAAAGGCGATCTTGAACAGCACGTTTTCCATCACGTACGTGCCGTACGGGCGCTGGAAGCGGAACGGCTTGCCGTCGAACAGCACGTCGTAGAAGCCCCAGGTCTTCGCGGTGAGCGCCGCCGGGTAGCCCATTTCGCCCGTTCTCGCGATCAGCGCGAGGCGCACCGCGCGGGACGTGGCGTCGCCGGCCGCCCACGACTTGCGCGAACCGGTGTTCGGCGCGTGGCGGTAGGTGCGTAGCGCGTGGCCGTCGACGAACGCGTTGGATACCGCGTTGATCAGCTCGTCGCGCGTGAGCCCGAGCAGCCGGCCGACGACGGCGGTCGACGCGACCTTCACGAGCAGCACGTGGTCGAGCCCGACCGCGTTGAACGAATTCTCGAGTGCGAGACAGCCCTGGATTTCGTGGGCCTGGATCATCGCGACGAGTACGTCGCGCATCAGGAGCGGCTTGCGGCCGGCCGCGCGGGCCGTGCGGGAAAGCCAGTCGGCCGTCGCCAGGATCCCGCCGAGGTTGTCGGACGGATGACCCCATTCGGCGGCGAGCCAGGTGTCGTTGAAGTCCAGCCAGCGGATCATCGCGCCGATGCCGAACGCGGCCTGGACGGGATCGAGCTGGAAGGACGTGCCGGGCACCTTCGCGCCGTTCGGCACGATCGTGCCGGGCACGACGGGGCCGAGCAGCTTGGTGCAGGCAGGGTAGGACAGCGCCTCGAGTCCGCATCCGAGCGTGTCGATCAGGCAATGACGCGCCGTCTCCAGCGCGAGCGCGCTGTCGATGCCGGTGTTCAGCACGTAGTCGACGATATCGACGAGTACCGTATCCGGAGCAGGGCGGACGTTGGAGACCGGGGCGGACATCGAGGGGCCGAGGGGAACGCGCTTAGTTCGTTGCCGGCTTCAGCTCGTTCGATTGCGTCGGCGCCGCCGAGCCTTGTGCCATTTCCGGCGTCACGCATTCGTCCGCGAGGCGTTCGCCGCCGTTTGCGTCCGAGAACAGCATCGCCTTGGTCGGGATCACGACCAGCTTGAAGCCTGCTGCCGGATCGTAGAACGTGTCGGCGCCCGTCGTCGTGGCTTGACGCGGCAGCTTGTAGTTCTTCTTCGCCCAGTGAACCGTGACGACCTGGTCGCGCTTCATGTCGCCGGCGAGGTCGAACGACAGGCCTTCCTTACAGGCCCACTTGACCGCGCCGTCCGGTACCGGATCGACCTTGGCTGCGGCACGCGCCTGCGCCTTCTTGCTGCGCGGGATGATGCGCTTGGCCGGTGCTGGGCGCTTGGCCGTTGCCTTCTTCGCGGTCGTCGTGGCCGTACCCTGGGCAAACGCGCTCGGAGCCGACACCAGCATCGTGGCGGACAAGGCGCCGATGGCGGTAGCGATCAGGAGTTTCTTCATGGAGTCAGAACCTTTCGATAATCAGTTGACAAGGGCCGGCAATCGAAACTGCCGGCCGGTTTGAAACTGCACGCGCCCCGAAAGCGCGCAGCGGCCGCTATTTTCACCTATTTGGCCGCGCGCATATCAGGTTTTCGGGCTCCGTTACGTTTTTTGTCGTTTCGCAAACCTCTGTCCGGTTTGCGCATCGGCGAATGCATGAGATTCGTGTATCCGGCGTAGCGGCCGGCGGCGCACACTTACGGCGCGGCGCCCGCGGCGGTCGGGCCGAACAGCGGCGCGGCCTCGGCCGGTACGGGCTGGCCGGTGGCGCGCGCACGGCGCAATACCGACCAGTAATAGCGATAACTCGCGCGATCGTGCAGCGTATCACCGTGACGCGTCGGGCCCCAGTCGGCGGCCTGCGCGGCCAGCAGGATCTCGGCGGCCAGCGCGACCTCGTCGGTGCGCGGCGCGAACGCGTCGACGATCGGGCGGATCTGCGCGGGATGGATGCTCCACATCCGCGTGAACGCGAATTCGTCGCGCGCGCGGCGCGCGTCGCCGGCCACGACGCTCATGTCGCGCACTTCGGTCGTCACGTTGTGCGACGGCGTCTTGCCGTGCGCGTGGCAGGCCGCGGCGATTTCGAGCTTCGCGCGGCGCACGAGCGGGTGGTCGAACTGGCCGGGCGAGCGCATCGCGGAATCGGGAATCGCGCCATGGTGCGCGGAGACGAAATCCATCAGCCCGAAGCTCAGCGTGCCGACCGTCGGCAGCGCGGCCAGCGCGGCCGCCTGCGCCAGCGCGCCGTGCGTCTCGACCAGCACGTCGACCGCGATCGGCTGCGCGATGCCGAGCTCGCGGCGCGTGCCTTCGATGAACGCGGTCATTTCGGCGGCGTCGGCCGCGCTGGCGATCTTCGGGAGCGTGATGTAGGCCGGTGCACGCGCGGCGCGCAGCACGATGCGGACGTCGTCGCGCCAGTGCGGGTGGGAAAAGTCGTGGATCCGGACGCCGACGCGGCCGAAGCGGTTCTCGTCGCTGCCGAGCAGGTCGGCGACGAGGGCCGCATGCGCGGCTTCCTGGCCGACGGCGGCGCCGTCCTCGCAGTCGAACGTGATGTCGAACACGGGGCCCAGCTCGGCCTGCAGCGCGAGCGACTTGCGCATCAGCTTTTCGCTGCCCGCGTAATGATCGCAGCTGGGCAGGATCGCGGGCGGGGACGCCCCGTCGTACAGCACTTGTGCAGGAGTGAGCGCGGCCATCTCTTCGACGTCAGGGGAGCGTGCAACGTGGAGAAAATCGGATTCGGGCAGGTTCTGGGCCCGTGCGCGGCGGCGCGGGGCGGCAAAACATGCGCGGATCGGATCGTTCGGCAGGGCCGGCGGGTGGCCGGCCCGGACCGAAACCGGGTGGCCCGAGGGCCGCCCGGCAAAGGCGCGTGATACTCAGTTCTTCAGCAGGTGAGCGACGCCATCGCGCTCTTCGAGCAGCTCGGCCAGCGTGCCGTCCATCTTCTCGCGCGAGAACGCGTCGATTTCCAGGCCTTCGACGCGCTTGTACTCGCCGTTTTCGCAGGTGACCGGCACGCCGTAGATGATGTCTTCGGGGATGCCGTACGAGCCGTCCGACGGGATGCCCATCGTGACCCACTTGCCGTTCGTGCCGAGCACCCAGTCACGGACGTGGTCGATCGCCGCGTTGGCTGCCGACGCTGCCGACGACAGGCCGCGCGCTTCGATGATCGCCGCGCCGCGCTTGCCGACGGTCGGGATGAACGTGTCGCGGTTCCACACGTCGTCGTTGATCAGCTTCAGCAGCGATTCGCCTTCGGCGGTCGCGAAGCGGAAATCCGGGTACATCGTCGGCGAGTGGTTGCCCCACACGGCGAGCTTCTCGATCGACGCGACCGGCTTGCCCGACTTGGCGGCGAGCTGCGACAGCGCGCGGTTGTGGTCGAGGCGCAGCATCGCCGTGAAGTTCTTCTTCGGCAGATCCGGTGCCGACTTCATCGCGATGTATGCGTTCGTGTTCGCCGGGTTGCCGACGACCAGCACCTTGACGTCGCGGCTCGCGACTTCGTTCAGCGCAGCGCCCTGGACCGTGAAGATTTCGGCGTTGGCCGACAGCAGGTCCTTGCGTTCCATGCCCTTCGAGCGCGGACGTGCACCGACCAGCAGCGCGACGTCTGCATCCTTGAATGCAACCTTCGGATCGTCGGTGATCACGACGCCCGCGAGCAGCGGGAACGCGCAATCGTCGAGTTCCATCACGACGCCTTTGACGGCGCCTTGGGCTTGCGGGAGGTCGAGCAGTTGCAGGATGACCGGCTGATCCTTGCCGAGCAGGTCGCCGTTCGCGATGCGGAACAGCAGGGAGTAAGCGATTTGACCTGCGGCGCCGGTGACGGCAACGCGCTTTGCGGGCTTAGCCATTGAAAATCTCCAGGACGGGTGAAGCGTTGGACGCTAGCGAAAACGCCATTCTATGCGCGTTGTGCGTAGCGTTGCATTGAAGCAGGGCGGAGGACTCGCGATGGCAGACGCGGTGAACCTGGAGACGGCCGTGGCACGTAGCCGGGGACGCGCTGTTGCACCCGCGAACCCTTGCTCGACCGGGAGTGTAGGAGCCGTCACGCGCAAAGTCAAACGGTATCATATGTCTTATATAAGACAGATGTTTTGCGGAAATTGAGTGGACGAAAAAGTGCGGTTTGTGATGAAATGCGCGCCATGACATCGAACCAGGCGAATACCGCGAATCAGACCGGCGCAGGCAGCCCAGGGCAGCCGGGCGCGGGCGATCCCGCACCTTCGCCTGCGGCGCCGCCGTCGCCGACGTTCAGTCCGTTATACCAGCAGATTAAGTCATTGATCACGCAAAGTCTCGAAACCGGTGAATGGAAGCCGGGCGAGATCATCCCGAGCGAAGTGGAGCTCGCGGCCCGCTACAAGGTCAGCCAGGGCACCGTGCGCAAGGCGATCGACGAGTTGGCCGCCGAAAACCTCGTGGTCCGGCGTCAGGGCAAGGGCACTTTTGTTGCAACGCACAATGAAGACCGCGCGCAGTTCCGCTTCCTGCGCCTGCTGGCCGACGACGGGGCCGAACACCCGCACGTGAGCCGCCTGCTCGAATGCCGCCGCCTGCGTGCGCCGGCCGAGATTGCGCGGCAGCTCGACCTGAAGCCGGCCGATCCGGTCGTCCAGGTGCGCCGCCTGCTGGAGTTCGAGAACGAAGTGACGGTGCTCGACGAGATCTGGCTGCCGGGCGCGATGTTCCGCGGGCTCACGTTCGAGCGGCTGAGCGAGTACAAGGGGCCGCTCTACGCGATGTTCGAGACGGAGTTCGGCACGCGGATGATCCGCGCGACGGAGAAGATCCGCGCAGTCGCGGCCGAGCCGTCGGTGGCCGACCTGCTGCACGTCCCGGCTGGTTTTCCTTTGCTGTCGGTCGAGCGCGTGTCCTATACATACGGAGACCGGCCGGTGGAGGTGCGTCGCGGCTGGTATGTCACAACCGGGTACTACTATCAGAATGACTTGAGTTGACGGTGTATCGGCTCAAGCCGAGTGCTTCGCGATCCCCATGCTCGCGAAGCACGTTTCGGGCCGCCTTTGTTCTTGTTCGCGCAACTATCCAGAGCAGACTTTCGCTGCAGCGCGATATAAAAAGGCGCTAAAATCGCGGATTAGTGTGACAACATAGTAGGGGTCTAGCATGACTGATGCAGTAAGAAAGCCGAGGCCGGAATACCGGAACATCGGACTCGCCGATATCACGATGAAATATCGCATGCCGCTGGCAGCGACTTTGTCGATCCTCCATCGAGTCAGCGGCGCGCTGCTGTTCTTGTTCCTGCCGTTCCTGCTGTTCCTCTTCGACCAGAGTCTCACCTCCGAGATCAGTTTCGAAGTCTTCAAGGCTTTCCTCTCCAACATCATCGTCAAGCTGATCGTCCTCGCACTGTCGTGGGCCTTCTTCCACCATTTCTGCGCCGGCATTCGCCACCTGCTGATGGACGTCAACCACGACGCCGTCACGAAGGAAGGCGGCAAGCGGACGGCAGTCGTCGTCTTTGTCGTCTCGATCGCGCTGACGATCGCCATGGCACTCAAACTGTTCGGAGCATTCTAAGAAAATGGCAGCCAATAACCGAATCGGCTCGAAGCGCCTCGTCGTCGGCGCTCACTACGGCCTGCGCGACTGGCTCGCGCAGCGCATCACCGCCACGATCATGGCGGTCTACACGGTCATTCTGCTCGTCCTGTTCTTCGGCGCGCACGATTTCTCGTACGAAGGCTGGGCATCGATCTTCGCCGCGCAATGGATGAAGCTCGCGACCTTCGTGATGCTGCTCTCCCTCTTCTACCACGCATGGGTCGGCGTGCGCGACATCTGGATGGACTACGTGAAGCCCGTCGGTGTGCGCCTGCTGCTGCAATCGCTGACCATCGTCTGGCTGCTCGCATGTGCGGGCTACGCCGCGCAGATTCTCTGGAGAGTGTAAAGAATGGCTGCAATCAAAACTAATCTCCCGCGCCGCAAGTTCGATGTGGTGATCGTCGGCGCGGGCGGCTCCGGCTTGCGCGCGGCGCTGCAACTGTCGCGCGCGGGCCTGTCGGTCGGCGTGCTGTCGAAGGTGTTCCCGACGCGTTCGCACACGGTGGCCGCGCAGGGCGGTATCGGTGCGTCGCTCGGCAACATGAGCGAAGACAACTGGCACTTCCACTTCTACGACACGATCAAGGGCTCCGACTGGCTCGGTGACCAGGATGCGATCGAATTCATGTGCCGTGAAGCGCCGAACGTCGTGTACGAACTCGAGCACTTCGGCATGCCGTTCGACCGCAACGCGGACGGCACGATCTACCAGCGCCCGTTCGGCGGCCACACCGCGAACTACGGCGAGAAGCCGGTCCAGCGCGCTTGCGCGGCCGCCGACCGTACCGGTCACGCGCTGCTGCACACGCTGTACCAGCAGAACGTCGAAGCGAAGACGCAGTTCTTCGTCGAATGGATGGCGCTCGACCTGATCCGCGACGCGGACGGCGACGTGCTCGGCGTGACGGCCCTCGAGATGGAGACGGGCGACGTCTACATCATGGAAGGCAAGACGACGCTGTTCGCGACGGGCGGCGCAGGCCGGATCTTCGCGGCATCGACCAACGCGTTCATCAACACCGGCGACGGCCTCGGCATGGCTGCGCGTTCGGGCATCGCGCTGCAGGACATGGAGTTCTGGCAGTTCCACCCGACCGGCGTGGCCGGCGCGGGCGTGCTGATCACCGAAGGCGTGCGCGGCGAAGGCGGTATCCTGCGCAACGCGAACGGCGAGCGTTTCATGGAGCGCTACGCACCGACGCTGAAGGATCTGGCGCCGCGTGACTTCGTGTCGCGTTCGATGGACCAGGAAATCAAGGAAGGTCGCGGCGTCGGTCCGAACAAGGATCACGTGCTGCTCGACCTGTCGCACATCGGCGCCGAGACGATCATGAAGCGTCTGCCGTCGATCCGCGAAATCGCGCTGAAGTTCGCGAACGTCGACGCGATCAAGGAACCGATCCCGGTCGTCCCGACGATCCACTACCAGATGGGCGGCATCCCGACCAACATCCACGGTCAGGTCGTCGGCACGTCGCGCGGCCACAAGGATCCGGTCAACGGCTTCTACGCAGTGGGCGAGTGCTCGTGCGTGTCCGTGCACGGCGCGAACCGCCTCGGTACGAACTCGCTGCTGGACCTCGTGGTGTTCGGCCGTGCGGCCGGCAACCACATCGTCGAGCACGTGAAGAACCAGAAGGAACACAAGCCGCTGCCGGCCGACGCAGGCGAATTCTCGCTGGCGCGCCTCGCGAAGCTCGACAAGTCGACGTCGGGCGAGTACACGCAAGATGTCGCGAACGACATCCGCGCGACGATGCAGAAGCACGCCGGCGTGTTCCGCACGTCGAAGCTGCTGAAGGAAGGTGTCGAGCAGATGGCCGGCCTGGCGGCACGCGTGGAAAACATCCACCTGAAGGACAAGTCGAAGGTGTTCAACACCGCGCGCGTCGAAGCGCTCGAGCTGGAGAACCTGATCGAAGTGGCTCGCGCCACGATGGTGTCGGCCGAAGCACGCAAGGAAAGCCGTGGCGCGCACGCTCACAGCGACTACGAGCATCGCGACGACGACAACTGGCTGCGCCACACGCTGTGGTACAGCGAAGGCGATCGCCTCGACTACAAGCCGGTTCAAATGAAGCCGCTGACGGTCGAATCCGTGCCGCCGAAGCCGCGCACGTTCTAAGCCGAGTCAAAGGAATCCGAAATGGCAAAACGCATTTTTGAAGTCTACCGCTACGATCCGGACAAGGACGCAGCGCCGCGCATGCAGACGTACGAGCTCGACATCCAGCATGAGCGCATGCTGCTCGACGCACTGGTGAAGCTGAAGGCACTGGACGAGACGCTGTCGTTCCGCCGTTCGTGCCGCGAAGGCGTGTGCGGTTCGGACGCGATGAACATCAACGGCAAGAACGGTCTCGCGTGCCTGACGAACCTGAACGAACTGCCGCAGAAGATCGTGCTGCGTCCGCTGCCGGGCCTGCCCGTCGTGCGCGACCTGATCGTCGACATGACGCACTTCTTCAACCAGTACCACTCGATCAAGCCGTACCTGATCAACGACGCGCCGCCGCCGGAGAAGGAACGCCTCCAGTCGCCGGAAGAACGCGACGAGCTCGACGGCGTGTACGAGTGCATTCTGTGTGCGAGCTGCTCGACGTCGTGCCCGAGCTTCTGGTGGAACCCGGACAAGTTCGTTGGCCCGGCCGGCCTGCTGCAGGCTTACCGCTTCATCGCGGACAGCCGCGACACCGCCACCGGCGAGCGTCTCGACAACCTGGAAGACCCGTACCGTCTGTTCCGTTGCCACACGATCATGAACTGCGTCGACGTTTGCCCGAAGGGCCTGAACCCGACGAAGGCGATCGGCAAGATCAAGGAACTGATGGTTCGCCGCGCGGTTTAAAGTTTGATGAGCGACGATTCGCATCAATCCGACCCGCACCGTCGCGCGCGCCTCCGCTGGCGCGCGCGGCGGGGTCTGCTGGAAAACGACATCATCTTCGAGCGTTTCTTCGGCAGATACGAGCATGACCTCACCGATGCAGACGTAGGCGCGTTGTCGCGCCTGCTCGATCTGAGCGACAACGACCTGATGGACTTGCTCCTCGCGCGCAAGGAACCAGAGGGCGACCTAGACAGCCCGGACATTCACCGGCTGTTGGAGATGCTGCGCAACGTGTAACGCCAATGTGTCACGCGTTGTGCCCGTTATCGAATCCCGTTTCTTTATTTCGATTGAGGATGTGCCATGACTCCGTCTGATGTTAAAGCCACGCTATCGTTCAGCGACAACTCGCCGAGCGTCGAACTGCCGATCTACAAGGGCACGATGGGCCCGGACGTAATCGACATCCGCAAGCTGTACGGCCAGACCGGCAAGTTCACGTACGACCCGGGCTTCATGTCGACGGCAGCCTGTAATTCGGCGATCACGTACATCGACGGCGACAAGGGCGAGCTGCTGTACCGCGGCTACCCGATCGACAACCTCGCGCAAAACGCCGACTTCCTCGAAAGCTGCTACCTGCTGCTGAAGGGCGAGCTGCCGAACGCGGCGCAGAAGAAGGAATTCGTCGACACCGTCACGAAGCACACGATGGTGCACGAGCAGATGCACTTCTTCTTCCGTGGCTTCCGCCGCGACGCGCACCCGATGGCGATCCTGGTCGCCGCAGTCGGCGCGCTGTCGGCGTTCTACCACGACTCGCTCGACATCAACGACCCGCGTCACCGTGAAGTGTCGGCGATCCGCATGATCGCGAAGCTGCCGACGCTCGTCGCGATGGCGTACAAGTACAGCATCGGCCAGCCGTTCGTGTATCCGAAGAACTCGCTGTCGTACAGCGCGAACTTCATGCACATGATGTTCTCGAACCCGTGCGAAGAGTACAAGGTCAACGACGTGCTCGTCCGCGCGCTCGACCGTATCCTGATCCTGCACGCCGACCACGAGCAGAACGCATCGACGTCGACGGTCCGCCTGGCCGGTTCGTCGGGCGCGAACCCGTTCGCGTGTATCGCAGCCGGTATCGCGTGTCTGTGGGGCCCGGCGCACGGTGGTGCGAACGAAGCCGCGCTGAACATGCTCGAGCAGATCGGCTCGCCGGACAACATCCCCGAATTCATCAAGCAGGTGAAGGACAAGAATTCGGGCGTGAAGCTGATGGGCTTCGGCCACCGCGTGTACAAGAACTACGATCCGCGTGCGAAGCTGATGCGCGAAACGTGCTACGAAGTGCTGAACGAACTGGGCCTGCACGACGACCCGCTGTTCAAGCTCGCGATGCAGCTAGAGAAGATCGCGCTGGAAGACGAATACTTCGTGTCGCGCAAGCTGTACCCGAACGTCGACTTCTACTCGGGCATCGTCCAGCGCGCGCTGGGCATCCCGACGTCGATGTTCACGTGTATCTTCGCGATGGCACGTACGGTCGGCTGGATCGCACAGTGGAACGAAATGATCGGCGATCCGGAGCAAAAGATCGGCCGTCCGCGCCAGCTGTTCATCGGCGATACGCCGCGCGAAGCGAAGCCGCTCAACGCACGTTAAGTCGTGTGCGGCGCGACCGGCCGGCAGGCCGCTCGCGTCGGGCAATCGCAACGCCACGACACCCCGACGGGTCCGCCCGTCGGGGTGTTTTTCATTTGCGCGGCCGACGCTGGCCCGGTCCGGCGCGGCGCTCCAGCGACGGCGGGCGTATGTCGAGCGCCGGTGCGTCGCCGTCGGGCGCGCGGCCGTGCTGCTTGAAGAACTGCCGATATGCGCCCGGCGTCATCCCGCGGGCGGCAAGGAACTGGCGGTTGAAGTTCGCGGCATTCGGAATGCCGCAGCGCGCGGCCACCGTCGCGATCGGCCAGTCGGTGCCGACCAGGTGGCGGCACGCGTGTGCGAGCCGCAGCCGCTGCACGTAACGGCCGACACTTTCACCGAGATGCCGGACGAACAGGCGCTGCAGCGTGCGTTCGGACAGGTGCGCGGCAGCCGCGAGCGCGTCGATGCGCAGCGGTTCGTGGAAGCGCCGGTCGATCGCGTCGAGCACCCGGTCGAGGCGTTCGGCTTCGGGCGCGGCCGCATCGACGGACGGGGCCGTGCCGTCGGCCCGGTCATACGCATGAGCGGTGGCGAGCGGCTCGCCACCGGCTTGCGCGAGATCGGCGAGCGTGTCGAGCGTGGCCGCGAGCCGTGCGCGCGGCGACGGATCGAGCAGTTGCGGCAGCCGCGCGCGCATCGCGCGGGCGGCCTCCGCGTCGAAATGCAGGCCCGGCGCCGCACGCCGCAGCAGCGAGCGCAGCGGCGCGTATTCGGGACAGCAATCGGCCAGCCGCCGCACCCAGTCGCCGTCGAACCAGACGACGAGCGCGACTTCGGGCGCCTCGCGATCGATCCGCGCGTTCGACGACCACGTATGCGGCAGGTTGGGCGGTACCAGCACGAGGTCGTCGTCCGCGTAGCGTGCGACGTGGTCGCCGATGAAGCGCTGGCCGCGGCTGTTGAGCGTCAGCGTCAGTTCGTACTCGGGGTGGCGATGCCATTCGAACGGGATGCGCGCGAGCTGGCGGTGATACACGCGGATCGAACAGCCGGGGGCGAACGTCACATGCTCGTACTGCGGCTTCATCGCGGCCTCCGGGCGAGGGCGGGCACCGCGCCGTGGCATGATCGTGAGCATTCATCATGACGGAGCGATGCGATGTTTTCACATGTCTGCGTGGGCGTCAGCGACACCGCACGCGCGTACGATTTCTACGCGCCGCTGTTCGCGGAACTCGGGTTGCGCCTGAAATTCCGCGAGCCGGATGGCTGGTCGGGCTGGATGCCGGCCGACACGGACCGGCCGCTGTTCTTCTTCGGCCGGCCGCTCGACGGCCGCGCGCCCGAACCGGGCAATGGCCACACGATCGCGTTCGCTGCACCGACCCGCGCGCACGTCGATCGCTGCCACGCGCTCGCGCTGCGGCATGGCGGCACCTGCGAAGGGCCGCCGGGCCTGCGGCCGGACTATCACCGCGACTACTACGGCGCCTATTTCCGCGATCCGGACGGCAACAAGCTCTGCGTGGTCTGTCATCGTCCGGCATGACGCACTGTTGTCAGGATTGTATCGATAGTTGACCGGATAGTGTCGATGGCGACGTCGTGCCGGCCGTACGCTGGCAGCACATCACGACACGTTCAGCGAGGAGACCACGATGCAACTGACGATTGACGATCTGCCGGCCGCGATCCGCGCGGCGAAACGGGCGCTGCGCGCCGACCTGCCCGGTTACGCGGCGTCGTTCCGCGAGCTGGAGGGCGACATCGCGCGGCAGGTCGATGCGATCCGCCGCGCGCACGCGCACGGCGATGACGTGATTCCGGTCGTACCGTTCGCGGATATCGCGGGCGGAACCGTCGATCCTCGCGCGCTTGCCGCGATCCGTACGCATGGTGCGGTCGTGATTCGCGGCGTGTTCGATGCACGGCAGGCGCGCGACTGGAACGACGAGATCGGCGCGTATCTGGACGCGAACCGCTTCGCCGACCGGTTGAACGCGCGTGCGGAAGACCGCTATTTCGGCAATCTCGCCTCGGGCAAGCCGCAGATCTACGGCGTCTACTGGTCGAAGCCGCAGGTCGCCGCGCGCCAGTCGCCGGCCCTGACGCAGGCGCGTGTGTTCCTGAACCGTCTGTGGCGGCACGCGGATGGCGCACGCATGCATTTCGATCCCGACCAGGTGCCTGCCTATGCGGACCGGATTCGCCGCCGGCCGCCCGGTTCGACGTCGCTCGGGCTGTCGCCGCACGTCGACGGCGGGTCCGTCGAGCGCTGGCTCGGTGCGAACTTCCGGCAGGTCTACCGCCACGTGCTGGCCGGGCGCTGGCGCGACTACGATCCGTTCGATGCCGCATTCCGTCCCGACGTCGAGGAGATTCCGTCGCCGGCCGTCTGTTCGATGTTCCGCACGTTCCAGGGCTGGACCGCGCTGACGCCGCAAGGGCCAGGCGACGGCACGCTGCAGTTGATCCCGGTCGCGAACGCGATGGCCTACGTCGTGCTGCGCGCGCTGCAGGACGATGTCGCGGACGACGACCTGTGCGGCGCGCGTCCCGGCCGCGCACTGTCCATCCGGCCCGAATGGCACGCGCTGCTGCTCGACGCGCTGGTGCCGATTCCGCACATGGCGCCAGGCGACGCGGTGTTCTGGCATGGCGATGTCGTGCATGCGGTCGAGGATGCGCATCGCGGCAACGGCGACAGCAACGTGATGTACATCGCCGCCGCACCGGGCTGCGCGAAGAACGATGCGTACCTGCAGCGCCAGCGGTCCGCGTTCCTGCGCGGCGAGAGCCCGCCCGATTTCCCGGCCGATCATTTCGAGATCGGCTTCGACGGGCGAAGCGGGGAGGGCGACCTGACGGCGCTGGGCCGCACGCAGATGGGGTTCGGGCCCGACGCATAACGGCCGTCTGCCGAATCCGCTGCGTGCCGCGCGCAATTCGACGCAATCGGCTGTCGGTGCAGCCGAAATCGACACGAATTGCGCAATTTGGCTTCCGATAATGGTCCGGACACAACGCCGCTGGCCCTCGCTCCGCAAGGGTGCGGCGCAGACCACGGAGGAGTCGATGCAATTCACGCAAGCGATCGTTCGCCGTCCCGCACCGTCCTGCGGCGCGGGCCTGACCACCGCCGAACTCGGCGCACCCGACTACGACAAGACGCTCACGCAGTTCCATGCATATTGCGACGCGCTGCGCACGCTCGGCGTCGCGCTGACCGAGCTGCCGCCTCTGGACGCGTTCCCCGATTCGCATTTCGTCGAGGACGTTGCGGTCGTGACGCCGGAATTCGCGGTGATCACGCGCCCCGGCGCGCCCGCGCGGCGCGGCGAGACGGTGCACATCGAAGCGGCGCTCGCCGCGCATCGCGACCTGCTGCCGATGCAGGACGGCCGTCTCGACGGCGGCGACGTGATGCTGGTCGGCAAGCGCTTCTTCATCGGCCTGACGGGCCGCACCGATGCCGAAGGCATCGCCGCATTCGAATCGCTGGTGTCGCGCTACGGCTACTCGGTCGTCGCGGTGCCGGTCGGCGCCGGCCTGCACCTGAAGTCGGTCGTCAACGCGCTCGGCGACGACACGCTGCTCGTGACCGAGGCGCTGGCCGCGCATCCGGCGTTCGCCGGCTATCGCCGGATCGCGATCTCCGCTGCCGACGAATACGCGGGCAACACGCTGCGCGTGAACGGCACGCTGATCACGCCGGCCGGCTATCCGCGCGTCCATGACGCGATCGCGCCGCTCGGGCTGCCGCTGCACGTGATCGACACGAGCGAGTTCCGCAAGATGGACGGCGGCCTGACCTGCCTGTCGCTGCGGTTCTAGCCGATTGGCGCGCGGCCGCTTCGGCCGGATAATGTGGCCCCCGCGCGGACAAGGAGACGCTCCGCGCACCAGCCACGATCCGACCGGAGCGAACGCGGATGACCGACAAGAAGATGCAGCTCGACAAGATCGATCTCCGGATCCTCGACATCCTGCGTACCGACGGACGGATTTCCTACCGGAAACTGTCGGAGCTCGTGAACCTCACGCCGCGGCCTTGCCAGGCGCGCGTGGAGCGGCTCGAGGCGCTCGGCGTGATCGAAGGCTACCGCGCGGTGATCAAGGCGCCGCGCGCGACCAAGCCGATCGTCGTGATCGCGCAGATCGTGCTGGCCGACCATGGGCGTTCGCAGGCGCCGTTCGAGGATGAAATGCGCGCGAATCCGGCCGTGCTCGATTGCTGGCTCGTCAGCGGCACGTTCGATTTTCTCGTGCGGCTCGCGTGCGAGGATCTCGACGAGTACCGGCGGATCGCGAACGCGTGGCTGGAAAGCCCGCGGTTCCGGATCGAGAAGATCGTCACGACGGCCGAACTGCAGGCGATCAAGCGCAGCGTCGTGTGAGACGACCGGGCCGGGCAGGGCCGGTTGCGAGGCGAATGACCAGGTCAATCGATTTGCATTCCGAACCAAATCGACTGGCTGGATCACAATCAGGGTGAACACTATGGATGCTATGCAAGCGGCAGCGCAGACGGCCGCGCCGTCCGGGACGACGCTCAGGCGCCGTCTGCAGGGCCGTCACATCGCGATGATCGCGATCGGTGGCTCGATCGGCACGGGGCTGTTCGTCGCGTCAGGCGCGTCGGTCGCGCAGGCGGGGCCGGGCGGGGCGATCGCCGCGTATCTCGCGATCGGGATCATGGTCTACTTCGTCGTCACCGGGCTCGGCGAGATGGCGGCGCTGATGCCCGTGTCGGGCTCGTTCGCGATCTACGGCGAGAAGTACGTCGACGAAGGTTTCGGCGTCGCGCTTGGCTGGACCTACTGGTACAGCTGGGCCGTGACGATCGCGATCGAGCTGGTCGCCGCGCAGATCGTGATGCGCTACTGGTTTCCGGCGGTGCCGGGCGTATGGTGGGGCGCGGGCTTCCTCGTGCTGATCTTCCTGCTCAATACGCTGTCGGTGCGCGGCTTTGGCGAATCGGAATACTGGTTCTCGCTGATCAAGGTCGTCACCGTGATCGCGTTCATCGCGGCGGGGCTGCTGATCGCGGCCGGCGTGCTCGGCAACGGTCATCCGGTCGGCTGGCACAACTTCACGACGGGCGACGCGCCGTTCGTCGGCGGCGTGCACGCGATGATGAGCGTCGCGCTGATCGCGGGCTTCTCGTTTCTCGGCACCGAGCTGGTCGGGATCACGGCCGGCGAATCGGAAAATCCGCGCAAGACGATTCCGCACGCGGTGAAGCAGATCTTCTGGCGGATCATGCTGTTCTACGTGCTCGCGATCTTCGTGATCGGCCTGCTCGTGCCGTACACCGACCCGAACCTGCTGAAGAGCGACGTGACCGACATCGGCGTGAGCCCGTTCACGCTGGTGTTCAGCCATGCGGGCTTCCCGCTCGCCGCCGGTGCGATGAACCTGGTGATCCTGACAGCCGTGCTGTCGGCCGGCAATTCCGGCACCTATGCGGCGACGCGGATCCTGTACAACCTCGCAGCGGAAGGGCGCGCGCCGGCGATGTTCGCGACGCTGTCGCCGGGCGGCGTGCCGCGCAACGCGCTGTACGCGACGATGGCCGTCGGCGGCCTGTGCTTCCTCACGTCGCTGACCAACAATCAGGGCATCTATCTGTGGCTGCTGAATACGGTCGGCATCACGGGCTTCATCGCGTGGCTCGGTATCGCGGTCTGCCATTACCGGTTCCGCAAGGGCTTCCTGAAGCAGGGCTACCGGCTCGACCAGCTGCCGTACCGCGCAAAGTGGTTCCCGTTCGGGCCGCTGTTCGCGATCGCGATCTGCATCGTGATTTCGCTCGGGCAGGATTACCAGGCGTTCTTCGCGGCACGCATCGACTGGATGGAAGTGCTGTCGATCTATGTGTGGATTCCGCTGTTCATCGCGATCTGGTGGGCGTATCGCCGCGCGCGCAAGAGCCGGCTCGTGCGCTACGAGGAGATGGAGATCGGGCCTTGGCTGACGCGCTCGGTCGAGGCCGTCGACGCAGCGGCCGGGCAGCACGGGCAGCCGCACTGACCGTGCGCCGGCGACAGCGCTGTAACGGGAGCCGGTCGCATTGCGCGGCCGGCTTTGCTTCGAGCCGCTGAGCGACGATGCGCGAATGGCGCGCTCAGCGCGCGTGCTCCAACTGCGCTTTCATGAAATCGACCCGCGCGCGCACTTTCTGCGGCAGGTGCCGCGCTGTTAAGCGTCCAGCTCCGGATAGTGCCGGAAGATTCCCATGTCGTTGAACGGGATGCGGCGTTCCGATGCGAGATAGCGCGCGACGGATGGATGCTGCGCGACGCGGTCATGCAGCGCGACGAGCGCCGGGATTTTCCGCTCCGCGCGCTTCATCGCTTTCGGAAACGCATAGCGCAGGCCCTCGACGATCTGGAATATCGACAGGTCTGCATAGCTCAGCGCATTGCCCGCGAGATAGCCGCTCTTGTGCGGATTCTGTCCGAGCACGCGGTCGAAGTAGCCGAGGAATTTCGGCAGCCGGTTCTCGAGGAAATCGGCCGCGCGCTCGGCCGCTTCCGCCTTCTGGTCCTCGTAATAGAGGCAACTGGCGATCGGGTGATGCGTATCGTGGATCTCGGTGACGAAATCGGCGACGGTCAGTTGGAGCTGGTGTACCCACAGCCGGCCGGCTTCGTCGTCGGGTGCGAGCCCGAGCCGCGCGCCGAGAAACAGCAGGATGTTCGCCGTCTGCCCGACGACCGCGTCGCCTGCCTTCAGGAACGGCGGTGCGAACGGCACGCATTCGGCCTTCGTGCTGTCCATCATGCGCATCATCGCCGACACGCCCATCCCGCGCCCCGATTCGCGCGCCACATCGACATAGTCTGCTTCGGCTGCCTCGAGCGCGAGCCGTACGTATTCGCCGCGGCCCTGGATCTCGGGCCAGTAATAGAGTTCATATCGCATGCTGTTGTCCTGTTCGTTGAACCGGATGCTGCCGGCATCGTGACGACCGGGCGGCCGCGCGCCGCCCGTTGCGAACAGACAGTCTAGGCGATTGCAGGAAAAGCGCCGCGCGCAACGTGTGCCACGCGCGCCAGCAGCGATCGCGCCACCGGCGAAACAGGCATGCGATTCGCTTGCCGCCTGTGAAACAGGGTCGTCCACCGGCGAAACGGCGCGGCGATCGAGCGGATTCGATCGGCGATTTCACCGCAATTTAACCAACGCCGCCTATGATCGCGCTTCGTCGATCGGCGACGCGTCGCGATTCCGGTTCGCGCGTGCTTGCTCGATTGCCTTTCCTCTTGACCCCGCGAATTTCGTTGGCGCTGCCTGTGGTCAGGCGCGGTCGGCATTCGCATCATTGCGTATCGTGCTCATGAGTCAGCATTCCCCGGCTTCGTCCCGAAGAAAATTCCTCGCCGCCGCGCCAGCCGTCGCGGCTTCGTCGCTGCTGAGCGCATGCGGTGGCGACGATGTCACGTCGGCACCGATCGCCGACAGCGCGCTCGCCGCGCAGATGTCCGCGAAGCTGAATGCACAGCTCGGCGATGCGGCGACGGTCAATGCGATCGTCCCGGCGATGACCGACGTCGGCTTTACGTGGGACCTGCCGACCGTGCCGGCCGCGCAGATCGACGCGATCGTCGCGTACAGCTTCGGCAACCGTCCGAACGCGGCGAGCGGCAACACGTCGAGCACCGGCGGCAACCAGTCCGCGCTGCCCGATCCGGGGCCCGTGAACGAAGCGCTCGCGGACGCCGTGTACCGCATCCGTCAGCTGAAGCCCGTCAAGGTCTATGCGCAGTGGGAAATCGCGCGTTTCCTCGTGTCGAAATACGGGATGGGCACCGACGTGCTGTCGTCGGTCGAGCCGGTGATCGCGAGCGACGGCTCGATCGTGTACCTGAGCACCGCAGGCGTCGCGGCCGTGGCCGTGTCGCGCGCGGGCGGGGCGGCGGCGATGGGCACCGTCGCGGTGGTCGGCCATCGCGATCACGCGAAGCGCTGCATCCAGACGTCGCGGCAGGCGGGCATGAAGGCGGCTGCCGTCGCCGAGGTGCCGTTGCCGACCACGTACGACGCGCAGTCGGGCCAGCCGTGGACACGCAATCGCAGCCTCTACCTCGTGCACGACATGTATGCGCAGATGCTGACGCGCGCGATGACCGCGACGATGCAGGCGTTCCCGAAGGGCTGACGTCCTTCGCTCCCCATTCGACTCTCATGACCATGACTACCCGCCGCCATTTCCTGGCTTCCACTTCCGTCCTCGCCGCCTCGTGCGCGGCTGCCGCGCCCGTATTCGCGAGCGACGCGCCGGCCACCGATGCCGAACTGCAGCGCCAGATGCTCGGCAAGCTGACCAACGAACTGAACGATCGCGCGACCGCCACCGACGCAACCGGTTATCTGCTCGACACGTTTTTCTCGTGGGCACCGCCGACCTTCACTGTGGCCGCCATCAATACGGTCGCCGCATTCAGCTTCGGCACCCGCGCCGGTGGATCGGCCGCGGCACCCGTACCGGGCCCCGTCAACGAGGCGATTGCCGACGCCGTGTTCCAGCTTCGGCAGAAGGTCGCGGCGCCGATCTTCGCGCAGCAGGAGATCGCGAGCGTGCTCGCGTCGAAATACGGTCTGACGGCCGGCGTGACGTCGATCGCGACGCCTGCGTTGGCCGCCGGCAGCCCGATCCCGACGCCCGACGGTGTCGTGGCCGCGATCGTCAAGCAAGCCGGCTCCGCCGCGGCGCTCGGCAAGGTTGGCGTCGTCACGCATTCGGACCAGGCGTCGCTCGCCGTGCGCGTGTCGAATGCGGCGGGGATGCAGGCGGCGGTGCCGGCAGGCCTCGCGCTGCCGCCGCTCTACGATGCGTCTGCGCAGATGCCGGCCATGCGGCGGCGCGACCTCTACCTGCTGAGCAACGCCGGCATGCAGCTCGCGATGCTGCGGCTCGACCTGATCAACCGCGAGTACCCGAACGGCTGACGCCGCCGGCGCAGGGGCACGGCGCAACGAGATCCGCGCGACGCGTCTGCGCGTTTGTCGCTCGCACGGATCGTGCGTGCCGCGGTTGCCGGGTAATGCCGATACAGGTATTGGCACTACCAGCCAAACCACTGTTTTTAATGGGTTTTTTCGCGTCCGGCCTGCGCCGCGACGCGCGCTGCGTGGCATAATCGACCACATCCGCAAGGCTTGTAGTCACAACGACCCCGCATACCCATGGCACAGACTCTCTACGACAAACTGTGGAACACCCACGTGGTCCACACCGAGGAAGACGGCACGACCCTGCTCTATATCGACCGTCAGCTGCTGCACGAAGTCACGAGCCCGCAGGCGTTCGAAGGGCTGAAGATGGCGCAGCGTCCGGTGTGGCGCATCAGCGCGAACCTCGCCGTGTCGGACCACAACGTGCCGACGACGGACCGCAGCCACGGCATTGCCGATCCCGTCTCGAAGCTGCAGGTCGACACGCTCGACGCGAACTGCGATGCGTTCGGCATCACGCAGTTCAAGATGAACGACGTGCGCCAGGGCATCGTGCACATCATCGGGCCGGAGCAGGGCGCGACGCTGCCGGGCATGACGATCGTGTGCGGCGATTCGCACACGTCGACGCACGGCGCGTTCGGCGCGCTCGCGCACGGCATCGGCACGTCGGAAGTCGAGCACGTGCTCGCGACGCAAACCCTGCTGCAGAAAAAGAGCAAGAACATGCTCGTGAAGGTCGAGGGCGCACTGCCGCGCGGCTGTACCGCGAAGGACATCGTGCTCGCGATCATCGGCAAGATCGGTACGGCAGGCGGCACGGGCTACGCAATCGAATTCGGCGGCTCGACGATCCGCGCGCTGACGATGGAAGGCCGCATGACCGTCTGCAACATGGCGATCGAAGCCGGTGCGCGCGCGGGCATGGTCGCGGTGGACGACACGACGATCGAATACCTGAAGGGCCGTCCGTTCGTGCCGACCGGCGCGGAATGGGATCAGGCCGTCGAATACTGGCGCCAGTTCAAGTCGGACGACGGCGCGCAGTTCGACCGCGTGGTGGAGCTGAACGCGGCCGAGATCGTCCCGCAGGTCACGTGGGGCACGTCGCCGGAAATGGTCACGTCGATCGACGGTCGCGTGCCCGATCCCGAGCGCGAGAAGGATCCGGTCAAGCGCGACGCGATGGAGCGCGCGCTGGCATACATGGCGCTCGAGCCGAACACGCCGATCGCATCGATCAAGGTCGACAAGATCTTCATCGGCTCGTGCACGAACGCACGGATCGAGGATATCCGCGCGGCCGCGTATGTCGTGAAGAAGCTGAACCGTCGTGTCGCGTCGAACGTGCGGCTCGCGATGGTCGTGCCGGGCTCGGGCCTCGTGAAGGCACAGGCCGAGCGCGAAGGGCTCGACAAGGTGTTCACGGATGCCGGCTTCGAATGGCGCGAGCCGGGCTGCTCGATGTGCCTCGCGATGAACGCCGACCGGCTCGATCCGGGCGAGCGCTGCGCGTCGACGTCGAACCGCAACTTCGAGGGCCGGCAGGGCGCGGGCGGTCGCACGCACCTCGTGAGCCCCGCGATGGCGGCAGCCGCGGCGATCGAAGGTCACTTCGTCGATATTCGCCAGCTGGGGTAACGCGTGACGGTATCGAAGGTCATCGCGCGGCTGGTTGCCGCGCTGGCGCTGGCGGGGCTGGGCTTCGGCCTCGCGGGCTGCAATACCGTCCGAGGCTTCGGCGAGGACGTCAACGCCGCGGGCAACGCGCTCAAGCGCGCCGCGGACTGACACCGCCACCGAGAATTTGTCGATGTGTGCCGGCCGCGTGCCGGCCCTTCAACCGGATAGACGGATCATGGAAAAATTCACTGTACATACCGGCGTCGTGGCGCCGCTCGATCGCGAGAACGTCGACACCGACGCGATCATCCCGAAGCAGTTCCTGAAGTCGATCAAGCGCACGGGCTTCGGTCCGAACGCGTTCGACGAATGGCGTTACCTCGATCACGGCGAGCCGGGCCAGGACAACTCGAAGCGTCCGCTGAATCCCGACTTCGTGCTGAACCAGCCGCGCTACCAGGGCGCGTCGGTGCTGCTCGCGCGCAAGAACTTCGGCTGCGGCAGCTCGCGCGAGCACGCGCCGTGGGCACTGCAGCAGTACGGCTTCCGCGCGATCATCGCGCCGAGCTTCGCGGACATCTTCTTCAACAACTGCTACAAGAACGGCCTGCTGCCGATCGTGCTGACCGAGCAGCAGGTCGATCACCTGTTCAACGAGACGGTCGCGTTCAACGGCTTTCAACTGACGATCGACCTCGACGCACAGGTCGTGCGCGCGGGCGACGGCCGCGAATATCCGTTCGAGATCGCCGCGTTCCGCAAGTACTGCCTGCTGAACGGCTTCGACGACATCGGCCTCACGCTGCGCCACGCGGACAAGATCCGCCAGTTCGAGGCCGAGCGGCTCGTGAAGCAGCCGTGGCTCAACACCAAGCTGGTCGGCTGATATCGTGCCTTTTCGGGCGAGCGCGCCGGCGGCGCGTTCGCCGGCCTGCCTCATAAAACCTACCCAGTCAGGAATTTCGCATGAAGATTGCAGTGCTGCCCGGCGACGGCATCGGTCCGGAAATCGTCAATGAAGCCGTGAAGGTGCTGAACGCACTCGACGAGACGTTCGAACTCGAACAGGCGCCGGTCGGCGGCGCGGGCTACGAGGCGAGCGGTCATCCGCTGCCCGACGCGACGCTGAAGCTCGCGAAGGAAGCCGACGCGATCCTGTTCGGCGCGGTCGGCGACTGGAAGTACGACTCGCTCGAGCGCGCGCTGCGCCCCGAGCAGGCGATCCTCGGGCTGCGCAAGCATCTCGAGCTGTTCGCGAACTTCCGCCCGGCGATCTGCTATCCGCAGCTCGTCGATGCGTCGCCGCTCAAAGCCGAACTCGTCGCGGGCCTCGACATCCTGATCGTGCGCGAACTGAACGGCGACATCTACTTCGGCCAGCCGCGCGGCGTGCGCGCTGCACCGGACGGCCCGTTCGCCGGCGAGCGCGAAGGCTTCGACACGATGCGCTACTCGGAACCGGAAGTGCGCCGCATCGCGCACGTCGCGTTCCAGGCCGCCCGCAAGCGCGCGAAGAAGCTGCTGTCGGTCGACAAGGCGAACGTGCTCGAAACGTCGCAGTTCTGGCGCGACGTGATGATCGACGTGTCGAAGGAATACGCGGACGTCGAGCTGTCGCACATGTACGTCGACAACGCGGCGATGCAGCTCGCGAAGGCGCCGAAGCAGTTCGACGTGATCGTCACGGGCAACATGTTCGGCGACATCCTGTCGGATGAAGCGTCGATGCTGACGGGTTCGATCGGCATGCTGCCGTCGGCGTCGCTCGACAAGAACAACAAGGGCCTGTACGAGCCGTCGCACGGTTCGGCGCCGGACATCGCGGGCAAGGGCATTGCCAACCCGCTCGCGACGATCCTGTCGGCCGCGATGATGCTGCGCTATTCGCTGAATCGGGCGGAGCAGGCCGATCGCATCGAGCACGCGGTGAAAACGGTGCTCGAACAGGGTTACCGTACGGGCGACATCGCAACGCCGGGCTGCAAGCAGGTCGGCACGACGGCGATGGGCGACGCGGTGGTCGCGGCGCTGTAACGCGATGCGGCACCGATAACGTAGAAAGGGCGCGAACGGGCCGTGAAAATCGGCCGGTTCGCCCGCGGTTGGCCGTTGTGCGGGCCACCGGCTTTGTGTAGACTCGAACGATGGCGCTGATTTCCCTGATCTCCCCGGTCCTGAAACTCCACGGCAACACTGCCCGTGTGGGTGCGCGCGCCATCGTCATCACGAAAACCATTACCACGAAAACGATCATTAAACGCTGATCGCCGTCGTGCCCGCCTGTTTCCCCGCGCGGTCACGCGGGGACGGAAATGGCGGGGAAGCTCCATTCAAAGCAAAGGGTTAGTCATGAACGTAGGTCTCGTAGGTTGGCGCGGCATGGTCGGCAGCGTCCTGATGCAGCGCATGCAGGAAGAAGGCGATTTCGACCTGATCGAACCGGTGTTTTTCAGCACCAGCAACACGGGCGGCAAGGCGCCGTCGTTCGCGAAAAACGAGACTACGCTCAAGGACGCGACCAACGTCGACGAGCTGAAGAAGTGCGACGTGATCATCACGTGCCAGGGTGGCGACTACACGAACGACGTGTTCCCGAAGCTGCGCGCGGCCGGCTGGAACGGCTACTGGATCGACGCGGCATCGTCGCTGCGGATGCAGGACGACGCGGTCATCATCCTCGATCCGGTCAACCTCGACGTGATCAAGGACGCGCTCGTCAAGGGCACGAAGAACTTCATCGGCGGCAACTGCACGGTCAGCCTGATGCTGATGGCGCTCGGCGGCCTGTTCCGCGAGAACCTCGTCGACTGGATCACCGCGATGACCTACCAGGCCGCATCGGGCGCGGGCGCGCAGAACATGCGCGAGCTGCTGTCGCAGATGGGCGCGCTGAACGGCGCGGTGCAGGAACAGCTCGCCGATCCGGCTTCCGCGATCCTCGACATCGACCGCCGCGTGCTGGCCGCGATGAACAGCGATGCAATGCCGACGAGCCACTTCGGCGTGCCGCTGGCCGGTTCGCTGATTCCGTGGATCGACAAGGATCTCGGCAACGGGATGTCGAAGGAAGAGTGGAAGGGCGGCGCTGAAACCAACAAGATCCTCGGCAAGCCGGCCATGGGCGAGCCCGGTTCGATCCCGGTCGACGGCCTGTGCGTGCGGATCGGCGCGATGCGTTGCCATTCGCAGGCGCTGACGATCAAGCTGAAGAAGGACGTGCCGCTCGACGAGATCAACGGCATCCTGGCGTCGGCGAACGACTGGGTGAAGGTCGTGCCGAACGAGCGCGAAGCGTCGATGCGCGACCTGTCGCCGGCGAAGATCACGGGCACGCTGACGGTGCCGGTCGGCCGCCTGCGCAAGCTCGCGATGGGCGGCGAATACCTGTCGGCGTTCACGGTCGGCGACCAGCTGCTGTGGGGCGCGGCCGAGCCGCTGCGCCGCATGCTGCGCATCCTGCTCGACAAGTAAATCCGCTGCATGTCCGGCCCGCGGGCCGGACCGCATACGATACGCGCCGCGTCGGCCCTGGGTCCAGGGCTGGCGCGGCGCGTTTTTTCATGGGCCGATCAGCGCATGCTCAGCAGCGTCTGGTCGACGGCCTGCTGCGTCTTGATCGTCTGCGCGTTCGCCTGGTAATTGCGCTGCGCGGTGATCAGGTTCACGAGCTCGGTCGTCAGGTCGACGTTCGAGTTTTCCAGCGCGCTGCCCTGCAGCGTGCCGTGGTTCGTGCTGCCCGGCGCGGAGACCTGTGGCACGCCCGAAGCGGCGGATTCGACATACTGGTTGCCGCCGACGTTCACGAGCCCGTTCGGGTTGTTGAAGTTCGCGAGCGCGATCAGGCCGAGCACCGCGCTCTGGCCGTTCGAGTAGTTGCCGGTCAGCTTGCCGTCGGTACCGATCGAGAACGTCGTCAGCGTGCCGCTCGCGAAGCCGTCCTGCGCGAGATTGGTCACGCCGTCCTTGCCGCCGTACTGCGTCGTGCCGCCCAGGTCGAGCGTCAGGTTCTGCGGGTTGGCTCCGCCCGTCGTGTTGGGAATCGAGAACGCGAACTGGCCGAGACCCGGCGTCGGCTGGCCGGTCGCGGCCGACGTCGTCGAGCTGATCCGGCCCGATGCGTCGAACGTGACGGTGCCGAGATTCGTCGGCGCCTGGCCCTGCACGCCCGCGTATGCCTGCCACGTGCCGGCCGCGCTCTTCGCGAAGTACATCGCGACCTGCTGCGAGCCGCCGAGCGTGTCGTAGACCTGGATCGACGCGTTGTAGTTGTACGTCGTGCTGTCGCTCGCATTGAACGGCGTCCTGGCCGGCACCTTGTCCTGCGCGTTCAGGTTGAACTGGCCGGTAATCGTGTTCGTCGCGCGCGGCGCGATGTTGCTGGTCGGCGCCTGCAGCGCCACGGTCTGCGCGGTGTTGATCACGCCGCCCGCGCCCGCCGCGTAGCCCATCAGGTTGCGGCCTTGCGAGTCGACGATGGCGCCGTTCTTGTCGCGATGGAACGTGCCGTCGCGCGAGTACGTGGTCACGCCGTTGCTCGACATCTGGAAGAAGCCGTTGCCGTTGATCGCGACGTCGAGCGACGACTTCGTCGTATTGATCGTCCCCTGGCCGAAATTCCGCTGCACCGACGCGAGCTGCGTGCCGATGCCGATCTGCGTGTTGACCGACGTCGCGACCGAATTCGCGTACATGTCGGCGAAGTTTGCGCGCCCCTGCTTGAAGCCGACCGTGTTCGCGTTCGCGATGTTGTTGCCGATCACGTCGAGATTGCTCGACGCGCCGGCCAACCCGCTCAAACCCTGCTGATAGCCCATGTTCGATCCCCGTAACGAGCTGTTGAGTAAATGCAGTCTTGCGACTGCGCTGACTTCCGGCACTGCACGGCGCCAGCCCGGCCGGTCGCACCCCCGCCTTTCCGGCATGGGTGAGTGCGAGGACCGAATTGCGCCGATTCCTGTTCGAAGGCGATCGTAGCGGCGGCGATTATCTGGTCTGTGTAATTTTGTGTAATGTAATTGAATTGTTGTCGAAATGAATGATTTAGTATGAACAATGGATCGTGGGTTGCGAGTCGAAAGCCTTGTGGGGCGTGGCTTTGGCGGGAGGTGTTTTCAATTGATTGATAAGAGTGGGGAATTGCCTTCTTATCGATCAATTGAAATTCATTCGGATGAAACTGGCTGGCCGATGGGATTTGTTTTGACTATCAGCGGCTGATTCATTAACGGCATGCAGCACGAATTGTTGAGCGGACACGCGCGATTGAGCCGTCGGGATCCTGCGTTGGACGACCGGGCGGGCAAGGCCGCCCGGAGCGTACGTGACAGCCGCGCCATGCGTTCCGGATGCGGGGTGCCGTGACGACTTCCAGTCATCGCTGGGGCTCGTTTGATCGATCCGGTATGTCGGCTGCAGCGTGCGGACCCGACGAGGCTACGGCCCCCGATCGCCGGGCGGCAGCGCGCGGTTGCACCGGCCGGAGACGAATTCGGCCCGAACATGATCGCGTGAAGTAAACTACGCGTTTACGACGCACAGACCAGCCGAAAGCGTCGCGTTTCGCGCGACGCTTTTGCATTTCTGCGGCAACTTTACTGACGCCTTCAACCGCGAATCCGAGCCGCGCCCGCGCGCGGCGATAGAGCCAACGATGTCCCGAATTTCCTTGTTTCCGCGCCAGTCCCGTCTGTCGCGCGCCGTGCGTGGCGCGCTGGCGATCCTGGCGCTCGGCGCAGCCGCATCGGCCTGGGCTGCCGGCACCGTCGAACTGCCGGCGTCCGCTGCCGGCGGCGACGCACCGCTTACCGTGACGGTCCAGCCGGGCCAGTCGCTGAACGACATCGCGAAAGCGGCCACGCAATCGCACGATCCCGCCGTGCTTGCACGCGCCGGCCGCGCGCTGTTCGACGCCAATCCGCAGGCGTTCATGAAGCGCGACGCGAGCCGCCTGAAAGTCGGCGCGACGCTGACCGTGCCCGCGCTCGACGCAACCGGCGCGGCACTCGTGCCGGCCGGTGCCTCCGCGGCATCGGGAACGACGGCGGCGTCCGCGCCTGCCGCCGCATCGGGCGGTACCGCGGAAGCGCAGCATGGCGCGTCCGCGCCGCATCCCGGGGCGGCCGCGCAAGCCGCGCCGGTGACGCCGGCCGTCCATGCGGCTCCCGTGAGCGGCGCGAGCGTTGCGACGGCAGCGGGGACGTCGGCTTCGGTCGGCGCTTCGGCGGCGCATGGCGCGTCGGCGGGCGACGCCCTGCAGCCGGCGGCGCCTGCCGCAGGCGCAAGCGGCCCGCATGTATGGAGCGGTGCGATCCAGTCGGCCCCGTCGTCCGCGAGCGAGGCTGCGGTCCAGCCGGTGCCGGGCGGCCCGGTTTCGGGCTCGCACGAGCCGGCAGGTGCGACGGCTGCTACGGGCGCGTCGCAGCCGCGGCCGTCGAGCCTGCAGCAGTTGCTGGCGCTGAAGAACCGCGTGCTGATGGAGTTGCAGAAGCACGGCATCGGCAAGCCGGGCACGACGAACGGCGTTGCGCCAGTGCCTGCACCGGCGCCTGCCGCGCCGCGTCCGGCCGCGAACGACGCCGGTGCGTCGGCAGCCGCGCCGGCGGCAAGCGAGGCCACGTCCGGCGTCGCCGCCAGCGCGGCGCAGCCGGCATCGGTGCCGGTGCAAGCGGTCGCGCCTGTCGCGACACCGGCGCGCCGCACCGAGCAGATGGACTGGCGCCCGGCCGCGGTGGCCGGCGCTGCCGTGATCGTGCTCGCGGCCGGTTTTGCGTGGCGCAAGCGCAGGAAAGGCCGCGGGACGGGCGATGCCGGCGCGGCTGCCACTGCCGCAGGTGCGGCCGCGGCGCCGGAAGCCGAAGCCCCGCCGTCGATCGACCACACGTTGCCGATTCAGCCCGAGATGCCGGTTGCGCGCGACGCGGCGTCCGATCAGTTCCTTGCTGCGGCGACTGCCGCTGCGGCCGAAACAGTCGAGCCGTCTGTCGCTGACGTGCCGTCGGCGCCGGAAGTCGCGAAGCTGCATGACGAGCAGCCCGAATTGCCGGCTGCTCGAGCGGCGGTACCGCCCGCGAGCGAGACAGCGCCGGCTCCGCACGATGCAGAACCGGCGGAACCGGCCGCTGCCGCCGCCACGCCGGCCGACACGCCCGCTTCACCTTCGACGACCGACGCGCAACACGCGACGCTGATGCAGAACGCGATCAGCGCGCTCAACAGCCTCGACATGCCGTTGCCGCCGCGGACGTCGGATGAAGCGCCGCTGACGCCGGACGAGTTGTCCGCGCGGGCAGGGCAGTCCGGCACCGACGAAATTGCAACTAACGGTCAAGTCGCATCGCATCCGCCGATTGGCGCGGGCTATCCGACCCCCGAACATCCGGCCGATCAGGACGACGAGTACGACTGGGATCCGGACGCGGCGACGCCCGCCGGCCACGCGGGCAGCACGCCCGCGCTGTCGCCGCTCGGCGGCGCGCAGTTCGGTGCGCTGAAGCTCGATTTCGATCTCGACCTGCCGTCAGCACCGGGCGCCGCGCTGCCCGCACTGACTGCGGACGAGCTTGCCCGCATCGCGCGCAACAAGCTCGATCTCGCGTCGGAGTACGTCGAACTGGGCGACCTGTCCGGCGCACGAACGCTGCTGCAGGAAGTGGTCGACGCGAACGACGCCGCGACGCGCGACGATGCGCGCGCGCTGCTCGCGAAGCTGGCGGACGAGGCGTGATGCGGATCGCACTGGGCGTCCAGTACGACGGCGCGGCGTTCTGCGGCTGGCAGGCGCAGCCGCACGGCAAGACCGTGCAGGACCGGCTCGAGCACGCGCTGGCCGAGTTCGCGCGGGTGCCGCTGCATACGACGGTCGCCGGCCGGACCGACACCGGCGTGCACGGGCTCGGGCAGGTCGTGCACTTCGATACCGACCTCGAACGCGAGGTGTTCTCGTGGGTGCGCGGGACCAACGCGTTCCTGCCGTCGACCGTGTCGGTGCAGTGGGCGAAGCCGATGCCGGACACTTTCCACGCGCGTTTCTCGGCGTTCGAGCGCACCTATTACTACGCGCTGTACGTGCATCCCGTGCGGTCGCCGATGCTGGCCGGGCGCGCGGGCTGGATCCACACGCCGCTCGACGACGACGCGATGCGCGCCGCCGCCGCGCACCTGATCGGCGAGCACGATTTCTCGTCGTTCCGGTCGTCGGAATGCCAGTCGAAGACGCCGGTCAAGCACCTGTATCAGATCGACGTGCGGCGCGCGGGGCATTTCATCCATTTCCGCTTCCGTGCGAACGCGTTCCTGCATCACATGGTGCGCAACCTGATGGGCTGCCTCGTCGCGGTCGGGCGCGGCCGCTATCCGGCCGACTGGCTCGCCGACGTACTGGCCGGGCGCGACCGCAATCTCGCGGCGCCCACGTTCATGGCCGACGGGCTGTACCTCGCCCACGTCGGCTACCCGGCGGAATTCGCCGTCCCGCCCGCGCAGCTCGGCAGCGTGCCGTGGAGCAGCGTCTGGGCCGATCTGGACCCTCAATCATGACGGATCACGCCGTGTCCTCCCCGACTCCCGCCGCAACCGGCCTGCCGCCGCGCACGCGCATCAAGCTGTGCGGGCTGTCGCGCCCCGAGGACGTGCTGCACGCGGCGGCGCTCGGCGCCGACGCGATCGGCCTCGTGTTCTATCCGAAGAGCCCGCGCGCGGTGACCATCGCGCAGGCGGCCGAGCTGGCGAGCCTCGCGCCGCCGTTCGTGTCGGTGGTCGGGCTGTTCGTGAACGCGACCGAAGCCGAGATCGAGGCCGTCGTGCGCGACGTGCCGCTCACGTTGCTGCAGCTCCACGGCGACGAGACGCCCGAGCAGTGCGACGCGCTCGGCCGCGCGGCACGCCTGCCGTGGCTGCGTGCGGTGCGCGTCGGCCCCTCGACGCAGCGTGCCGATTTGGTAGAATCGGCTCTTCATTATTCGAAAGCGCGCGGCCTCCTGTTCGACACCCTGGTGCCGGATTACGGTGGTAGCGGCAAGGTCTTCGATTGGTCTCTTATTCCCGCAGAGCTCGCGCATCGGGCCGTTTTGAGTGGTGGCTTGAGCGCGCAAAACGTCGGTGATGCGATCCGCCAGCTGCGTCCGTTTGCTGTCGATGTCTCGAGTGGCATCGAAGTAGAGGGCGCAAAGGGCGTGAAGGATCACGCCCGGATGGCGGCGTTCGTACGCGCGGTGCGCGAAGCGGACGCCCGGTGATGCAAGCGGTGCGGCCTGGCAAGCGGGGCGCGCCGACCGATCGAGAGAGACACCATGTACAACCTTCCTGATGATCGCGGCCATTTCGGCCCGTATGGCGGCGTGTTCGTCGCCGAGACGCTGATTCACGCGCTGGACGAACTGCGCGCGGCGTATGAAAAATTCCGGAACGATCCCGACTTCGTCGCCGAATACGAGCGCGAGCTGAAGTATTTCGTCGGCCGTCCGTCGCCGATCTACCACGCGCAGCGCTGGAGCGAGATGCTCGGCGGCGCGCAGGTCTACCTGAAGCGCGAAGACCTGAACCACACGGGCGCGCACAAGATCAACAACGTGATCGGCCAGGCGCTGCTCGCGAAGCGCATGGGCAAGAAGCGCGTGATCGCCGAAACCGGTGCCGGCCAGCACGGCGTCGCAACCGCGACGATCTGCGCGCGCTTCGGCATGGAGTGCATCGTCTACATGGGCGCCGAGGACGTGCGCCGGCAGGCGGCGAACGTGTACCGGATGAAGCTGCTTGGTGCTACGGTCGTGCCGGTCGAATCGGGTTCGCGCACGCTGAAGGACGCGCTGAACGAAGCGATGCGCGACTGGGTCACGAACATCGAGAGCACGTTCTACATCATCGGCACGGTCGCGGGCCCGCACCCGTACCCGATGATGGTGCGCGACTTCCAGCGCGTGATCGGCGACGAGTGCAAGGTGCAGATGCCCGAACTCGCGGGCCGGCAGCCCGATGCGGTAATTGCCTGCGTCGGCGGCGGCTCGAACGCGATGGGCATCTTCTATCCGTACATCGACGACCAATCGGTGCAGCTGATCGGCGTCGAAGCGGCCGGCGACGGCCTTGACACGGGCCATCATGCGGCCTCGCTGATCGCCGGCAGCCCGGGCGTGCTGCACGGCAACCGCACGTACCTGCTGCAGGACGACAACGGCCAGATCATCGAGACGCATTCGGTGTCGGCGGGCCTCGACTATCCGGGCGTCGGCCCCGAACACGCGTGGCTGAAGGACAGCGGCCGCGCGCAGTACGTGCCGATCACCGACGACGAAGCGCTGAAGGCATTCCACGACTGCTGCCGGATCGAGGGGATCATTCCCGCGCTCGAGTCGAGCCACGCGATCGCGTATGGCGTGAAGCTCGCACCGACGTTGCCGAAGGACAAGATCCTGCTCGTCAACCTGTCGGGCCGCGGTGACAAGGACATGCACACGGTCGCCGAGCGATCGGGCATCGACCTCTGACCCGACCGATGCGTGACCTGATCGAAGAGCCGGGCGGCGGTGCCGCGAGCGAGGCGGAGGCGGTTCAGCCCGTCGCCGCGGCGCCGCGCGCGCTGCCGTCCGGTATCGAACTGCATAACCGCGATTTCCTGACCGATGCCGCGCACCTGCCGGATGCGTCGATCGACCTGATCGTCGCCGATCCGCCGTACGGGCTCGGCAAGGACTACGGCAACGACTCGGACAAGCGTTCGGGCGACGATTTCCTCGCGTGGACGCGCGAGTGGCTCGAGCTCGCGATTCCGAAGCTGAAGCCGAGCGGGTCGATGTACATCTTCTGCACGTGGCAGTACGCGCCGGAAATCTTCAGTTTCCTGAAGACGAAGCTCACGATGGTCAACGAGATTATCTGGGACCGGCGCGTGCCGAGCATGGGCGGCACGACGCGCCGTTTCACGTCGGTGCACGACAACATCGGCTTTTTCGCGGTTTCCAAGGCGTATTACTTCGATCTCGATCCGGTCCGCATCCCGTACGACGCCGATACGAAGAAGGCTCGCTCGCGCAAGCTGTTCGAAGGCAGCAAGTGGCTGGAGATGGGCTACAACCCGAAGGACGTCTGGTCGGTCTCGCGCCTGCATCGGCAGCACGCGGAGCGCGTCGATCATCCGACCCAGAAGCCGCTGGAAATCATCGAGCGGATGGTGCTCGCAAGCTGCCCGCCGGGCGGCCGCGTGCTCGATCCGTTCATGGGCAGCGGCACGACCGCGGTGGCCTGCGCACGGCAGGGGCGCGACTTCGTCGGCTACGAGATCAACGAAAGCTATTGTGCGATCGCGCACGAGCGCGTGAACGCGCTCGCGGCGCCGGCGTGCGCGTGAATCGCGCCGCCGCATCGCCGAATGCTGCTTTGCATGGGACCGGAGTAAGCGCTAAAGCGCTAACTCCGGTCGACATAGGAAAATTATCATGAATCGTATTCAGCAGACCTTCGCCGCGCTCGCCGAACAAGGCCGTAAGGGCCTGATCCCGTTCATCACGGCCGGCGACCCCGATCCCGCGAAAACCGTCGAATTCATGCACGCGCTCGCCGCAGGCGGCGCCGACGTGATCGAACTCGGCGTGCCGTTCTCGGACCCGATGGCCGACGGTCCCGTGATCCAGCGCTCGTCGGAACGCGCGCTCGCGCGCGGCGTCACGTTGAAAAGCGTGCTCGCCGACGTGAAGCGTTTTCGCGAAACCGACCCCAAAACGCCTGTCGTGCTGATGGGCTATGCGAACCCGATCGAACGGATGGGCGTCGACGCGTTCGCGGCCGAAGCGCACGCGGCCGGCGTCGACGGCGTGCTGGTGGTCGACTATCCGCCGGAAGAGGCGGGCGTATTCGCCGAAAAGATGCGTGCCGCGCAGATCGATCCGATCTTCCTGCTCGCGCCCACGTCGACCGACGAACGCATCGCCGACGTCGGCAAGATCGCGAGCGGCTACGTCTATTACGTGTCGCTCAAGGGCGTGACCGGCGCAGGAAATCTGGATGTTTCGAGCATTGCGGGTAAAATCCCGGCCATCAAGTCGCGCGTGCCGGTTCCGGTGGGCGTCGGCTTCGGTATCCGCGACGCCGAAACGGCGCGCGCGGTGGCCGAAGTGTCGGACGCCGTCGTGATCGGCAGCCGCCTCGTGCAGCTGCTCGAAAGCGCGGCGCCGGACGCTGCCGCCGCCGCGCTGAAGACGTTCATCGCCGAGCTGCGTGCCGCCCTGGACGGCGCGGGCAAGACGGCGCGATAAACACAACACAGGAAGCGGGCGGGCCCAACGGCCCGTCCCGCCACGGAACAGGAAACCATACGATGAGCTGGCTCGACAAACTGTTGCCGCCGAAGATCAAGCAGACCGATCCGAAAAGCCGCAAGGGCATTCCGGAAGGCCTGTGGGTCAAGTGCCCGTCCTGCGAGGCCGTGCTGTACCGCAACGACGTGGACGCGAACCTGCACGTGTGCCCGAAGTGCGATCACCACATGCGCATCGGCGCGCGTGAACGCCTCGACGGGCTGCTCGATCCGGAAGGCCGCTATGAAATCGGCCAGGAGATCGTGCCGGTCGACACGCTGAAGTTCAAGGACAGCCGCAAGTACCCCGATCGTCTGAAGGAAGCGATGGACGAGACGGGCGAAACCGACGCGATGGTCGTGATGGGCGGTGCGATCCACACGCTGCCGGTCGTCGCGGCCTGCTTCGAGTTCTCGTTCATGGGCGGCTCGATGGGCTCGGTCGTCGGCGAGCGCTTCGCACGCGGCGCGCAGAACGCGCTCGAACAGCACGTGCCGTTCATCTGCTTCACCGCTTCGGGCGGTGCGCGGATGCAGGAAAGCCTGCTGTCGCTGATGCAGATGGCGAAAACCACCGCGATGCTGACCAAGCTGGCCGAAGCGAAGCTGCCGTTCATCTCGGTGCTGACCGACCCGACGATGGGTGGCGTGTCGGCGAGCTTTGCGTTCCTCGGCGACGTCGTGATCGCCGAACCGAAGGCGCTGATCGGCTTTGCCGGCCCGCGCGTGATCGAGCAGACGGTTCGCGAGAAGCTGCCGGAAGGCTTCCAGCGCGCCGAATTCCTGATCAAGACGGGCGCGATCGACATGATCGTCGACCGTCGCAAGATGCGCGACGAGATCGCGCAACTGCTCGCGCTGCTGCAGCGACAGCCGGCCGACGCGCTGGCTTGACCGGCGCAAGGTTGTGAACTCCGCGCGTCGCCTGGCTGCAGCGTCAGGCGGCGCGCTTCGTTTTTTGGCGTAGTGGCGGTACCGATCCAGATTTGATCCGATGAGCACTTTTCCCACTCTCGACGCGTGGCTTTCGCATCTCGAACGCGCGCACCCGGTCGGCATCGACATGGGCCTGACCCGCATCGGGCAGGTCAAGGCGGCGCTGCAGCTCGAATTCGCATGCCCCGTCATCACCGTCGGCGGCACGAACGGCAAGGGCTCGACCTGCGCGTTCCTCGAGACGATCCTCGTGCGCGCGGGCTACAAGGTCGGCTGCCATACGTCGCCGCACCTGCTCGAATTCAACGAGCGCGCGCGCGTGAACGGGCAGAACGTCACCGACGACGAACTGCTGCCGCATTTCGAGGCCGTCGAAGCCGCGCGCACGTCGCTGGCCGAACCGGTGTCGCTCACGTATTTCGAATTCACGACGCTCGCAATCCTGCACCTGTTCGCGTCGCGCGGGCTCGACGCGGTGATCCTCGAAGTCGGCCTCGGCGGCCGGCTCGATGCGGTCAACATCATCGACACCGATTGCGCGATCGTCACGAGCATCGACATCGACCACACCGAATACCTCGGTGACACGCGCGAGAAGATCGCGTTCGAGAAGGCCGGGATCTTCCGCGCGGGCAAGCCGGCGATCTGCGGCGATCCGGCCGCGCCGCAAACGCTGATCGACCACGCCGAGGCGATCGGCGCCGACCTGTGGCTCGTCGGGCGCGACTTCCGCTACGAGGCGCAGGCAGGCGCGGAGCGCCAGCAGTGGAGCTACCTCGGCCGCGAGAAGCGCTATCCGGCGCTGGCGTATCCGGCGCTGCGCGGCGCGAATCAGCTGATCAATGCGTCGGCCGCGCTCGCCGCGCTCGAGGCGCTGCGCCCGGTGCTGCCGGTGTCCGCGCAGGACATCCGGCTCGGGCTCGCGAACGTCGAGCTGCCGGGGCGCTTCCAGGTGCTGCCCGGCAAGCCCGCAATCGTGCTCGACGTCGCGCACAACCCGCATGCGTCGGCCGTGCTCGAGCAGAACCTCGGCAACATGGGGTTCTTCCCGTACACGTACGCGGTGTTCGGCGCGATGCACGACAAGGACATCGGCGGCGTGCTGCAGCACCTGAAGGGCGAGATCGACCACTGGTGCGTGACCGACCTGCCGCTGCCGCGCGCGGCCTCCGCGGAGCAGCTCGAAGCCGCGCTGCGCAAGGCCGGCGTGGAGGAGGGGCCCGATTCGAGCGTGACGCGTTACGCGTCGCCTGCAGAAGCGTTTCGCGATGCACTAAAAAGAGCATCCGAGAATGATAGAATCGTGGTTTTCGGCAGTTTCCATACGGTTGCCGGCGTGCTGGCCTACCGTAAATCGCAGCAACACTGACTGACGGGCAGTTTCGGACTCAGCCATTCATGGGCATTTTCTCGTTCGGCAAAAAAGACGACGACGCGCCGCCGCGGCGCGGCGGTCGTACCGGGACCTCCCGGAACGTGCGCACGGAGCGCACCACTGAACGCGTCGAGCGCCGCTCGCGCCGCACCGAGCGTCCGGAATCGGACGCGCTGCTCCTCGATCCGACCCTTCCAGAAAAGCAACGCGCACGCCGTCGCCTCGTCGGCGCGATCGCGCTCGTCGTGGCAGCCGTGATCGTGCTGCCGATGGTGCTCGATTCGCACCCGAAGCCGGTCACGGACGACATCGCGATCGACATCCCGAACCGGCCCGCGCACCAGGCGGTCGCGCCGCGTGACGACGATGCGGCCGACGTGCAGGCAGGCGTCGCGCACGACGAACCGCCGGCGTCCGACACGGCCGTCGCGGCTGCACCGGCACCTGTGCCGGCGCCCGCAGCCAAGCCGGCCGCGCAACCCGATACGACGGCCACGGCGAGCGTGACGCCGCCCAAGCCCACGCCGAAGCCGGCCGCGCCCGCACCGAAACCGGCCGCGCCGAAGCCCGCGACCGTCGCGAATGCCGACGCCGCGAGCCCGGACAGCAGCGACGCATCGTCGCCGGCATCGCCGGCCGGTGCGCGTTTCGCGGTGCAGCTCGGTTCGTTCAAGGACGATGCGACGGCCCGTTCGTGGGCAACCAAATTGAAATCGGCGGGTGTGCCCGCATATGTCGAGCATCGCAAGCAGGCAGACGGCAGCACGGCTACACTGTTGCGTGCAGGCCCGTTCGCGGATCGCTCGGCGGCATCCGCCGCGATCGCGAAGGTGCGCGAAGCCGGTCTGACGCAGTAACGCGCGATGCTGACGGCTTTCGACTACGCTGTATTGGCGGTGATCGTGTTGTCGGCGCTGCGCGGTGCGTGGCGCGGCTTCGTGTCGGAGATATTCGGGCTGATCGGCTGGATTGCGGCGATCGTGATCGCGGGCCGCTACGTCGGGCTGGTCGTGCCGTATATCCCGGCGAACTGGCCGGGCGGTGCGCTGACGCAATGGGTGATCGCCTTCGCGGTGCTCGTGATCGGCGTCGTGCTGGTCGCCGGTGTCGCAAACGCGCTGCTGTCGCGGATCGCGCAGGCGAGTGGCCTGGGCGGCGTCGACCGCTCGCTGGGCATGATGTTCGGGCTCGTCCGCGGCTGTGTGCTGGTGGTGCTGCTGGTCGCGGCGGCCGGGCTGACCGAACTGCCCAAACAGGATTTCTGGCGCAATGCGCTATTGCGTCCCTTTGCCGAACAGGGCGTGCACGAGCTGAAGCAGCTCCTGCCCGACGGCATGGCCCAGTACGTACGCGTGTGACGACGCGGCCGGGCAGGACGGAACCGATTTTGTCATTCTGAAGGACATGCCATGTGCGGCATCGTAGGCGTTATCTCCCAATCCCCGGTCAATCAGCTGATCTATGACAGCCTGCTGCTTCTGCAGCATCGCGGTCAGGACGCGGCGGGCATCGCGACGGCGGACGGCAGCAATTTCCATATGTACAAGGCGAACGGCATGGTGCGCGACGTGTTCCGCACGCGCAACATGCGCAGCCTGCCCGGCACCTACGGCATCGGCCAGGTGCGCTACCCGACGGCCGGTTCGGCGTCGAGCGAAGCCGAAGCGCAGCCGTTCTACGTGAACGCGCCGTTCGGGATCATCCTCGCGCACAACGGCAACCTGACGAACTGGCAGCAACTGAAGGACGAGATGTTCCGGATCGACCGCCGGCACATCAACACCAATTCCGACAGCGAAGTGCTGCTCAACGTGTTCGCGCACGAGCTGCAACTGTCGACCACCGGCCTCGAGCTCGATCCGGCGTCCGTGTTCAAGGCAGTCTCGGGCGTGCATCGCCGCCTGCAGGGTTCGTATGCGATCGTGTCGCTGATCGCCGGCTACGGCCTGCTCGCGTTCCGCGATCCGTTCGGCATCCGTCCGCTGTGCATCGGCAAGCTCGAGACCGAGCACGGCACCGAATGGATGGTCGCGTCGGAGTCGGTGGCGGTCGAAGGCATCGGTTTCGAATTCGTGCGTGACCTGGAGCCGGGCGAAGCGATCTTCATCGACAAGGCCGGCAACTTCCACAGCCAGCAGTGCGCGGTGAACCCGACGCTGAATCCGTGCATGTTCGAATACGTGTATCTGGCCCGTCCGGATTCGTGCCTCGACGGCGTGCCGGTCTACAACGTGCGCCTGCGCATGGGCGACTATCTCGCCGAGAAGATCAAGCGCGAACTGCCGAACGTGCCGATCGACGTCGTGATGCCGATTCCCGATTCGTCGCGCCCGGCTGCGATGCAGGTCGCCGCGAAGCTCGGCGTCGAGTATCGCGAAGGCTTCTTCAAGAACCGCTACGTCGGCCGTACGTTCATCATGCCGGGGCAGGCCGTGCGCAAGAAGTCGGTGCGCCAGAAGCTCAACGCGATGAGCATCGAGTTCAAGGACAAGAACGTGCTGATCGTCGACGACTCGATCGTGCGCGGCACGACCTCGCATGAAATCGTGCAGATGGCGCGCGATGCGGGCGCGAAGTCGGTGATCTTCGCGTCGGCCGCGCCGCCCGTGAAGTTCCCGAACGTGTACGGCATCGACATGCCGACGCGCGGCGAGCTCGTCGCACACGGCCGCTCCGACGAAGAAGTCGCGAAGATGATCGGCGCCGACCACCTGATCTACCAGGACGTCGACGACCTGCGCCGCGCGGTGCGCGACATCAACCCGAAGCTCGAGCGCTTCGAGGCATCGTGCTTCGACGGCAACTACATCACCGGCGACGTGACGCCCGAGTATCTCGATGCGATCGAGCGCGCGCGTCTCGCACCGGCGTCGCAGGCCGATCGCGACACGGCCGGCGACACCGAGCGTTCGCAGATGAACCTGCAACTGTCGGTCGAGTGACACCGGCGCACGCTTGCGGAGAAGCGTGATAGGATGTGGCCTTGCGTCGATTTGATATCAGCTTGCGGACGCGGGGCGACTTCCCAAAACAGCTAAAGCGAAGGCCGGCGACAGCCGGCCCGAGTCGATCGCTGTCGTACCGCACCGAAGCCCGCTGATGCAGACGCATAGCGGGCTTTTTGTTTTTTGGCCTGGTTTTGATCTGGCCTGCGCGATGCGCGTGGCCATCGGATACGGAAAACGGAACATGGACGACTCCCTCAACTTCGACACGCTTGCCGTGCGCGCAGGCACGCTGCGCAGCGACTTCAACGAGCACTCGGAAGCGCTGTTCCTCACGTCGAGCTTCTGCTTCTCCAGCGCGGCCGACGCGGCCGAGCGCTTCGCGAACTCGGAAGACTACTTCACCTATTCGCGCTTCACGAACCCGACCGTCACCATGTTCCAGGAGCGTCTCGCGGCGCTCGAGGGCGGCGAGGCGTGCATCGCGACGGCGTCGGGGATGGCTGCGATCATGTCGGTCGTGATGTCCGCGCTGCAGGCCGGCGACCACCTCGTCAGCTCGCGCAGCCTGTTCGGTTCGACGCTCGGGATGTTCTCGCAGATCTTCAGCAAGTTCGGGATCACGACGACCTTCGTCGACCCGACCGACCTGAACGCATGGCAGGAAGCCGTGCGGCCGGAAACGAAGATGTTCTTCCTCGAGACGCCGTCGAACCCGCTGACCGAACTCGCCGACATCGAGGCGATCGGCAAGATCGCGAAGGCCGCGAATGCGCTGTTCGTCGTCGACAACTGTTTCTGCAGCCCGGTGCTGCAGCAGCCGTTGAAGCTCGGCGCGGATGTCGTGATGCACTCGGCCACGAAATTTCTCGACGGGCAAGGCCGCGTGCTCGGCGGTGCGCTGGTCGGCTCGAAGGAATTCATCATGGGCAAGGTGTTCCCGTTCGTGCGCAGCGCGGGCCCGACGCTGTCGGCCTTCAACGCGTGGGTGCTGCTGAAGGGGATGGAAACGCTGTCGCTGCGCGTCGAGAAACAATCGGCGAACGCGCTGGAAATCGCGCGCTGGCTCGATTCGCATCCGGCCGTCGCGCGCGTGTTCTATCCGGGCCTCGAATCGCATCCGCAGCATGAACTCGCGAAGCGCCAGCAGAAGGCGGGCGGCGCCATCGTGTCGTTCGAGCTGAAGGGCGACACGCCGGAGCAGCAGCGCGCGAACGCGTGGCGTGTGATCGACAACACGAAGCTCGTGTCGATTACCGGCAACCTCGGCGACACGCGCACGACGATCACGCATCCGGCCACCACGACGCACGGCCGCATCACGCCGGAAGCGCGTGCGGCAGCCGGGATCACCGAAGGGCTGATCCGCCTGGCGGTCGGCCTCGAGCACGCAGCCGACGTTCGCGCCGATCTCGCGCGCGGTCTCGAAGGCTGAGTCGCGCCGCCGGGCTCCGGGCCGGCATGAATGAAGCGGGCCGCTCGAAAGAGCGGCCCGCTGTCGTTTCCGTGCACGCCGTTACACGTGCGTGGCGTCGCCCGGTTCAGCCGGCGTGCCCGGGCGGCGGCGCGGCGCGCATCGCGTCGACCATCCACCGCAGCGTTTCATCGAGCGGCGTGACGGGCAATTCGCCCACCGCGCGCCGCAGCTTGTCGCGCGACCCGCTCAGGCTCTTCACCTCGTTGTGCCGCACGAAGCGCGGATCGATCGTCACGTCGATCACGTAACCGGCGATGCGCGACAGCATCGCCAGCACTTCCTTCAGCGAATACGCGCGCTCCGAGCAGACGTTGAACGTCTCGCCAGCCGGTGCGGCTTCGACCAGCTTCAGATAGGCGGCCGTCACGTCGCGCACGTCGGAGAAATCGCGGCTCACGTCGAGGTTGCCGAGCGAGATCCGCGGCGCGTTGCGCGCGTAGTGCGCGACGAGCTTCGGCAGCAGGTACGCGTCGCTCTGGCCGACACCCGTGTAGTTGAACGGTCGCGCGATCACGATCGGCAGCCGGTCGGCCCACAGCTTCGCCGCGTATTCCATCGCGAGCTTGCTGACCGCGTAGTCGTTCGCCGGGGCCGGTGCGACGGTTTCGTCGAGCACGCCGGCCGTCGAGTTGCCGTAGATGTTCGCACTGCTGGCCAGCAGCACGGCCGACGGGCGGCGGTCGAGGCCCGCGAGTGCGGCCAGCAGGTTGCGCGTACCGGAGATGTTGACCGCGTAAGTTCGCGACGGCTCATCCTGTGCGACATGCGCGCGCGCGGCGAGATGCACGACCGCATCGGGCCGTGCATCGGCCGCCGCCGCGCGCATCGCCTCTGCGTCGAGCAGGTCGACCGGCAGCAGCGTGCAGTGCGCGAACGCCGGATCGTCGGGGCGCGGCGCGCCGGGCGCGATCGTACCCCAGACGTCATAGCCGGCCGCCTGCAGGCGTTCGGCCATGTAGCGGCCCGTGAAGCCCGTCAGGCCCGTGACGAACGCACGGCGCGACGGGCGTCCGCTTTCAGAACGTGTCATGGTGTTGGTTCCGCGTCAAATCCGCTTCGACCATCATCTGGCAAAGTTGTTCGAGCGTCGTCTTGGGTGCCCAGCCGAGTTTGCTTTTCGCCTTGTCCGCGCAGCCGATCAGCAGGTCGACCTCGGCAGGGCGGTAGAACTTCGGGTTCACTTCGACGAGCACGTTGCCGGTCGCTGCGTCGAGGCCGCGCTCCTGTTCGCCCTTGCCGGACCATTCGATCTGGTAGCCGGCCGCCGCGAACGCCATCCGGACGAAGTCGCGCACGGTCTCGGTGCGGTTGGTCGCCAGCACGTAGGTGTCGGGCTCGTCGGCCTGCAGCATGCGCCACATCCCTTCGACGTATTCGAGTGCAAAGCCCCAGTCGCGCTTTGCGTCGAGGTTGCCGAGCTCGAGGCGCGTCGCCTTGCCGAGCTTGATCTTCGCGATCGTGTCGGTGATCTTGCGCGTGACGAACTCGCGGCCGCGCAGCGGCGACTCATGGTTGAACAGGATGCCGCTGCTGCCGAACAGGCCGTACGACTCGCGGTAGTTCACGGTCATCCAGTGCGCGTACAGCTTCGCGACGCCGTACGGGCTGCGCGGATAGAACGCGGTCGTCTCGGTTTGCGGAATGGCCTGCACCTTGCCGAACATCTCCGACGTCGATGCCTGGTAGAAACGCGTCTTCGGGCTCACGACGCGGATCGCCTCGAGCAGGTTCAGCGGGCCGATGCCGGTCACTTCGGCGGTCGTCGCCGGCTGGTCGAACGACACGCCGACGAAGCTCTGCGCGGCGAGGTTGTACAGCTCGTCGGGTTGCGTGCGTTCGAGCAGGCGCAGGCTCGAGCCGGCGTCGGTCAGGTCGTGCTCGACGAGCGTGAGGTTCGGGTGCGTGTCGACGCCGAGCTCGGCGATGCGCCAAAAATTCACCGAGCTGGTGCGGCGGTAGGTGCCGGTGACCTCGTAGCCCTTGTCGAGCAGCAGCTTGGTCAGGTACGCACCGTCCTGCCCCGAAATCCCGGTGATGATGGCCTTCTTGCGAGTTTGGCTCATGGCGTTGTCCTGGTAGAAACGATGGATGGTGAAATTCAGGCGGTCGTGCCGGCGGCGGCCGGCAGCGCGCGGCGCGCGGGGCCGCGCGTCAGGCGCCGTTCGAAGCCGTACCAGCTCAGGGTTGCGTACGCGAGCGTGATCGTCAGCGCGAGCGCAGCCGTGACGAAGCGGTTCAGGTGCAGCGGCCAGAGCGCATACAGCACGCTCAGGTGGATCAGGTACACGGTGTAGCTGACGGTACCGACGTAGACGAGCATCGGGTTGGTCAGTACACGTTGCACGAGGCCGCGGCCGCGCAACGCGATCACGACGATCGACGTGCACAGCAGCAGCGAGATGCTGTAGAGCGCTGCATTCGACAGCGGCGTGTTCGCGGCGCGGAAGCGCGGGAACGACAGGTGCAGCCAGCCGAGGATCGCGAGCGCCACGAGTGCACCGACGATCGCGAGCGGATAGAACGGCTCCAGCGCGCGCCGGTCGCGGCGCAGCACGATCGCGAGCACCGCGCCGGCCGCGAGCAGGTCCATCCGGAACGGCGTCAGGTAGTAGATCGGCCAGAACGAATCGAACCACGGCGTCGCGATCGCGCGCAGCACGGGTGCGGCGACGACCAGCGCGGCGGCGATCCACAGCAGCGCGCGCTCCGAGCACCACAGCACGACGAACGGCCAGAAGATATAAAACTGCTCCTCGACCGCGAGCGACCACAGCACGTTCAGGCTGTCATGGCCGATGCTGCCGAGCGACAGCCCGATGTTGGTCGAGAAAAATGCGAACCACGGCCAGTGCGGCAGCCAGCTCGCGCCGAACAGGAGCGTCGACACCACCAGCAGCAGCACGTACGGCGGCAGGATGCGGCGTACGCGGCGCGCATAGAAATGGCTGAAGTACGACTGCCCGCGCGCCTTGCGATCGAGCAGGATGCCGGTGATCAGCAGCCCGCTCAGCACGAAGAACAGGTCGACGCCCATCCACAGCGGCGCTTTCAGCGCGTGCTGCAGGAACACGGCGCCCACCGCGATCGCGCGCAGCCCGTCGAGCTGCACGATGCGGCCGTGGTGCGGCGGGGTCAGGTCGGCGGGTCGCGAGATGCCCGTCATCGCGCCGCTCCTTTGCGACGCACGGCCGGTGCCGCGCCGTGTCGCACATCCGATGCGTGAACGTAATGCATGCCTTTGAATGAAATATCGAGTCGAAATCGATTCTAGGGAAAAGAAATCGGCAAAAAAACGCGCGTCCGTTTATCCGACGGAAAACATTCGAATGCCGATTAATCCGGTCGAGAGATGAAAGCTTGGCGCCCGGACCGCCGCGACAGGCGGCGCGGAGCGGCATTTTCTACGTGATGGCGGGCGCAATGCGGTCGTTATTGCCGTTTCCGGATGCGATTTATCGCCTGTTCCGGTTCGATATTTCAGGCAGAAACATCCCCAAATATTTCCAAATTTCTTGTGATTATTTTTGCTTGTAACCTGCATCGCGACGTTTGAAACCCATTTAGCGACAGGGTGCGCCGGCGGCAGTCCGCGGCAGCGCCGGCCGCTGATGCATCAAGTCTGGAGAAGCGCATTGCGACGTCTGATTCTGGTAGGCATGACGGTAAGCGCGGCGCTGCTGGCGAGCGCAGCGCCGGCCGAAACGGTGTTGCCCGCGACGACGTCGTGGATCGGCAACACGTTCGGCTATGGCGACGGCAGCTGGACGCAGATCGACATCCGCGCGATTGCGGTGACGCCTGAAGGCAAGGTGTATACGAACGCGCCGTGGGACGAGAGCGGGGCCGAGGCGAGCGTCTACCAGGACGGGAAGATGCTCGGCTTCGCCGGCGGCACGCACGGCTGGGGCAACCTCGGCGGCAACGCGATCGCCGTGAACAGCAAGTACGCGTATGTCGCGATCGGCGTCGGCAACGAGCGCGGCCACCTGCAATCGCCCGGCATCTGGCCGGACAAGGGCAAGCAGTGGTTCGGCATCTCGCGGCGCACGATCGGCGACATGAAGCAGCCCGCGCCGTTTCGCGCGTCGCCGCAGGTCGCGCCGGGCGGGCGCGCCGATGCCGGCCGCGCGCGGATGGCCGCGAGCTTCATGATGATGAACGAGGTGCCGGCCCCCGCGCGCTCGGAAGTGGGCGAGGCGAAGGCGGAAGTGGGCGGCCTCGCGGTGGATGACAAGACGCTGTTCGCGACGAATCCGTCGCACGACGTCGTGAATGTCTACGACGCCGAGACGATGCAGCAGAAGGGCACGTGGAGCGCGCACGAGCCGGGCCGCATCGCGCTCGCCGGCGACGGCACGCTGTGGCTGCTGACCGATACGCTGGGCGGGCCCGCGCATCTCGTGCACGTGCGTGCCGACGGCCGCAAGCTCGACGATGCGCCCGCGCTGCCGGAAGGCACCGACGCGGTGGACGTGGCCGTCGACGCGAAGGGGCGCGTGCTCGTCGCGGACAACGGGCCGCGCCAGCAGATCCTGATTTTCTCGAAAGGCGGCAAGGGTTATGCGCAGTCGGGCACGTTCGGCGAGCGCGGCGGCATCTTCGCGGGCCCCGTGCCAGGGCGTCCCGGGCCGCAGCGCTTCAACGGGCTGACGGGCGTCGGCGTCGACCGCGCGGGCAACATCTATGTGTCGATGAACGGCATCGGGCCGCGCCACGACACGATCGGCGCCGGGCTCGGCGCGGTGCTCGAAAGCTACACGCCGGACGGCAAGCCGCGCTGGCAGGTGCAGGGGCTGCTGTTCGTCGACGGCGCGTGGCTCGACCCCGCACGGCCGAACAGCGTGTACACGGGCAACAAGCGCTTCGAGCTCGACCTGTCGAAGCCGCCGGGCCAGGACTGGAAGTACGTCGGCTTCCTGTCGAATCGCTTCAAGTATCCGGACGATCCCGTGTTCCACACGGACCAGTATCCGGGCATGCCGATCGCGCGGCGCGTCGACGGCCGTACGTTCCTGTACCTGACCGACATGTATGCCGATCACCTCAAGATCTACCGCTTCGACGCGAAGCGCGACGGCGAGGTCGCGATTCCGTCGGGCCTGATCGCGGGCCGCGCTCGGCCGGTCGACAAGGTGCCGAACAAGCCGCCTGGCGGCGACTGGCTGTGGCGCGACGCGAACGGCAACGGCCGGATCGATGCCGACGAGTCCGAGATCAACACGACGGGCAAGGCGAAGGCGGGCGGCTGGGGCTGGTGGGTCGACACGAAGGGCGACATCTGGCGTACCAGCGACGTGCGCGGCATCCACCGCTTCCAGTACGGCGGCGTCGACAAGGCCGGCAACCCGATCTACTCGTACGACAAGGTCACGACCTATCCGATGCCGCAGCCGTTCACGCAGCTGCGCCGCGCGATCTACGAGCCGCAGACCGACACGCTGTACGTGACCGGCTACACGGCCGACGCGCCGCCGCAGCCGGGTATCAACAAGGAAGTGGGGCGCGTGCTGATCCGCTTCGACAAGTGGTCGACGGGCTCGCCGGTCGTGCGCTACCAGGTGGCGCTGCCGTGGCAGCTCGATGCGAAGCCGATCCTGGACCTGATCGGGATCACGGTCGAGGGCCGCTACATCTTCACCGTGGAGCCGGTCGGCAAGATCCACGTGTACGACAAGGACACCGGCAAGGAAGTGGGCGTGATGAGCCCGGGCACCGAGGTCGGCAAGGCATCCGGCTGGGTCGACGTGCCGTTCGGCATCAGCGCATTCCGGCGCGAGAACGGCGAATACCTCGTGTTCGTCGAGGAAGACGCGCGCGGCAAGGTGCTGATGTATCGCTGGAAACCGTGACGGGCGGCGCGCCGTCGTCGCTGTCACTCAAGGCATGAGCATGGACAAAGGCATTCTAAAGAACGTTTCGATCAACTTCATCGGGCTGATCCTGCCGACCTTCGTGTCGCTGGTGACGGTGCCCGCCTATATCCACGCGCTCGGCGTCGAGCGTTATGGCGTCGTCAGCCTCGTGTGGACGCTGATCGGCTATTTCGGGATCCTCGATCTCGGAATGAGCATGGCCGCGCAGAACCACATCTCGAAGGCGCTCGCGAGCGGCAACGCCGACGAAAGCGCACGCGTGTTCTGGAGCGCGTTCTGGCTGAATCTCGGCACCGGCATCGTCGGCGGGCTGCTGATCTATTTCGGCGCGTTCGTCTACACCGCGTACTTCACGAAGGTCTCGGCCGCGATGCAGCACGAGGTGTATCTCGCGCTGCCGTGGCTCGCGCTCGCGATTCCGCTCGCGAACGTGTCGTGGGTGTTCGCCGGCGCGATCAACGGCGCCGAACGGTTCGGCGTGTTCAACACGAACCAGACGATCGGTACGTTCCTGTTCCAGCTTCTGCCGCTCGGCGCCGCGTGGTGGATCGCGCCGAACCTGCAGACGGTGCTCGCGGCGGCCGTCGTCGCGCGCCTGATCGCGGCGGTGATGCTCGGCCAGGCCAGCATCAAGGTGCTCGGGATCCGGCGCATCGATCCGCCGCAGTGGGGCACCGCGAAAGGGCTGTTCAACTTCGGCGGCTGGATGCTGATCGCGAGCACGACGAGCATGATCGCCGACACGCTCGATCGCGTGATGCTCGGCGCCGGCATGGGCGCGAAGTTCGTCACCTACTACACGGTGCCGCAGAACCTCGTCACGCGCCTGAACATGCTGCCGAACGCGCTCGTGCGCACGCTGTTTCCGCGCCTGTCGGCGGTGGGTCGCGATCACGCCGACACGCTCGCGCGGCAGTCGCTCGAATTCCTGAACGGCGTGTTCACGCCGGTCGGCATCGTCGCGATCTTCGCGCTCGCGCCGTTCCTCACGCTGTGGGTCGGCGCCGATCTCGCCGCGCATTCGGCGCCGGTCGGCCGCGTGCTGGTGATCAGCGTGTGGCTCGTCGGCCAGGCGAGCGTGACGCGGATCCTGATCCAGTCGCAGGTCAATCCGGCCCGCGCGGCATTCGCCGGGCTCGTCGAGATGCCGTTCTTCGTCGGCGGCCTGTGGTTCGGCATTCATCACTTCGGGCTGATCGGCGCGGCGGTGGTCGTCGCGGCGCGCGCGCTCGTCGACTACGGCGTGCTGCTGTACCTGTCGGCGATCCGGATGCGCGCGATCGTGCTCGACATGCTCGCGCACCTCGCGTTCCTGCTGGCGAGCCTGTTCCTGGCGCAGGCCTGGCCGGGGCTCGGCGAGTCGATCGGCATGTGCGCGGTCGTGCTGGTGCTGAACGTCGCGTGGTCGCTCACGATGACGCCGGGGCTGCGCGCACTCGTGCGCGACCTGTTTGTCCGTCTCAATGCGAGGAAAACCGTATGAATCGCGATCTGGCGGAACACGCCGTCCTGAATCTCGCCACGGCCGATGCCGCCGTGGCCCACGCGGGCGACGCCGCCGCGCTGCACCGCGCGGTGCCGGCCGAGCGCGCCAGCGCGCGGCAGCCGTCCCGCGCGCTGCGCGTGGCGATCGTCCACGACTGGCTCGTCACCTATGCGGGCGCCGAGCGCGTGCTCGAACAGATCGTCGCGTGCTTTCCCGACGCCGACCTGTTCAGCCTCGTCGATTTCCTCGACGACCGCGCGTTCGTGCGCGGCAAGCCGGTGACGACGTCATTCATCCAGAAGCTGCCGTTCGCGCGCACCAAATACCGCAGCTACCTGCCGCTGATGCCGCTCGCGATCGAGCAGCTCGACGTGTCCGAGTACGACCTCGTGATCTCGAGCAGCCACGCGGTCGCGAAGGGCGTACTGACGGGGCCGGACCAGGTGCACATCAGCTACGTGCATTCGCCGATCCGCTATGCGTGGGACCTGCAGCACCAGTATCTGGAACAGTCGAACCTCACGCACGGGCCGAAATCGCTGCTCGCGCGGATGATCCTGCATTACATCCGCAACTGGGACACGCGCACCGCGAACGCGGTGGACGGCTTCGTTGCCAACTCCGCGTTCATCGCGCGGCGCATCAAGAAGGTCTACCACCGCGACGCGGCGGTGATCTTCCCGCCGGTCGACGTCGACGCATTTTCGCTGAACGCCGAGAAGGACGATTTCTACCTGACCGCGTCGCGGATGGTGCCGTACAAGAAGATCGACCTGATCGTCGAAGCCTTCTCGCGCACGCCCGAGCGCAAGCTCGTCGTGATCGGCGACGGCCCGGAGATGCAGAAGATCCGCGCGAAGGCCGGCCCGAACGTCGAGATCATGGGCTACCAGCCGTTCGCGGTGCTGCACGACCGGATGCGGCGCGCGAAGGCGTTCGTGTTTGCGGCCGAGGAGGATTTCGGGATCTCGGTCGTCGAGGCGCAGGCGTGCGGCACGCCGGTGATCGCGTACGGCAAGGGCGGCGCGCTCGAAACCGTGCTCGACCCGCAATCGGACCTGAACCCGACCGGGCTGTTCTTCGACGAACAGACGCCGCACGCGATCGTCGCGGCCGTCGACGATTTCGAGCGCGCGCCGCAGCGCTTCACGCCGGCCGCCTGCCGCACGAACGCGGAGCGGTTTTCCGCCGATACGTTCCGGCGGCGCTTCCTCGACTATGTAGAGGAAGCGCTGCCCGGCTCGACGGCGCAGCGCGGCACGGCGATCGCGCCGATGCCGGCCGCGCGCAGCCCGGCGACGCTCGTGCTCGATCAGAGCGGCGTGCTCGGCGGCGCCGAGCTGTCGCTGCTCGAGATCATGAAGCACATGCGCGCGAACGCCGACGTGCTGCTGTTCGACGACGGCCCGTTCCGCGCGGCGCTCGACGAGATCGGCGCGCGCGTCGACGTGGTCGACCAGGGTGCGCTCGCGGGCGTGCGCAAGCAGGGCGGCGTGTCGCTCGGCGCGGTGAAGCAGCTCGTGCGGCTGGTGCGCGATGTCGCGCGCCGCGCACGCCGTGCCGAAGTGATCTACGCGAACACGCAGCGCGCGATGGTGGTCGCCGCGCTGGCCGGGCGGCTCGCGCGCAAGCCGGTCGTCTGGCACCTGCGCGACATCGTCAGCACCGACCATTTCGGCAGCAAGCAGTTGCTGGCGATCAAGTACTGCTCGCGGCTCGGCGTCACGCGCGTGATCGCGAACTCCGACGCATCCGCGCAGGCGTTCCGCACGCTGACGGGCTTCACGCCGCAGCACGTCGACGTCGTGTTCAACGGGATTTCGGCCGAGCCGTTCGACGCGCTGGAAGGCGTCAGCCAGGCCGCGCTGCGCACGCGCCTCGGGTTGCCCGAGAACGCATGGCTCGTGGGTTCGTTCAGCCGGCTCGCGCGCTGGAAGGGGCAGCACGTGCTGCTGGAAGCCGCCGCACGGCATCCCGACATGCACGTGGTGCTGGTCGGCGCGCCGTTGTTCGGCGAGGACGAATACGCGGCGCAGCTGCACGAATACGTCGCGCGGCACGGGATGGACGAGCGCGTGCATTTCCTCGGCTTCCAGCGCGACGTGGCCGCCTGCATGACGGCGGTCGACGTCGTCGCGCATACGTCGATCACGCCGGAGCCGTTCGGGCGCGTGATCGTCGAAGGGATGCTCGCGCGCCGGCCGGTCGTCGCGGCCCGCGCGGGCGGCGTCGTCGAGATCATCGAGGACGGCGACAACGGGCTGCTCTGCGAGCCGGGCGACGCGACCGCGCTGGCCGGCGCGCTCGACAGGCTGAAGCGTGACGGTGCGCTGCGCGCGCGGCTCGTCGCGAGCGGACGCGCGACGGCGGTGCGCCGGTTCGGCACCGAGACCTATGTGGAGCGCGTCGAGAAGATCCTCTCGGATACGGCGAAAGCCGCGAAGGCGAAGAAGCGGTAGCCGCAGCCGGCGTGCGCCGGCGGGAAACGGGCCCTCATGCGGCGTTGCGCTGCGTGGGGGCTTTGCTTTTCGGGGAGTCTGGTTCGGCGGACGCGTGGCGGGCGGGGGGCTTGCGAGGTGCGGGAGGGGGCGAGGTGCGAGATCGTCTGATCGCGTTTCGATGGCGATCGTGAAGCGGCAACCCGCGCGGGGGCAGTCGCGTGGCGGAAACCGGCCATGGACGGCCCCACACGTGCCGTGGCGCGGCCGGACGGCAGCGGGCTGCCCATCCGTGCCATCCGGCATGCAACCGCGTGCCGGCCATGCAAAAGCCCCCGCACGGCGACACGCCGCACGGGGGCTTCGACATCCTGCCAACCGCGTCAGGCGGCCTGTTCGGGCGCCGGCGCGACGACGCGGGCCGGGCGCGTCGGCTTGAAGCTGGCCGACCACATCATCGCCGGCCGTTCGAACATCCGGTAGAACAGGTACGCGATCGGGATCGCGACGGCCATGAACGCGAACGACGGCCAGATCGACAGTTGCAGTTCGGAGTGGAACAGCACCGAGCCGAGGCAGACGAACAGCGGCAGGTGGACGAGGTACAGCGAGTAGCTGAAGTCGCCGAACCAGCTCAGCACGCGCAGCGGCGGCGTCGGGCGCGGCGGGCGGGCGAGCGCGCGGTACAGGAAGCACGCGAAGCCGGCCGACCACAGCTGGAATGCACCGTACTGGCCGAAATGGAACGCGCCGCAGCCGGCGGCCAGCAGCACGGCGGCCGCCACGTACCACGCACGCGACGGCACGGGGGCGGCCGCGCCGCGCGCCTGCTGCGCACGCACGTCGGCGATCCACGCGCCGATCGTCCAGGACAGCCAGTACGACGTGAAGAACTGCAGGTCGTGTCGTTCGAGCAACCATGCCGACGCGACGTTGACGATCGCAATCGCGGCCACGACGGCCGGCATGCCGATGCGCCGGCGCAGCGCGAACAGCAGCGGGTAGATCGCGTAGAACTGCACCTCGAGCGACAGCGTCCACAGCGCGCCGTTCGACCCGTACGTATAGCCGGCCACGCCTTGGAGCGAGAACAGGTTCACGAGGAACGCGAGGACGCCGACGTCGCGGATCTTGTGGCTGACGGGCTCGATCTGCAGGCTGACGGAGTCGAGCGCGAGCGTGAACAGCAGCGCGGCGAGCAGCACCGGGTAGATGCGCGCGAACCGGCGTATCCAGAAGTTCGGCGCGTCGAGCCGGTACGCGGGGTTGGCCGCGAGCTTGAGCGCCGCGTTGCGATGGATGCAGTAGCCGCTGATCACGAAGAAGATCGGCACGCCGGCGGAGCCCCACGCGAACGGGAAGGTCAGGTAGCCGGCGATCACGCCCGGGTTCAGGGCATGGCCGTAAGCCTGATGGAAGCTCTGCATGCCGACCCAGACGACCTGCCGGCAGTGGAAGTAGGCGACGAGCAGCGCCGCGAAGCCGCGCATCGCGTCGATCACGTGTTCCTTGTGATCGGCGGCCGGCGGCGCGGTCAGAGACGATCCGCTGAAAGCTTGCATGCGATTCGATTCCTTGCGACGGATGGAGGGGAAGTTTCATCCAATCGTAATGCGCAAGAATTCGATCAATGAATAAAAAAATCTCGCCCGGAAATAACGGTATTCCACATGATGGTTGTGTCGCGGTCTGAAAGCGGTTCCGCCGGCGCTTCAATTATTTGCCGATTTTTTTCTGATAGTTTGAAGCTCCAGTTGATTGATGCAAAGGAGCGGCAAGATGGACATGCATTGGATCGCGAGCGCAGCAGTACTGCTGGTCATGGCCGTGTTGTCGGCGTACCGCGAGGCGCTGAAGAACGAACCGATTCGCCCGGGTCTCGAACGGGGCGGCGTGCCCTATATCGAGGAATTCGAATCGTAAGAATTTGTATCCGGAAAATCGGTAATTTGTTTCTGCCTTGGCACTCGGTCCGGCAATATCGACCGAATGGAAGGGATTATATTTTTTTCGGAATAATTGGGCAATCGTCCATATCGATAGTGAGCGGAGTGGAATTGGCAGTACCGTCGATTCTCGATATGCCGTTCGGAACACAATCGCGCCGGGTCGCTGGTCGACGCGGCGCAGTCAACGCAATCAGGATGCGAACATGTTGAAAGTCACCAAGGCCGTGTTCCCCGTTGCCGGACTCGGCACGCGGTTCCTCCCGGCAACGAAGGCGAGCCCGAAGGAGATGTTGCCCGTCGTCGACAAGCCGCTGATTCAGTACGCGGTCGAGGAAGCGATCAACGCCGGTATCACCGAGATGATCTTCGTCACCGGGCGCAGCAAGCGCGCGATCGAGGATCACTTCGACAAGTCGTACGAGATCGAGGCCGAACTCGAGGCGCGCGGCAAGGAAAAGCTGCTGGAACTCGTGCGCGGCATCAAGCCGAGCAACGTCAACTGCTTCTACGTGCGCCAGCCGGAAGCGCTCGGCCTCGGCCATGCGGTGCTGTGCGCGGAGAAGCTCGTGCACGGCGAGCCGTTCGCGGTGATCCTCGCCGACGACCTGTTGCACGGCGAACAGCCGGTGCTCAAGCAGCTCGTCGACGTGTTCGACCACTATCACAGCTCGGTGATCGGCGTCGAGACGATCGCGCGCGAGGACAGCCGCTCGTACGGCGTCGTCGAAGGCCGCGAATGGGAAGAGGACGTCATCAAGCTGTCGGGCATCATCGAGAAGCCGGCGCCCGAGGATGCGCCGTCGAATCTCGGCGTGGTCGGCCGCTACGTGTTCATGCCGACGATCTTCGATCATCTGCGCAAGCTCAAGCCGGGCGCCGGCGGCGAGCTGCAGCTGACCGATGCGGTCCAGTCGCTGCTCGCGAACGAGCAGGTGCTCGCGTATCGCTACTTCGGCACGCGCTTCGACTGCGGCAGCAAGATCGGCTATCTCAAGGCAACTGTCGAACTCGCGCTCCAGCATCCGGAAGTGGCCCGCGAATTCGAGGCATACCTGCGTACCTGCTTGCCCGCGCTGGCTGCTGTCGCATAAACGCGCTGCGCGCTTCGTTGTTTCAGGTGGTGGTTGTTCCGTTGGCCCCGGCCGCTCAGGCGCCGGGGCTTTTTTGCATCTGCGGCGTGCGCGATCGTGGTGCGCGCCGCCGGTGTGTCGTGGCGGATTCGGGCGTCGGGCGCGATGTGGGCGAGGCGGGTGTCGTGCCTGAAACCGGTGCCGACGCGCCGGCCCGGACTCATGTTTCGGCGGTTTCGTCGGCGTGATGCAGGTGACTTGCGTGCCGGCGCCGGGCAGCTCGGTGCCGAGCGATGAAGTCGCGCCGCTCGTCGAGCAGCGCGAAATGGGCGTTGCGCGTTGCCTTTCCGTCGGATCGGGGGCGCTTCTGCGTGACGTTCAGCGCGGCGACGTGCTCGGCTGCGCGGCGAAGTGCCGGGCCAGCATCGTGGCGATCGGCTTCTTGAAGTCGAGCAGCCGTTTTTCGAGGTAGCGCCAGGACAGGTGCGCAAGCAGCACGGCGAGCGCGAATTGCAGCATCTCGGGCAGCGCTTCGCGGACGAATTCCGGTATCGGCACGTGCGCGAAGGATGCGGGCAGCACGCCGAAGCGCGTCGGAATCAGGTTGTGGAACAGGTAGAAGCCGTAGCTGATCGTGCCGAGATACACGAGCGGCCCCCAGTCGAGCAGCGCGACGACCGGATGTTCGGGTTCGCTGACGATCCACAGCATCAGCGCGCCGAGCGATGCGGACAGGCCGAGATCCGCGAGCCCCGCGACCGCGTCGGGCAACGCCGTGCACGCGGGCAGTGCAAGGAAGAACACGACGCCTGCCGCGCCGACCCAGCCGGGCGGAACGCGGCGTACGGCGGACGCGCCGCGATCCGCGAGCGCCATCGCACCGACGCCGCCGAGCGCGATCAGTGCGAAATTCCACGGGGAAAACGCGTAGATCAGCACCGGCGACGCATCGGACAGATAGAGCGCGAGATGCGCGACCGCGCACAGCGCGACGGCCGCGAGGCCGAGCGCGACGTGTCGCGCGGCAGGCACCGCGAGCAGCGCGAGCGGGGCGATCAGATAGAACTGCTGTTCAACCGCGAGGCTCCAGAAGTGCGACGTGGAGCCTGGCCAGCCGTCCTTGACGACACCGATCCAGTAATTCGACAGGAACACCGCGTGCCACGCGAGCCCGAGATTGACGCCGCGCTGGTAGAACAGCGCATGCGCGATCGCGAGCGCGGCGAGCAGCAGGTAGTACACGGGAAAGATCCGCAGCGCGCGCTTCGCGAGGAACAGCGCGAACGCGTGACGGCGTGTCATGGTGCCGCACTCGACGGCCTGGCGATTGCGATGCAGTTCGCCGACGATCAGGAATCCGCTGATGAGGAAAAACGTCCACACACCAAGCTTGCCGACGTCGACGGCAAGGACGTGGCCCTTGTGGGACAGGAAAACGAGGATGACGGCGAGGGCTCGCAGGCCGTCGAGTCCTTTGACGTATCTGGCTTCGCGCATGGAGGCATCCGGGCATTGAGCGAGCCCAGTATAGGTGCGCAAATATCGAACGTAATTCACGTTCGGGCTCGTTTGGACGTATACGTGAAGGCGTTTTTCGATGTGAGGGCCTGTTTACGCATGGAACGCACATGCGAATGCCCGAAATCGCTCGCAGGGCAAGGAGTGAGGAGCGCCGTTTGGCCGAGCCAAACAAGCGACGAGCGACGCCGCCATGCGGGCGATTTCGGGCATTCCCGTGGAATGTATTTTTAAAATTTGGGGTTGCCACGAGAACGGCCGCTCGCTGCGTTGCGCTCCTTGCGAATACGTCCGGTATTCACAGCGTCGCGCGCCTTGCGAGCGGCCGTTCTCGTGGCAACGCATGTGCGTTCCATGCGTAAACAGGCCCTCATGCGCCGATGAAGTCGGTCGCGCGCAACAAAACCTGCGGGAAACCCCGCGAAAACGCATAAAAGTACTGCACGAAGCGTCAAGGCGCTTGTAGAATCCGGCGTTGAAGCGCGCGCGTTGCACGCTTCGTGTATCCAACGACCACACCTGGTAGGAGAAACATGGCGACTTCCGCAAAAAAGGTGGCCAAGAAGGCTGCCGCACCGGCCACCAAGAAAGTGGCTGCCAAAAAGGCTGCGCCCGCGAAGAAAGTAGTGGCCAAGAAGGCTGTCGCGAAGGCAGCACCGGCTGCTCCGACGCCGCTGAAGGACAAGTTCACGAAGGCATCGCTCGCAACGCACATCGCTGAGCGCGCAGCTGTCGAAGTGAAGGCGGTCAAGGCAGTGCTCGCCGCTCTCGAGAACGTCGTGCTGGGCTCGGTCCACAAGAAGGGCGCAGGCGAATTCACGCTGCCGGGTCTGCTGAAGATCACGGCACAAGTCGTGCCGGCGAAGAAGAAGCGCTTCGGCAAGGATCCGTTCTCGGGCGAAGAGCGTTGGTTCCCGGCGAAGCCGGCCAGCGTGCGCGTGAAGGCACGTGCGCTGAAGAAGCTGAAGGACGCGGCAGCGTAATGCCGCGCAACGACTGCCGAATGCATGTCGGCAGCCGTTGCGGAGTCCTGCGATCCCCGTACGCGAAAGCGTGCGGGGATTTTTATTGCGCTGCGCAAATCGCGCGGCAGCGAAGCGCTGCAGCGTAGGCGATGTCCGGCTCGACGCGTGCCGTGAAGCGAATGACGTGTCGCGCACGCGCGTTGCCGAACGGCAGCCCTCGTTCGCGCCGCCGGATGTTTCGGCGCGCGCGGATCGTTCTCGCCGGACCTGTTGCGAGCGCATCGTGACGGATTGCATTCCCGTCGGCATCGCCGCTCAGGTGGCCGCCGCGCGCACGACGATCGAGCGGCATCCCGGCGCCACGCTGGAAGCCATCCACCTGTTCGGATCGGCGCTCGACGGCGGATTGAAGCCGCGCAGCGACATCGACCTGCTGGTGACGGTGACGACGCGACCCGGCGAAGCGGTGCGGCATGTGTTGATGCGCGATCTGCTCGCCGTGTCGGCGCCGCCTGATAGCGCAGGCGGCATGCGCGCACTGGAAGTCACCGTCGTCGCGCACGACGACGTGGTGCCGTGGCGTCATCCTGCGCGGCGCGAACTGCAGTTCGGCGAGTGGTTGCGCCGCGATCTCGACGCCGGCATCGTCGAACCGCCGCGCGTCGATCACGATCTGGCCATCCTGTTGACGAAGGCGCGGCAGCACAGCATCGCGCTGGTCGGGCCATCCGCGGCCGCGCTGTTCGAGCCGGTGCCCGCGCGCGATTTCGTCGCCGCGCTGCTCGATACCGTTGCGCAATGGAATGGCGAGCCGGACTGGCGCGGCGACGAGTGCAACGTGGTGCTCGCGCTCGCGCGCATCTGGTACAGCGCCGCGACCGGTTCGATCGCGCCCAAGGACGTCGCAGCCGCATGGGTGCTGGCGCGCCTGCCGGATGCGTATCGACCGGTGGTGGCAGCCGCGCGCGACGCCTATCTCGACGACGACGCGGGCGCGGCCATCCTGTCCGGCGAACCGCTCGCCGCCTTCATCGGCTACGCGCGACGAACCGTCGAATCGATGCTGCGGGTATAGCGGCAGATGCCTGGCGCGTGACCGGCGCACGGTCATGCATGCGCCGCGGCGCGACGTGCATCGTCAGCTCGTCGTGCCCGCAAAGGCAGCCTTCAGTACGGCGTCATCCAACTTGACCATCTGCATCATCGCCGCGGCCACGCGCGCTGCCTTGACCGGGTCGCGGTCGGCCATCATCGGGATGAGCGCTTCCGGGACGATCTGCCACGACACGCCGTAGCGATCCCTCAGCCAGCCGCAGGCGTCGGCCGTGCCGCCGTTGTCGAGCAGGGCGTTCCAGTAGCGGTCGAGTTCCGCCTGGTCGGCGCAACTGACCAGCAGCGAGATCGTGTGGTTGAACGTCTCCGTGCGCGGGTGGCTCATTGCGAAGAACGGTTGCCCGAACAGCTCGAACTCGACCATCCGCGTGCCGTCGGTGCCGGGTACGGCCGTGACGCGCACGATGCGCGAATCTGGAAAGATGCCTGCATAGAAGGCCGCTGCTTCTTCGGCTTCGGTCGAATACCAGAGAAAAGGCGTGATCTTCTGAATCGTCATGGCGAATCTCCTGTGTGTTTTGGGGCGACGCGCGAACCGCGTGCCGCCATCGATACGACGGATGACGGTTGCCGAAATCGACACGCGCCGGCACATGGCCGTCGCACCGGAGGACCCGGCGCCGGCAGTGCGGATGGTAATCGCTCGGCGGACGGATGGCGACCGGCGCACCGCAAATGCTGTTTCCGGCGCTTTGCGGTCGCCAGGTGCCGATGCCAGCCGGTCGGCGTGCATCGGGCTCGGGTTCGCGGTGCCGGCCCGTGCAGGCGCTGCCGGCACGCGGGAGACGGACGAAAAAAAGCCAGTCGCGGCCGAAACCGGGACTGGCTTTCCAGGTCGGCGGCAAGGCGTCGGAGACGCCGTGCACGCCGGAAACGTACTTCTTAGAACTTGTGGCGCAGGCCGAGAGCGACCAGTTCGGCCGAGCTCTTGCCGGCGTAGCCGTACGAGCCGATCGAAGCTTGCGCGTTCTGCTGAACGCCGTCGACGAGCTGCGTGCCGCTTGCGTGCTGGTATGCGCCGACCAGGTAGACGTCCGTGCGCTTCGACAGCGAGTAGTCCGCGCCCAGCGAAACCTGGTGGTACTTCGCGGTCGTGTCGCCGCTCGACTTCGTGTACGAGTAGCCGAGGCCCAGCAGCAGCGGCGGCGTGACTTGATACGTCACGAAGCCGCGGCCCGTGTTGTACTTCTCGGTCGAACCGAAGCCCGACGATGCGTCCGGCTTGTATTGCGCGTTGCTGTAGCCGAGGCCGACGGTGACCGGGCCGATTGCGTACTGACCTGCAACCTGTGCGATCGCGATCGACTTCGCCGTCACGTAACCCGAGTTGATCGGGCCGTCGATGATGTTGTCCGACGTCGTCGAACCCCAGCCCGAGCGGATGCCAGCAGCCGTCGGCGTCGGGTTGTTCGCGTAGAAGTAGCCAGCTGCAACGCCGACCGGGCCGTTGTTGTAGGCAGCTGCGACCGACCACGTCTGGCCTGCGCCCGTCTTGCCTGCGACGCCGCCGAGGGCGTACATGCCTTCAGCCTGGAAACCGGCGATCACCGGCGACGTGTACTTGATTGCGTTGCTGACGCGCAGGCTGTTGTCGTTGTTGTCGACGTCACCCGGCGTGGCGAACGTGCTGCCGAAGTAGTTGTCAGCCGTGACTGCCTGGACCAGGTCGACGATCGGGTCGTACTGGCGGCCGAGCGTCAGCGTGCCGTACTGGGCGCTTTCGAGGCCGACGAATGCCTGACGACCGAACATGCGGCCGCCTTGGCCCAGTCGGCCGGTGCCCGGATCAAAACCGTTTTCCAACTGGAAGATTGCCTTCAGGCCACCGCCGAGGTCCTCTGCGCCCTTCAGGCCGAAGCGGCTGCCTTGCAGGTTGCCCGACAGCATTTGCCACGAGTTGTTGGCCTGGCCGTCATTGCCGTGCACCCAGGCAATCGACGTATCGATCACGCCGTACAGCGTCACGCTCGATTGAGCGTGTGCAGCGCCAGCGGCGCCCAGCAGGGCGAGCGAGAGGGTCGAGAGAGCAAGTTTCTTCATCGTTGAGTTTCTCCACGCAAGTGATTCATCGTTATTTGTTGCGGATTGGAGAATAGCTCAGTGCCATCGACGCAAGAAAGCTTAAAAAATAAAGTGTCTCGAAAAGGTAACAGCGGGAAAAAGTCCATATATATCAAGCACATCAACGACTGTTCCGGTTTTTGAAATAGTTGACAATTGCTGCGATGCGATTGTTTCAGAAGTTGACGCGCAATGCGGCAGGTCGCCTGTTTTGCCGGGTTCTGGTGCGGAAACGGAGTCGTGCAAACGTTTGCGATTGCAGCTACGTACGCGCAGGCATGCAAGATGCATGTCAACGCCGCGCAAACGCGCGGCGGACAGCGTGGCGGCAAAGGGGCGGGCGGATGTGCGGGGGCTTGCGGCGGGGTAAATCAGTCGCCGCGCGTGCGGTCGTTGCCCGGACCGGGCCGAGGTTGGGGTTGTACGGATGCAGCCGGCGCGGTGCCGGCCGGCCGGTGCGCATTGCCGCGCGCCGCCGCGAACTCCGCGCCGAGCAGCAGCACGATCGCGGAGAAGTACAGCCACATCAACAGGACCGCGAACGATCCGGCCGCGCCGAATGCGCTGGCCGTGCCCGCATGCGCGAGGTACAGCGCGAACAGCTTCTTGCCGCCGGAGAACAGGATCGCGGACACGATGCCGCCGATCGCGGCGTCGCGCCACGCGACACGCGCGTCGGGCAGGAACTTCATCAGCGATGCGAACGCAGCCGCGAGCACCGCGATGCCGACGAAGAACTGCACGAGGTTCGTGACGATCACGTACGGCGAATTGCCGAGCAGCCAGGTGCCGACGAAAGTGATCGCGGTGTCGAGCACGAGCGACACGATCAGCAGGAATGCGACGCCGAGCACGAGCCCGAACGAGATCAGCCGCACGCGCACGAGCCCGAGCATGCTTGACCAGCGGTTCTCGGTGGCCGGCCAGATCACGCTGAGTGCGGCGCTGAGCGACGCGAACGTGGCCGATGCGCCGATCGCGAGCGCGGCGAACGAGATCAGCGTGGCGAGGCCGCCGCGCTGGCCCGCGCGGTGCGCGTTCTGCACGATCGTCTGGATGCTGGCCGCCGCGTCGTCGCCGATCAGCTGGTGCGCCTGCTCGAATACCTGGCCGCGCGCGGCATCGTCGCCGTAGAACCAGCCGGCCACCGCGATCACCATCACGAGCATCGGCGCGAGCGAGAACGCGGAGAAAAATGCGATGCCGGCGGCCATCGCGGAGCAGCGGTCGGCCGAGAAGCGCTTGAACGCGGTGAGGGCCCAGTTGGCCTGTTGCTGGGCAAGGCGGGTTGCTTCGGAAGTGATCTGTCGTTTCATGACGGGTCGGTTGCGCGCGGAACGCGGATCATCGTGGGTAATCAGACAATTCGGTATTGATCCGAGGATTCGAACATAGTTGCGCGAACTGTCTATAATTCCTTTCAGTTTCCTCACCCCCACAATAACGCCGAGACCAGCCATGCTACAAATGTCCCGGCGCCAGTTCCTGAAGGTGACGGCCACGTCGCTTGCCGGATCGAGTCTTGCCCTGATGGGCTTTTCTCCTTCCGAAGCGCTGGCCGAGGTCCGACAGTACAAACTGGCGCGCACAGTCGAAACGCGCAACACCTGTCCTTACTGTTCAGTGGGTTGCGGCATCCTGATGTACAGCCTCGGAGACGGCGCGAAGAACGCGCAGCCGAGCATCATCCACATCGAGGGCGATCCCGACCATCCCGTCAATCGCGGCACGCTGTGCCCGAAGGGCGCGAGCCTGATCGACTTCATCCACAGCCCGAACCGCCTGACGCACCCCGAGTATCGTGCGCCCGGCTCGGACAAGTGGGAACCGATTTCGTGGAACGACGCGCTCGACCGCATCGCGAAGCTGATGAAGGCCGACCGCGACGCGAACTTCGTCGAGACGGCCGAGGACGGCTCGAAGGTCAACCGCTGGCTCACGACCGGCATGCTGGCCGCGTCGGCCGGCAGCAACGAAGTCGGCTACCTGACGCACAAGACCATCCGCAGTCTCGGGATGCTCGCATTCGACAATCAGGCGCGTGTCTGACATGGCCCGACGGTGGCAGGTCTTGCCCCGACGTTTGGCCGTGGAGCGATGACGAACCATTGGGTCGACATCAAGAACGCGGACGTGATTCTCGTGATGGGCGGCAATGCAGCCGAGGCCCATCCGTGCGGTTTCAAGTGGGTAACGGAGGCGAAGGCGCACCGCAAGGCGCGGCTGATCGTCGTCGACCCGCGCTTTACGCGTACGGCCTCGGTGGCCGATTACTACGCGCCGATCCGCACCGGCACCGACATCGTCTTCCTGGGCGGCGTCATCAACTATCTGCTGACGAACGACAAGATCCAGCACGAGTACGTGAAGAACTACACGGACTTCTCGTTCATCGTGCGCGAGGATTTCGCGTTCAACGACGGCATCTATTCCGGCTATGACGAGGAGAAGCACGCGTATCCGGACAAATCGAGCTGGGACTACGAGCGCGGCGACGACGGCTTCGTGAAGGTCGACCCGACGCTGCAGCATCCGCGCTGTGTTTACAACCTGCTGAAGCAGCACTACGCGCGCTATACGCCGGACATGGTCCAGCAGACGTGCGGCACGCCGAAGGAGAAATTCCTGAAGGTGTGCGAGATGCTCGCGACCACGGCCGTTCCCGGCCGTGCCGGCACGGTGCTGTATGCGCTCGGCTGGACCCACCACTCGACCGGCGCGCAGATCATCCGCACCGGCGCGATGGTGCAGCTGCTGCTCGGCAACATCGGCATCGCCGGCGGCGGGATGAACGCGCTGCGCGGGCACTCGAACATCCAGGGGTTGACCGACCTCGGGCTGATGTCGAACCTGCTGCCGGGCTACATGACGCTGCCGATGCAGTCCGAGCAGGATTTCGACGCTTACATCAAGAAGCGCGTGCAGCTGCCGCTGCGGCCGAACCAGTTGAGCTACTGGAAGAACTACAAGGCGTTCCACGTCAGCTTCATGAAGTCGTGGTGGGGCGATGCGGCGACCGCCGAGAACAACTGGGGCTACGACTACCTGCCGAAGCTGGACAAGCAGTACGACCTGCTGCAGGTGATCGAGCTGATGAATGCCGGCAAGATGAACGGCTACATCTGCCAGGGCTTCAACCCGCTGGCGGCGGCGCCGTCGAAGGTGAAGACGGCGGCCGGCCTCGCGAAGCTGAAGTGGCTCGTGATCATGGATCCGCTCGCGACCGAGACGTCCGAGTTCTGGAAGCATCACGGCGACTACAACGACGTCGACGCGTCGAAGATCCAGACCGAGGTGTTCCGTCTGCCGACCACGTGCTTCGCGGAGGAAAACGGTTCGCTCGTGAGTTCGAGCCGCGTGTTGCAGTGGCACTGGAAGGGCGCGGAGCCGCCGGGCGAGGCGAAGAGCGATCTCGAGATCATGTCGGGGCTGTTCCTGCGCATGCGCAAGATGTACCAGGCGGACGGCGGCAAGTATCCGGACCCGATCGTGAACCTGACGTGGCCGTACGCGAACCCGGAAAGCCCGACGCCCGAAGAGCTGGCAATGGAGTTCAACGGGCGTGCGCTCGCCGATCTGCCCGACCCGAAGGACCCGGCCAAGACGCTCGTGAAGAAGGGCGAGCAGCTCGCCGCGTTCGCGCAGCTCAAGGACGACGGCACGACCGCGAGCGGCTGCTGGATCTTCTGCGGTGCGTGGACGCAGGCCGGCAACCAGATGGGGCGGCGCGACAACTCCGACCCGACCGGCATCGGCCAGACGCTGAACTGGGCGTGGGCGTGGCCGGCGAACCGGCGGATCCTGTACAACCGCGCGTCGTGCGACGTCGCCGGCAAGCCGTTCGACCCGACCCGCAAGCTGATCGGCTGGAACGGCAGCGCATGGAAGGGCGCCGACGTGCCGGACTTCAAGGCGGACGAAGCGCCCGAAAACGGGATGGGGCCGTTCATCATGAACCCGGAAGGCGTGGCGCGCTTCTTCGCGCGTGCGGGGATGAACGAAGGTCCGTTCCCCGAGCACTACGAGCCGTTCGAGACGCCGCTCGACGCGAACCCGCTGCACCCGAACAACCCGCAGGCGCTGAACAACCCGGCTGCGCGCGTGTTCGCGGACGACCGTGCGTCGTTCGGCAAGGCGGCGGAGTTCCCGCACGTGGCGACGACGTACCGGCTGACCGAGCATTTCCACTACTGGACCAAGCATGCGCGGCTGAACGCGATCATCCAGCCCGAGCAATTCGTCGAGATCGGCGAAGACCTCGCGAAGGAAGTCGGCGTCGCGCATGGCGAGCACGTGAAGGTGTCGTCCAAGCGCGGCTACATCATCGCGGTCGCCCTCGTCACGAAGCGGATCAAGCCGCTGACGATCGACGGCAAGAAGGTCCAGACGGTCGGCGTCCCGTTGCACTGGGGCTTCAAGGGGCTGACGAAGCCCGGCTATCTCGCCAATACCCTGACTCCGTCCGTGGGTGACGGCAACTCGTACACACCGGAATTCAAGTCGTTCCTGGTGAAGGTCGAAAAGGCGTAAGGGGAAAGAGATGGCATTGCAATCGCTGGATATCAAGCGCGTCTCGGCCACCACGACGCCACCGCCCACGGTGCGCGAACCGGTGACCGGGAGCGTCGCGAAGCTGATCGACGTATCGAAGTGCATCGGCTGCAAGGCGTGCCAGACGGCATGCATGGAGTGGAACGACCTGCGCGACGAGGTCGGCACCAACGTCGGCGTGTACGACAACCCGGCCGACCTGACCGAGCATTCGTGGACGGTCATGCGGTTCTCCGAATACGAGAACCCGGCGGGCGACCTCGAGTGGCTGATCCGCAAGGACGGCTGCATGCACTGCGAGGATCCGGGCTGCCTGAAGGCGTGTCCGTCGCCGGGTGCGATCGTGCAGTACAACAACGGGATCGTCGATTTCCACGAGGAGAACTGCATCGGTTGCGGCTACTGCGTGACCGGCTGCCCGTTCAACGTTCCGCGGATCTCGAAGAAGGATCATCGCGCGTACAAGTGCACGCTCTGTTCCGACCGCGTCGCGGTCGGCCAGGAACCGGCCTGCGTGAAGACCTGCCCGACGGGCGCGATCGTGTTCGGCACCAAGGAGGACATGAAGCAGCACGCGGCCGAGCGGATCGAGGACCTGAAGGAGCGCGGCTTCGAGCATGCGGGGCTGTACGACCCGCAGGGCGTCGGCGGCACGCACGTGATGTATGTGCTGCACCACGCGGACAAACCGTCGCTGTACCACGGGCTGCCCGACAACCCGTCGATCAGCCCGATGGTGAAGCTGTGGAAGGGGATCGCGAAACCGCTCGCGGTCGCGGGCCTCGCGCTGACCGCGCTGGCCGGGTTCTTCCACTACACGCGGGTCGGGCCGAACGAGGTTACCGACGACGAGGAAGCTGCCGCGCGCGACGAGGCGCGACGCATCAAGGAGGACGCGAAATGAGCCACGACGACCCCAACCTGATCGTCCGCTACACGCCGAACGAGCGCACGAACCACTGGATCACCGCGATCACGTTCGTGCTGCTCGCGTTGTCCGGGCTCGCGCTGTTCCACCCGTCGATGTTCTGGCTGACCGCGCTGTTCGGCGGCGGCCAGTGGACGCGGATCCTGCACCCGTTCGTCGGCCTCGTGATGTTCGTGTCGTTCGCGATCCTCGTGGTGCGCTTCTGGCACCACAACGCGCTCGACGCGGACGATCGGCAGTGGCTGAAGCAGATCGGCGACGTGCTGACCAACCAGGAAGACAAGCTGCCGCCGGTCGGGCGCTATAACGCCGGACAGAAGCTGCTATTCTTTACGTTGGTGGCATGCCTGCTGCTGCTCCTGCTGTCGGGAGTCGTGATCTGGCGGCGCTACTTCTCGTTCTACTTCCCGATCGGGGTGATCCGCGCGGCCGCTGTCGTGCATGCCGTGGCGGCCTTCGTGCTGATCGCGAGCATCATCGTGCACATTTACGCGGCGTTGTGGGTGAAGGGCTCGATCGGCGCGATGGTGCGTGGCACCGTCACGCTGGGCTGGGCTCGCAAGCATCACCCGAAGTGGTTCCGTGAAAGCGTGAAATAACGCACCGGAGCGGGGCGGCTCGCCAGTTGCGGCGGCCGTTCCGCCAACCGCCGGAATCGCCCGAAAGCGCCGATTCGTCGGCGCTTGGTTTTTTGGAAGATATATTTGTGACACAACGCATTCTCGAACCGACCGAGATCTCGGCACTCGATCATTCGGCCATTCCGCGCTTTCGCCTGCCGGAGCGCGCCACCGCGTTCGCTGCGCGCGCCGCGCGGCTGCGCAAGCTTGCCGACCTGAACCCGATCAGCGGCTACCTGCGGCTGATGGCCACCGTCGCCGACGCGCAGCACGCGACGCTGCAGACGCTGGAGCTGCCGCTGCCGTCGCAGGAAGCGATCGCACGCGCACAGGAACATTCGATGCCGCTCGTGCCCGCGCTCGACGGCGAGCGCGATGCGCGCTGGCGCGCCGTGCTGTACGAACTGCTCGACCGCGTCGAAGGCGCCGGGCTCGTCAACCCGCAGCTCGCGAAACTGCTCGACCGGCTGCGCCTGATGGCGCCGGCCGAACTCGATGCGCAGGCCGACGCGATCCTCGCGCTGCGCTTCGCCGAAGTCGACCCGGCCACCGCGCCGTTCCTGATGGCGGCGCTGCAGGTGGCCTGGACGGATCTCGCGAGCCGCGTGACGCCGACCGACGTCCCGTATCTCGACCAGCCGGGGCTGTGCCCCGTGTGCGGCACGCATCCGGTCGCGAGCGTCGTGCGGGTCGGCGGCCCGTACCAGGGCTACCGTTTCCTGCAATGCGGGCTGTGCACGACCGAGTGGCACATGGTGCGCACGAAGTGCTCGCACTGCGATTCCACGAAGGGCATCGCGTATCACGGGATCGAGGGCGGCAGCGAAGCCGTCAAGGCCGAATCGTGCGACGAGTGCAAGACCTATCGCAAGATCGGTTATCAGGACAAGGACTACGAGTTCGAGCCGCTCGCGGACGATCTCGCGAGTCTCACGCTCGACCTGCTGATGAACGAGGCCGGCTACCAGCGCAGTTCGCCGAACCCGCTGCTGTGGCCGGATGTCGCGCGGGAAGCGGACTGACGGCACGGGGCCGGTGGCGGTGCGCGAGCGCCGTCGCCGGCCGCCTGCGAAGCATGAGACTGGAGCCACAACTACGTGACCGAACCGGGTGTGAATGAATTGAATGCGGTACTGGCGCGCGTGCCGTCCGTCGAGCGCGTGCTGTCGTCGGCGCCGTTGCAACCTCTGATCGCGGACTATGGCCGCACGCGCGTGTTGAACGCCGTGCGCGCCGAACTGGAGCGCTGGCGCACCGCCGCCCAGCACGATCCGGCCACGGCCGAGCCGCTCGACGAGCCGCGCATCGCCGCCGCCATCGCGCGCACGCTGGCCGCGCAGAGCACGGGCGCCGTGCGTGCCGTGTTCAACCTGACCGGTACCGTTCTGCACACGAATCTCGGGCGTGCGCTGTTGCCCGACGACGCGGTACGCGCGGTGGTCGACGCACTCACGCGGCCCGTCAACCTCGAATTCGATCTCGCCACGGGCCGCCGCGGCGATCGTGACGACCTGATCGACGCTCTGCTGTGCGAACTGACGGGCGCGGAAGCCGCGACCGTCGTCAACAACAATGCGGCGGCCGTGCTGCTGACGCTGTCGGCGCTTGCGACGAAGCGGGAAGTGATCGTGTCGCGCGGCGAGCTGGTCGAGATCGGCGGCGCATTCCGCATTCCCGACATCATGAGCCGCGCCGGCGCGAAGCTGCGCGAGGTCGGCACGACCAACCGCACGCATCTGCGCGACTACGCGGACGCGATCGGCCCGCGCACGGCGCTGCTGATGAAGGTGCACTGCAGCAACTATGCGATCAGCGGCTTCACGAAGGAGGCGACGCTCGCCGAACTCGCGCCGCTCGCGCGCGAGCGCGGCGTGCCGGTTGCCGTCGATCTCGGCAGCGGCACGCTCGCCGACCTGACGCAATGGGGCCTGCCGCACGAGACGACCGTGCAGGAAACCGTCGCCGCCGGCGCAAACGTTGTCACGTTCAGCGGCGACAAGCTGCTCGGCGGCCCGCAGGCCGGCCTGATCATCGGCGATCGCGCGCTGATCGCGAAGATCAAGAAGCATCCGCTCAAGCGCGCGCTGCGCGTCGGCAAGCTGACGCTCGCGGCGCTCGAGCCCGTGCTGCGCCTGTACCAGTCGCCCGAATTCCTGCGCGACCGGCTCACGACGCTGCGCCTGCTGACGCGGCCGCAGCGCGAGATCGCCGAGGCCGCCGAACGCGTGCGTCCGGCGCTGCAGGCGGCGCTCGGCAGCGATTTCGACGTGACGGTCGAGCCGATGTTCAGCCAGATCGGCAGCGGCGCGCTGCCGGTCGACCAACTGCCGAGCGCCGGGCTAGTCGTGCGCACGGCGGACGGCAAGCGCGGCGGCCGCGCGCTCGCACAGCTCGAGAAGCGTCTGCGCGAATGGCCGCGCCCGGTGATCGGGCGTATCGCCGACAACGCGCTGCGGCTCGACCTGCGCTGCCTCGAAGCCGCCGACGAAGCGGCACTCGTCGCACAATGCGCGCCGCTGGCGGGGCCCGCTGCATGATCGTCGGGACCGCGGGGCACATCGACCACGGCAAGACGACGCTGGCGCGCGCGCTGACGGGCGTCGATACCGACCGCCTGAAGGAAGAGAAGGCGCGCGGCATCTCGATCGAACTCGGCTATGCCTATACGCCGCTCGACAACGGCGACGTGCTTGGCCTGATCGATGTGCCCGGACACGAGAAGCTGATTCATACGATGGCGGCCGGCGCGTGCGGGATCGACTTCGCGCTGCTCGTGATCGCCGCCGACGACGGCGTGATGCCGCAGACGCGCGAGCATCTCGCGATCCTGCAGCTGCTCGGTGTCGCGCATGGCGCCGTCGCGCTGACCAAATGCGATCGCGTGGATGCCGCGCGCGTGGCCGAGGTGCGCGACGAGATCGCCGCGTGGCTGCACGATTCCACGCTGGCCGGCGTGCCGATCTTCGAAACGCGGGCGACCGTTGCAGACGATCCGGGTGTCGCCACGCTGAAGCAGCATCTGGCCGACGCGGCGATCGCGTGGCGCGCGCGCCGCGACGACGGGCTGTTCCGGCTCGCGGTCGATCGCGTGTTCACGCTCGCGGGGCAGGGCACGGTCGTGACGGGTACCGCGTTCGCGGGCCGCGTCGCCACGGGCGACACGCTCGCGATCGTGCGGACCGGCGGCGCGGCCCGCGTGCGCAGCATCCATGCGCAGAACCGGCCGGTCGAGGCCGGCCGAGCGGGCGAGCGTTGCGCGCTGAACCTGGCCGGTGTCGACAAGGCCGACGTCGAGCGCGGCGATACCGTCGCCGATGCGCGGCTCGTCGCGACGTCGCCGCGTCTCGACGTCGAGCTGACGTTGCTCGCGGACGCCGGGCTGACATTGACGCACTGGGCGCCGCTGCACGTGCATCTCGGCACGCTGCATCGCGTCGCCCATGTCGCGCTGCTCGACGGCGATACGCTTGCGGCCGGCCAGCGGATGCGCGTGCAACTGGTGTTCGACGAACCGGTGTTCGCGCTGCCGGGCGACCGGTTCATCGTCCGCAATCCGCAGGCGACGCGCACCGTCGGCGGCGGCCGCGTGCTCGATCCGTTCGGGCCGGCCCGCAAGCGCCGTACGCCTGCCCGCCGCGCGTGGCTGGATGCGCTCGCGGCGTGGCTCGACGAAGGGCGCCTCGATGCGTTGCTCGCGCAGGCGCCGCTCGGCATTGCGCGCACGACGCTCACGCATCTGACGGGGTTCGCGCCGAATGCGCTGGCGTTGCCGGAAGACGTGCTGGCGATCGGGCAGCGTGACGCCGCGTCGAACGACGGCGCGGTGATTTCGCAGGCGCACTGGCGTGCGCTGCAGGCGCGGGCGATCGAGACGCTGCGCACGTATCACGAACGCATGCCCGACGAGCAGGGGCTCGACGCCGCACGCCTGCGGCGAATGGCTGCCCCGCTGGTTGGCGACGCACTGTGGCGTGCGCTCGTCGATGCGCTGGTGGCGGGCGGCGAGGTCGCGCGCAGCGGGCCGTGGCTGCATCTGCCGTCGCACTCGGTGAGCCTGGAGCCGCGCGAGGAAACGCTGGCGCAGCAACTGTTGCCGCTGATTCATGCGGGGCGCTTCGATCCGCCGTGGGTGCGCGACCTGGCGCGCGACACGGGCGCGGCCGAGGACGCGGTGCGCACGCTGTTGCGCAAGCTCGCGCGGCGTGGCGACGTGCATCAGGTCGTGCGCGACCTGTTCTATCACGCGGACGTCATGCGCGAGCTGGCGGAGCTGGTCGCGCATCTCGCGCCGTCGCGCGGCGGCGGGCTCGATGCCGCGACGTTCCGCGACGCGACGGGGCTCGGCCGCAAGCGCGCGATCCAGATTCTCGAGTTCTTCGATCGGGTTGGGTATACTCGCTTCCACCGCGATCTTCACTACCTGCGGCCTGACAGCGGTTGGGTGGGTATTCAGGCGTAGGCGCTCGTTGTTCTTCGGTTTTTTCCCCACGGAAGGCATTCGTATCCGGTGGTACGGCTGGACTTCAAATCCAGTTGGGGGCGTCAGACGCTCCCGGGTCGGTTCGACTCCGGCTGCCTTCCGCCATTCAAGGGTTTCGCGGCATAGTTGCCCCGGCTCAGTGCCTTGCGGGTCGCAAAGGAACCGGGGCACGGCCTTTTTCTGCCGGACGCCGCAGCGGCGTGCGCGATCAAAGCGGAAGCACGGAAGTCTGCTTGATCTTCTGCATTGGAATCTCGGTCTTCACGCTCTGCACGCCTTCGATCCGGGTCAAGTGGTCGATCTGGAGTTTCCGATAGGCGTCGATGTCGGCGGTCACGACACGCAGCAGGCAATCGCAATCGCCCGCCATCAAGTGGCACTCGAGAACCTGCGGAAGACGTTGAACCGCCTCCGTGAAACGGTCGACGGTTGTCGCGTCCTGGCTCGTCAGCCAGATGCGGACGAAGACGGTCAACCCCGCACCGATCTTCGATGCGTCGAGCAGCGCCGCGTAGCGCTCGATGACACCAGCCTGTTCCAGCTGCTTGACTCGACGCAGGCACGGTGACGGCGACAAGCCCACCTTCTGCGCCAGTTCCACGTTCTGGATTCGCCCATCTTCCTGGAGCACTCTCAGAATGCGACGGTCCATTTCGTCCAGCTCGATCACGGCCATTGATCCTACCTATTCGGTCGAGGCACGCAGTGCCTGAATGTTCGATTTTTGAAGCATGGAATTGCCAAATCGTGCCCATATTAAGTCGAACACACAACCTGAAACTATTTTTTCTACGATAAATTTTTGCCCGTAGCAGCCGGGGCGGTCCCGCTGCCGATCAAGGGGCAAGAGATGAGCACCGATTCCGTCCAGCACTTCGAATTCGAACAAAATCCTCACCCCGTCGCGGCGGACGAGCGTGTCGCGCTGCTCGACAATCCCGGTTTCGGCCGTGTCTTCACGGATCACATGGTGACGATCCGGTACTCGGCGGAACAAGGGTGGCATCACGCCAAAATCGGGCCGCGCGAAGCGTTCCGGTTCGATCCGGCGACGCTCGTGCTGCATTACGCGCAGGAAATTTTCGAGGGCTTGAAAGCCTACCGGTTGCCGGACGGCGGCGCGGCGCTATTCCGTCCCGATGCGAATGCGCGGCGTTTTCGCCATTCGGCCGAGCGACTCTCGATGGCGCCGTTGCCGGAGGCGATGTTCGTCGAATCGGTACGTGCGCTGGTCCGGGCCGATCGCGACTGGATTCCGGCGTTCGACGGCGCGGCGCTGTATTTGCGTCCGTTCATGATCGCGACGGAGGCGGTGCTCGGCGTGAAGCCGTCGCCGGAATATCTGTACTGCGTGATCGCGACGCCGGTCGGCGCGTACTTCAAGAGCGGCGCGTCGGCGGGGGTGACGCTGTGGGTATCGGAGCAGTACACGCGGGCGGCGCCGGGCGGCACGGGCGACGCGAAATGCGGCGGCAACTATGCGGCGAGCCTGGCTGCGCAGGCGGAGGCGATCCGCGAAGGCTGCGAGCAGGTGGTGTTTCTCGATGCGGTCGAACGCCGCTGGATCGAGGAACTGGGGGGAATGAACGTGTTCTTCGTGTTCGACGACGGGTCGATCCAGACGCCGCCGCTGAACGGGACGATTCTGCCGGGCATCACGCGCGCGTCGTTGATCACGCTGGCCCGCGATCTGAATTACACGGTGCGGGAGGAGGGCTACACGATCGAGCAGTGGCAGGCGGATGCGCGCAGCGGTCGGCTGGTCGAGGCGTTCGCGTGCGGCACGGCGGCGGCCGTGACGGCGATCGGCCGCGTGAAGGGCCGTGCGTACGACTTCACGATCGGCGAAGGTGGCGCGGGGCCGGTCACGTCGCGCCTGAAGGCGGCGCTGCTCGATATCCAGAATGGGCGTGCAGCCGATCATCACGGCTGGGTGGACCGCGTGTTTTGAGTTCGGCTCGGCGGCCATCACGACTCGCGATGGCCGTCATGGAAGCCGCGGCCGGCATGCCGGCCGCGAAGCAGCTGCGCTGCCTCTTGGAATTCTTCGATCATGTCAGCTGTTTCGTTGTCACGCGCCGTTGACCGCCTGTTCATTGTCGACCCCGGTCTCCATCGGCTGCTGGGCGGTGCGCGCGCCGCGCTGGCGAGCTTGCTTGCCGGCGCGCTCGGCATCGCATCGGCGCTCCATCTCGGTTTTGCGATCACCACCGGCGCCGTCGGAATACTTTTCGCCATGATCGCACCACTGTTCCTGCGCGATGCTCACCGACCGGATTGGTATGAATCGCTTGCATGGCAGTACGGCGTCGCATGCGCAAGCTTTGCGGGAGCCGCAGTCGTGAGCGCGTGGCCTGCCGTCGGCAAGGCGGGTTTCGTGATCGTCCTTTTCTGTTCGATGCTGTGCCAAACCCGGGGGCCGCGCACGATCGGATGTGCGTTCCTGGCGATCGCCCTGTACTACCTCGGTCTTTATCTGCATCCGACCGCGCTACAGGTCGACCGCATGCTGGCGATGTCGATCGCAGGGCCGGCGAGCGTCGTGCTGGTCTGCCGGATGCTGTTGCCGACGCATGCGGCGCACACGCCCCGGCTCATCGCGCGTTCGGTATCGCTGCAAGCGGCATGCATCGCACGAAGCGACGTGTCGGACGCTGGCGCATTGGATGCGATGGCGCATTTGCTGGCGTTGAACGAAGCCGCCATCGCACTCGAGAATCACACGTCGAGCATCGCTGATGGCGACGCGCATGCGTTGCACACCACGCTCGTCGCATTGGAGATGGCGGCGGCCCGGCGCGTGCTGAACCACGATCGGAGCGCCGCTGCCGACACTGCACTACGCTTCGCGATCGCTCGCTTCGATACTGTCGCCGATGTAGTGGCGGCGCGCATGGTCGCCACGCGTACGACGACGATGCCGGAGCGCACGCGTGCGGTTCCGTGGGGCGCCGGCTGGCGCACGCTTGCATGGTTGCCGGCGATCCGCGCCGCGACGGCTGCGTTCGCCGCCATGTTGATCGGCGAGGCGCTGTCGTCCGAGCGATGGATGTGGGCGGTGCTGAGCACGTTCGTCGTATTCTTTGGCACGTATTCGTGTGCGGACACGATCTATCGCGGCGCGCAACGCATCGCCGGTACGCTTGCCGGCGCGCTCGCGAGCGTACTTGTCGTGAGCGCCGCCCCTCATGCGAATGCACTCGTGGTCATCGTAATGGGCGTTTGTGTGTTTGCCTGGGCATACCACATCCTGCACGCGTATGGGCGCGGCGTATTCTTTCTGACGGTGCTGATCGGCGTCGTCTACGCGCAACTGGGGTTCGAGATCGGCGCGCTTGCGGAACTGCGTATCGGCGAGGTGTTGATCGGCTGCGCGGTTTCGCTCGCGGCGGCGCTGCTGGTGATGCCGCTGGCGGCGTCGCGCCACATCGCGACGCGCTCGCACAGCTTGTTGGCTGCGCTGCGCGAACTCGTGCACGAACGCGTCGACGGCACGCGGCCGGGGGCGGCGCAGACGCGCGTCGCCGATCGCCGTTTTCACGACCTGCGCATGGCTATCAGGCCGCTGGTCGCGTGGCGCATGCTCCGTGTATCCAGCGATGCCCGACGGTTGTTGGACGCGCTTCTGTACTGCTGGCTGTATGGCCGAATCGTGGCGACACGCCTGCCTGTTGACGGCGGTGGGCCGGTTGTCGCATTCGAGCGGCATGCGCGCGTAGCCATCGTTACGCGAATCGATGCATTGATGAGCGATCTGGATCCCAGCCGCTCGATGCGAGTCGATACGGCTGCGAACGTGGGGCACGCAACGCTCGCGATATCCGGTGATCATCCGTTACCACCCGATCGGGAACTGGCTCGGCTCGGCGCGAAACTGGCCGAACTCAGCCGGGCGTTTGAGGACGCGTTATTCGGAAAGATACGGGCGAGGAACGGTGGCGAAGATAACTGCGGCGCTCGCAGCACTCACCCCTGGAGTGCTGGAACGCGTGCGGGTTCGACGGCAACCGACTGATCTCGCCGCGGTGGGCTATCGACCCGCTGCCGTCAGCGGAACCCGCTATCCACCGATCGTTCAGGCCGGCTGTCCGCATGCCGCCAGAAGCAGGTGCGCTGTCGCGTGTTCTATGAGTGCTTGCCGTTATCTTGCAGGACGTCCCGCGCAGCGCGAACGACCGCATCTACCGTGATGTCGAATTTTTTGTAGACGTCCTTGATTTTTCCCGATTCGCCGAAGCCGCGCATGCCGACAAATCGACCTTTCGGCCCGATGTATCGCTCCCATCCCAGTTCGACCGCGGCCTCGACCGCGACTCTCGCAGGAGATGCGCCCAGCACGGCCTCCTGATAATCGCGTGGCTGCTCCTCGAAGAGCAGGCGGCACGGCATCGATACGACGGTCGTCGGCACACCTTCGTTCTGCAGGATGTCGCGAGCCTGGACAGCGAGGTGAACCTCCGAGCCTGTCGCGAGCAGAGTGAGTCGGCGCGGTCCGCCATCGGCCTCCCGCAAGATGTAGGCGCCACGCGCAGACTTGTTTTCGTTGCCGGGTTCGTTGCGCACGAGTGGCACCGGCTGTCGCGACAATGCGAGGAGCGCAGCCCTGCGGGGCTGCTCGAGAATCAATTCCCAGCACTCTGCCGTTTCGATTGGATCGGCCGGCCGATAGACGGCCAGCTGCGGAATAGCCCGAAGTGCCGCGAGATGTTCAACGGGCTGATGAGTCGGGCCGTCTTCTCCGAGGCCGATCGAATCGTGCGTCATCACAAAGACGGATCGCACGCGCATCATCGCGCTTAACCGGATCGCCGGGCGGCAGTAGTCCGAAAAACAAAGGAAGGTGCCGCCGTACGGAATCAGGCCTCCATGAAGTGCAATGCCGTTCATTGCCGCTGCCATGCCATGCTCGCGGACGCCATAATGGAGATACGAACCGTTGAACCGGCCAGGCTCGATCGCGATTTGATTCTTCGTCTTCGTATTGTTGGACACCGTAAGATCCGCCGAGCCGCCGAGCAATTCTGGAATCGCGTCAAAGAGACGATCGAGCACTTCACCGCTGGCCTTGCGGGTAGCCATTTCACTGCCACTGGCAAGAAAGGCCTGCCGCGCCGCGGCAATGGCCTGCTTCCAGTCATCCGGAAGCTTTCCCGCATTGCGCCGCTCGAATTCGGTACGCAGTGCCTGCGGCGCCCGGCGGACCCGCTCATCCCAGGCGAGTCGCGTCTCGCGGCCGCGCGCCCCGATCTCCCGCCATGCATTCAGCAGGTCATCCGGAATTTCAAACGCCGGTGAATGCCAGTCGAGGATCTGTCGTGCGCCGGCGATTTCATCCTCGCCCGGCGCATCGCTATGTGCTTTCTCGGTCCCGGCCTTCGTCGGAAAGCCGAACCCGATGATCGTCCTGCATGCGATCAAGGTCGGTCTGTCATCCGTTGTCCGCGCGGTCTCGATAGCGCGCCGTATCGCGTCGGTGTCGTGACCGTCGATCTCCAGGACTCGCCATCCAGCCGAGTGAAAGCGCTCGATCTCGTTGTCCGAGACCGCGAGCCTGGTGGCACCGTCGATAGAAATCGAATTGTCGTCCCAAAATGCAATCAGTCTGCCCAACCGGAGGTGGCCGGCCAAGGAAATGGCCTCGTGGCTGATGCCCTCCATCAGGCAACCGTCACCGAGAAATACGTACGTGTAGTGATCGACGAGATCGTCACCGAAGTGCGCATTCATGATGCGCTCGGCCAACGCCATTCCGACGGATTCCGCGATGCCTTGGCCGAGGGGGCCGGTCGTCAGTTCGATTCCATCGGCGTGCGAGTACTCCGGATGACCTGGCGTCTTGCTGCCGACTTGCCGGAATCGCTTGAGCTCGTCCAGGGTCATGTCGGAATAGCCCGTCAGATAGAGGAGGCTATAGAGCAGCATCGACGCGTGTCCGTTGGAAAGTATCAGCCGGTCTCGATTGATCCAGTGGGGGGCCGATGCATCGAATTGCATGAACTCCTTGAACAGCACCGTCGCGACGTCAGCCAACCCCATTGGTGCACCCGGATGGCCACTGTTGGCTTTCTGCACTGCGTCCATTGTAAGGAAGCGAATACAGTTCGCCAGCGCGCGAAGATGGGGATCTCGTGGAGGCGGCACGGCTTTTGTGGTCGCCGGGGAATTTGCGGTGGGATCACTCATCGGTTCTCCTGTTTTGGCCTGGAAAGATCAGGCCACCGCGCAATATCCATACCTTCTCCGGCGCGACCGGCACGTCCGGTGACGTCGGGTGACAACCCCGACCATCGTTCGAATACGACGACGCGACCCCAGTCGACGACATCCGCAGCGATAACGGCAAGCCGCTGCGCGGTAACGTTCGCGCTCGATTGCAGTGACCGATGCATGCTCACGATCGCCCTGAATTCAAATAGTCGGCACACGGCTGGCATCACGATGCCTGAAGCCGGTAATGATCAAAAAACGGTTTTGTAATAGGCGACCGGAAAATAACAAAGCAGTCCAAAGCGTATCCAACTTGGCATTTGCATGCATCAGGAGAGATGTCCGGTCGCCAGTCAAGCCACACGATTTCTACGACAGGCCCGACATGACGTGCCGCGACGAAGGAGAGGGCGCCACCACCGCGCGTGTCTGCGAGCGCACACTGGCGCGCAGTGAGCATATCAAGGCGTCGCCCGGTCAATTACATGGACTTGCACGACAACGGGCAGTGCAAACGAGTGACGTTCGGCTGCGGCCATCGAGACGACTATGACAAGCTGCGAAAACTGGTGTTCGACTCGGAAGAAGGTTACGACAAGGCGAGTCACGACAAGGCGATCGAGCGCGGACACGACAACGAGGTTTTTTTCGTCGGCAACCGGGCGGCCGTCTACGGGTGCGACGCCGAAGCGGTGCCGATCAGTGACGAGGACGTGATCCCGAAGCTGGGCGGGCACACCCCATGACGTGCCGGAGGCGGTTGCATTGTCGGGCACCGTGTCGCCTCCGACCGGCAGCCGCCCAAGTGTTCTGTCACGTAACCGTCGGCAGTGTTGCGCGACCCGTCCGCGCATGGCGGCCGCGGTCGCCGGAACTTGATCGGGAAAAGCACCAGAAGTTCGTAGATTTTTTTCCGGCTATAGTGGAACCACTGACGGCCGGCGCGGCGTTTTTTGCCGATGCCGTTCAGGTAATGACTGTAGACGGGGGCTGTATGAAGGACAAAATCGACAAGACTGCCGGACCGATCTGGGGTGTGGCTGCGGGATTGCTTCTTGCCGGCGCCGGATTGAGTTTCGGCACTTTCCCGGCGGCGCTGCGCAACTCGGGAAGCGCAAACGACTTCATGGCGTCAGGCGCCGCGATGCTGGGCATCTTCCTCGTCGTCTATTCGACGCACGAACTGCGAAGAAAGCGCTCGCGCTGAGCGTTCGCGCACCGCTGATCGCGGCAATCGACTCGAGCCGGGCGACGGCTCGAGGCGCGCTACGCCTTGCGGATTTCGTGGTTGTAGACGAGTTCGACGATTCGCTTCGTCGGAATGCTCGCGCGCAAACGGTCGACCCCGTCGATCGGAAACCACTTGCATTTCTCGATCTCGTTGCTCGCTTGCGGCGTCTGGCCAGGGCCGACTTCCGCGAAGAACACGTGATGGATCTTGGCGAGCCCGGTGAACTGCATCGAGTACGTCAGGTCCTGGACGATCATGCCGGTTTCCTCGAGCAACTCACGATGCGCGGCTTCGAGCGGCGTTTCCCCGCGCTTGATCGTGCCGCCGGGAAGGGCCCAGCGCGACGCCGCGCGCGCGACGAGCAACACTTGTTCATCGCGATAGCAGACGACGGTCGCGCGTTCCTTGACCGGGACGGCGCTCGCTTCGGGGGTGTTGCTGGGGGCGGGAGCTTGGGGCATGTCGTGATTCTAACCAGCACGAATCGATCGGCCAAGGCTGCCTGACCGGGTTTGACTTTTGACCGCTCCCGGCCGGACCGCCCTGGCGAAGTCGAGGGCCAGCCCGCGCCGCTCGCCCGGTTACTTCCGTTCCGGCAGGAACCAGTTCATCACGAGCGCGCAGATACCGCCCGTGGCCACGCCCGATTCCAGCACGTTCTTCAGCGCGTGCGGCAGGCTGTTGAGAATGTCCGGCACTTGCGACACGCCGAGGCCGAGCGCCAGCGACACCGCGATGATCAGCAGTGCTCGGCGGTCGAGCTGGACGCCCGCGAGGATGTTGATGCCCGATGCGGCCACCGCGCCGAACATCACCATCGCCGCACCGCCGAGCACGGGCTCCGGCACGGCCTGCAGCACGCCGGCGACGACCGGAAACAGGCCGAGCACCACGAGCATCCCCGCGATCCAGATGCCGACGTGGCGGCTCGCGACGCCGGTGATCTGGATCACGCCGTTGTTCTGCGCGAACACTGAGCTCGGGAACGTGTTGAACACGCCGGCCAGCAGCGAGTTCGCGCCGTTGACGAGGACGCCGCCCTTGATGCGTTGCATCCACACCGGCCCTTCGACCGGCTCGTTCGAGATCTTGCTGGTGGCCGTCACATCGCCGATCGCTTCGAGCGACGTGACGAGGTAGATGATCAGCATCGGCACGAACAGCGACCACGAGAAGCCGATGCCGAAGTGCAGCGGCGTCGGCACCTGGAACAGCGCGGCCTGGTGCATGCCGGTGAAGTCGAGGCGGCCGAGGAACGCGGCCGCGAGGTAGCCGATCACGAGCGCGATGACGAGCGCGGTACTGCGCACCCAGACGACCGGCACGCGGTTCAGCAGGATGATCGTGCCGAGCACGAGCCCCGACAGCGTCAGGTTCTCCGCGCTCGCGAACGTGCCCTTGGCCATCGCGCCGTAGCCGCCGCCCATGCTGATGAGGCCGACCTTGATCAGCGTGAGGCCGATCAGCAGCACGACGATGCCGGTGACGAGCGGGGTGATCAGGCGCTTCACGAACGGCAGGATGCGCGACACACCCATCTCGACGAACGACCCGGCGATCACGACGCCGAAGATCGCGGCCATCACGGTCTCGACCGGCGTGCCTTGCTTGACCATCAGGCTGCCGCCGGCGATCAGCGGGCCGACGAAGTTGAAGCTGGTGCCCTGGACGATCAGCAGGCCGGCGCCCAGCGGGCCGAAGCGCTTGCACTGGACGAAGGTGGCGATGCCGGAGATCACCAGCGACATCGACACGATCAGGGTCGTATCGCGGCTGGACACGCCGAGCGCCTGGCAGATCAGCAGGCCGGGCGTGACGATCGGCACGATGATCGCCAGCAGGTGCTGCAGCGCGGCGACGAAAGCGACCATCGGCGCCGGCCGGTCGTTCGGGCCGTAGACGAGGTCGCGGGCCGATTCTGCGGCGTCGGCGCCGTGGGCGGCGGGTTGGGCGGAGGTGGCGGGTTGCATGGCGAGCGGGCCGGACAAGGTGGAAAGTGCGGCATTTTAGCCGAAGGGCCCGCCGGCGCCGGCGCAATAGCGGGGATTCGGCCGGTCGAGGAAAGGGGGCGGATCGAAGCGCGGCGGTCAGCGGGTTGGCGGCGTGGCGATCGCGCTGGGCGTCGCGGTTGCGTCGAACCCGGGCAGCTCGGGAATCCGCTGCGCCATGAATTGCAGGAATGTGCGGGTCCTGAGCGGCAGATGGCGGCGCGACGCGTAGACGAGATGCAGCGCGTGCGGCGGCACCATGTCCCACTTCGGCAGCAGCCGGACGAGCTGCCCGCCATCGATCAGGTCCTGGACGAGCCACGCCGGCGCGCTGCCGACCGCGTGCCCGGCCAGGAAGCATTCCCGCAGTGCGATCGAACTGTTGACGCGATACCGGCCGTGTACCGGAACGGCGACAGTCTCCTCGCCGCGGGCAAACTGCAGTTCGCTCCCGATGTCCGCGCGGGCGTACCCGACGTATTCGTGCTTAGCCAGGTCTTCCGGGCGGCGGATCCGCGATGCCTGCGCGACGTACGCCGGCGTGGCCACCAGCAGGCGCGGCGACGACGCGACATGGCGTGCGACGGCATCCGGCGGCAGCACGTGGCCGAGGCGAATCGCGACGTCGACGCCTTCCTCGACCAGGTCGATCACGCGATCGGTCAGGTGCAGTTCGACGTCGATTTCCGGCCACGCGGCGAGGAATTCGAGCACGAGCGCATTCAGCCTCAGCTCGCCGAGCCCGAGCGGCGCATTGACGACCAGCTTGCCGACCGGCCGCAGCGTTTGCCCGCGCACCTCGGCCACCGCGCTGTCGTATTCGTCGAGCACGCGCTTGCAGCGGTCGTAGAACCGGCGGCCTTCGTCGGTCGGCGCGAGGCTCGTCGTCGAGCGTTCGAGCAGGCGCACGCCGAGCTCCCGTTCGAACGCGACGACGATCTTGCTGATCGTCGGCTGGCCGGTGCCTTCCTCGCGCGCGACCGCTGAAAAATTACCCAATTCGATTGCGCGGACGAACACACGCATGGAGCGCAACGCATCCATCTCATTCCTTCAGGGCATGAATCCTATGCAAGTCTCCCACGTTCCGGTGCAATCGAGAATGACCTATCGTTCGCGAACCTTCAATCCCTGATGAGGAGTCGACATGAACGAGGCAACGCAATTTACGGCACTGGACGGCGCGCACGTCGTGATCGTCGGCGGGAGCTCCGGAATCGGGCTCGCGGCCGCGAGCGCCGCGAAGGCGCGGGGCGGCAGCGTCACGCTGGTCGGCCGGACGCGCGCGAAGCTCGACGCCGCCGCGCAAGCGATCGGCGGCGCGGGCGTCGCGGTGGCCGACATCGCGGACCGGCACGCGGTGCAGGCCGTATTCGACACAATGACACGCGTCGACCACCTGGTCGTCACGGCCGGTCGGTTCATCGCCGGCAAGCTGAACGAGACCGATCCCGATCATCTGCTCGCCGCACTGCAGGAACGTATCGCCGGGCCGGTCTATGCGATCCGCGCCGCGTTGCCGCTGATGCCCGCGAACGGCTCGATCGTGCTGACCGGCGGGCAACTGTCCGATCGTCCTGCCGCGCACGGCACGTCGGTCATTGCCGCCGCCGTGCGCGGCGTCGAGGCGCTGGCGCAGTCGCTCGCGCTGGAGCTGAAGCCGATTCGCGTCAACGTCGTTGCGCCCGGTTTCGTCGAGACGCCGCTCTACGACGCGTTCGGCCCGGAAGCGCGCGATGCGATCCTCGCGGGCGCCGCGTCGGCATTGCCGGGCGGGCGCGTCGGCCGCGCGGACGAAGTCGGCGAGGCGATCGCGTTCCTGCTGGGCAACGGCTTCATGAACGGTGAAATCCTGCACATCGACGGCGGCGGCCGGCTGGTTTGAGTGCGTCAGCCGGCCTTGCGTGTGCCGCTGCCGGTGCCGCGCGCCGTTGCGCGCGGCGGCCGGATATCCGGATACGCACGCTGGCAGACGTCGATGACCGCATCGCGCAGGCGACGATGCGCGGGGTCGCCGTGCATGCGCGGGTGCCACAGCGCGGAGACGAGGATCGCGGGCAGGCGAACCGGAAGGTCGAAGCTGCGCAGCCCGAGGGCTTCCGCAAGCCCGGGTGAGAATGCGTTGCCGAGGCTCGAGCGCGGCACGAGCGCGATCAGGTCGGTGCCGGCCGCGACGCGCATCGCGTCGGGGTAGCCGGGGACCACGACGTGCACGGGCTGGCCCGAGCCGGGTCGATCGGTGGAATCGTCGGTCGGCCCGCTGAAATCGCCGAGCTGGGCCGAGATGACGTGACGGCAAGCCGCATAGCGCGCCGGCGTGATTCTGGCCGACGCGAATAGCGGGTGCCCGGCGCGTGCTACTGCGACGTGCCAGTCGTGAAAGAGCATGCGCGTGTGCAGCTCGGGCGCATCGTCGCCGCGCTTGCCGATTTCGAGGTCGACCGTGCCGTCGCGCAGCGCTTGCGGATCGCGGTCGGGCTTCGGGACGAAGCGGATGCGCACGTGCGGCGCGACTTCGCCGAGCGCGGCGACCACCGGGCCGGACAGCATTTCCATGAACGACGCGGCTGCACGAATGGTGAACGTCGACACAAGCGTCGCCATGTCGACGTCGGCCGTGGCTGGGCGCAGCACCGCGCGCGCGTCGCTCGCGATCGCATGCACGCGATCGCGCAGCGCGGCGGCGTGCGGCGTCGGCACGAGCGTGCGCCCGGCGCGTACGAGCAGCTGATCGCCGGTGGCGTTGCGCAGCCGCGTGAGCGTGCGGCTCATCGCGGACGTGCTCAGGCCGAGCCGGCGCGCGGCGCCGGTCACGCTGCTTTCCGACAGCAACGCATCGAGTGCCGTAACGAGGTTCAGGTCGATGTCTTCCATGCGGACAGGATACGCTTTTGCGCGACTGACATGGCGCCGAATGCAACTATGGATTGCATCCGATGCGTCTGGCGCCTGTCGTGGTGGCGCCCTATAGTGGGTGCAAGACGAAACACGGCAAAGGCGAAATCCATGCAACCGACTGAATCGAATCGACGAAGCGTTCCCGCGATTCTCCTCGTCGCGGCCTCGCGCGGCCTTGGGCTGGCGATGGCGGAGGCATTCCTGGGCAAGGGCTGGCGCGTGACGGGAACCGTGCGCGAAGGATCGGGACGCACGAAGCTGCACGACCTCGCGCACCGGTACGACGGCCGGCTCCACATCGAGACGCTCGACATCTGCGAACCTGCGCAACTGGACGCACTGCACGCGCGCCTGTCGGGCCGGCGCTTCGACATGCTGTTCGTGAATGCGGGGACGACCAACGATCCGAATGAAACGATCGGCGAAGTGACGACCGACGAGTTCGTGCGCGTGATGATCACGAATGCGCTGGCGCCGATGCGCGTGATCGAGACGCTGCAGGATCTCGTGACCGACGACGGGCTGATCGGCGCCATGTCGTCGGGGCAGGGCAGCGTCGCGAACAACGTCAGCGGCATGCGCGAGGTGTATCGCGGCAGCAAGGCGGCGCTGAACCAGTTCATGCGCAGCTTTGCGGCGCGCCAGGCCGCTACGCGGCGCGCGATGGCGCTGATGGCGCCCGGCTGGGTTCGCACCGAGCTCGGCGGGCCCGATGCGCGCCTGGCCATCGACGAGAGCGTGCCGAGCCTCGTCGACGTGCTGCTCGCGAAGCGCGCGCGGCCGGGGCTCGAATATCTCGACTACCTGGGGCGGACGGTGCCGTGGTAGTCGTCGCGGCACTGCGAATGCCGTGCCGTTTCACTACAATGCGACGACGAGTCGGTGTACGGTGGCGCCCGTCGCGTTTGAATCCATCCGGTTCACGGCGGATGGCGTGCGTCTCCGTCGCGACGGCCTTTTGTCGAACCCGGAGCGCAACATGAACGAACCGTACCTGCAGGTCATCGCACATTATTTCGCGGCACCCGGCAACGGCGACCGCGTGATCGAACTGCTCGCGGAGCTCGCGCCGGCGACGCGCGCCGAGCCGAAGAATCTCGACTACGCGTATTTCCGCTCGCCGGAGAACCCCGACCACATCGTGATCCTCGAACGCTACCGCGATGCGGACGGCCTCGACGCGCATCGGGAAACGCCGCATTTCCAGCGGATCGGGATCGGGGCCATCATTCCGTTGCTCGATCGCCGCGACGTGTCGCGCTACATGGTGCAGCCGGACACCGGCACGGCGACGCCACCGGGAGGCACCCGATGAACCCGTTTCAATTCCGTACCGTTCCGACCCAGATCGTCGAATTCGGCGCCGCGCGCCGGCTCGGCGCGCTGTTGCGCGAACGCTTTCCGGCGCTCGCGCGGCTGTGCGTCGTCACCGATGCGTTCCTGCATCGCAGCGGCGTGCTCGCGCCTGCGCTGGAGAGTCTCGCCGCGCACGGCTGGCGGGTGACCGTGATCGACGACGTGATCGCCGATCCGCCCGAGCACGTGGTGCTCGAAGCGACCGAGCGCGCCGTCGCGGCCGATGCCGAGATCGTGCTCGGCCTGGGCGGCGGGTCGTCGATGGACGTCGCGAAGCTGATCGCGGTGCTCGTGCCGCGGCAGCAGGCGCTGGCCGACATGTACGGCGTCGACAAGGTCACGAGCGCGCGGCTACCGCTCGTGCAGATGCCGACGACGGCCGGCACGGGTTCCGAGGTCACGGCCGTGTCGATCGTGACGGTCGGCGAGGCGCGCAAGATGGGCGTCGTATCGCCGAACCTGTTCGCGGACGTCGCCATTCTCGACGCCGAGCTGACACTCGGCCTGCCGCGTGCGGCGACGGCCGCCACCGGCATCGATGCGATGGTGCATGCGATCGAGGCGTACACGTCCGCACGACTGAAGAATCCGGTATCCGACATGCTGGCGACGCACGCGCTGACGCTGCTGTCGCGCAACCTGCTCGCAGCATGCGACGACGGCGGGAACCGGCACGCGCGCGAAGCGATGCTCGTCGGTGCGATGTTCGCGGGGCAGGCGTTCGCGAATGCGCCGGTCGCGGCCGTGCATGCGCTGGCCTATCCGGTCGGCGGCATTTTTCACGTGCCGCACGGGTTGTCGAATGCGCTGGTGCTGCCGCATGTGCTGCGCTTCAACGCGCCGGCCGCCGCGCCGCTGTATGCGGAACTCGCGGCGATTGTTGCGCCGTCGGCCACAGGCAGCGACGAAGCACGCACGCACGCGCTGATCGCCGAGATCGACCGGTTGATCGTCGCGACGGGCATTCCGCGCACGCTGCGCGAAGTCGGCATTGGCGAAAACGACCTGCCGCGGATGGCATCGGATGCCATGCTGCAGACGCGCCTGCTCGTGAACAATCCGCGCGAGGTGACCGAGGCCGACGCGCTGGCGATCTACCGGCAGGCATGGTGACGCGGCGGGCGCGATGTCGCCCGCCGGCCGGGTTCCGTCAATTCAGGTCGCGATCCTTGCAGGTCGGCTCGAATTCGCCGTCGAAGTACTGATACAGGTGAACGAGCAGCTTGTTGGCGCCGACCTTGCGCCCGAGGTAATGCGTGCCTTCCACCGACGTGCAGGTCGAGAACGCGAGTTGCAAGCCGCCGTCGAGCACGGCTTCCGGGTGTGAGCCCTGACGCACGAAATGCGCGGTGCCGACGACGCCGAAGCCGCGCGTGTCCGCCGGCACCGACTTCGGCAGCGACAGAGCGTACGCGGCGATCGTGCGGTCGTCGTGCAGGCTGTCGAGAATCTGGTTGCCGGGCTTGCCGGCGGGGCCGGTGACTGTCGCGCAGCAGCGCGCGACGCCTTTGTCGTCGTCGGGCAGCACTTGCAGCGACGTGCCTGCCGCGAGATGCGTATTCGGCGTGTAGTAGACGCCGTCGGCGACCACGCCGACCTGCTGCGCATGCGTGACGATGGAGACGGCGAGCGCCGGGGCGATCAGGAGCGGACGAAGCGGTCGGATGGGCATGATGGCGGCGATGATACACGTCGTGCGCAAGCACCGCACGGGCCAGGTACAGCCCGCGATCAGGCCCGCGACGCGTCGGTGCCGGTCGCCACCACGTACGCCGACGCCTGCTTCGTGCCGTCCGGCTTCGTCTGCAGGTACACGCCCTGGATCTCCGGCTCGAAACCCGGCAGTGCGTTGATCCCGGCTTCCAGCGCGCGGAAGTAGTCGAGCGCCGGGCCGCCCCAGGTTTCGCCGGGCACCACGCAGAAGATGCCGGGCGGGTAGGGCAGCGCGCCTTCGGTCGCGATCCGGCCTTCGATGCGGTCGAGCGTGACGAGCTCGACGTTGTTGCGGATCAGCTCGGCATTCGCGGCCTGCGGCTGCATCGCCTGCTTCGGGAACTGCGCGCGCCGGAACATCTGCTTCTGCAGATGCTTCATGTCGTGGCTGCGGTAGAAGTCGTGCATGCGCTGGCACAGCTGCCGCAGGCGCATCGTGCCGTACAGCTCCGGATATGCTTCGCACAGCGACGGAATCGCTTCGCGCAGCGGCGTGTCCTGGTCGAGATGGCGTTCGAACTGCGCGAGGTGCGCGACCAGATGCTGCAGCTTGCCGAAGCTCTCCGACGGCGTGAGCAGGAACAGGATCGTGTACAGGTCGGCTTTCTCGGGCACCACGCCGTGCTCGCGCAGGTAGCGCGCGAGGATCGGCGCCGGTGCGCCGAACGACGCGTACTCGTGCGTGTCGTGATCGATACCGGGCGTCGTCAGCAACAGCTTGCACGGATCGACGAAATACTGGTCGTTCGCGTAGCCTTCGAAGCCGTGCCACGTGTCGGACGGATGGAAGCGGAAGAAGCGCAGGTCGTCGACGATCTGCTCGGTCGGGTAGTCGGCCCACGGGCGGCCGTCGATCTGTTGCGGAACGAACGGACGGATCTGGCGGCAGGTCTTCATCAGCAGCTTGCGCGCATCGACGCCGTGCGCGACGCAATCGCGCCACAGGCGCTTGCCGGCCGGGCCCGCATGCATTTGCGCGTTGACGTCGAGCGCCGCGAACATCGGGTAGAACGGGCTCGTCGACGCGTGGATCATGTACGCGTTGTTGAAGCGGCGGTGATCGCAGAAGCGCTTCTGGCCTTCGAGGTGGCTGTCCTTCTTGTGGATCTGCGACGTCTGCGAGAAACCGGCCTGCTGCTTGTGCACCGACTGCGTGACGAAGATGCCGGGATCGTCGGGACCGAGCGTCAGCATCAGCGGCGAGCAGTCCTGCATCATCGGGATGAACTGCTCGTAGCCGACCCACGCCGAATCGAACAGGATGTAGTCGCACAGATGCCCGATCCGGTCGACGATCTCGCGCGCGTTGTAGATCGTGCCGTCGTAGGTGCCGAGCTGGATCACCGCGAGCCGGAACGGCCGCGGCAGGTCGGCGCGCTCGGGCGCCAAGTCGCGGACCGCGTCGCGAATGCGCGCTTCGTCGAGCGCCGCGCTGTCGACGCCGCCGATGAGGCCCCACGCGTTGCGCGCGGTTTCGAGGTACACCGGCCGCGCGCCGGACAGCACGAGCGCGCCGAGGTGCACCGACTTGTGGTTGTTGCGGTCGAACAGAACGAGATCGTCGGGCGCGAGCAGCGCGCTCGTGACGACCTTGTTCGACGTCGACGTGCCGTTCAGCACGAACCAGGTCTTGTCCGCGTTGTAGATCCGCGCGGCATTGCGCTGCGCTTCCAGCGCGGGGCCTTCGTGGATCAGCAGGTCGCCGAGCCGGACGTCCGCGTTGCAGAGGTCCGCGCGAAAGATCGTCTCGCCGAAGAAGTCGAAGAACATCCGGCCGAGCGGGTGATTCGAGAAGAACTGGCCGCCCTGGTGGCCCGGGCAGTCGAACTCGACGTAGCCGCGCTGCACGTATTCGCGCATGACCTTGAAGAACGGCGGCAGCAGGTTGTCGCTGTAGATGTCGGCGGCGGCGGAAATCTGCCGGCCGTAGTAATGGCGGCCGCCGTGGCGCAGCTGGATCACGCCGCTCGCGCGCGGCAGGATCGACGGCGGCACTTCCTGGTCGGGTTCGACCGCGACGAAGAACGGAATCGCGAAACCGGTTCTTTCGACGGTTTTCAGCACCTTTTCCGCGGAATCGATTCCGACGACGATTGCCGCGATATTCGTGAAATCGGTCTGGAATACGTCGACCTGTTCGTGCGTGGTGAGGAAGGCGCCGATCAGCGCCGGCTCGACTGCGATTTTCAACAGGCTCACGCGAACTCTCCGGTAAATGGCGGAAACGGGAGCCGCATTCGCGCCGGCAGGTCATCCTGATTCGACGTGCGCTGCGGCCGGTTGAAACGCTTCCGCGAATGCTGAATGCCGTATGCGCACCTCGCGTAAAAGCCTTGCGGGGCGCGGCACTGCCGCCATCGGACAGTGCCCGGCGCAGCCGATCGTAGCAACAAAAGCGGGCGAGTTCAATCGACCGGGAATGACAATGTCATTGCATGATGAGAATGATCAAATAATCGCGAATTGGCATGCTGCAGTGCACACGAAAATGATCCAATCATGAAATCCGTTTTGAAAAGCACCGATGGTTTCACCGAATCATCAACTTCTCATCGAATGGCATCCATGGCATAGTCGGCTCCGAATCGGATGGCGAATCAAACCGGAATTGCGAGCGTCTCGCGCCGCGGACCGTGGCCTGCTGTTCGCGTGCTCGTGAGATGAACAACACAACAATCGAAGCATCGGAACCGCGAGGGCAACATCATGAATACTTCTGCTGGCGGCATTCGCCGTCTCGGCATGCGCGCGCTGCTGGTCGATGACGAGATCGCGCAGGAAACCGCGACCGGGCGTGCCGTCCGTACGCTGAGCGCGGAACTCGTGCAACGCGACATCGACGTGCTCACGGCGACGTCCGCCGACGACGCGATCATGCTGATCCGCTCCGATCCGTCGATCCAGTGCGTGCTGCTCGACTGGGATCTCGGCGTGGACGGCCACGGGCCGTCCGAGGCCGTGGTCGACGCGATCCGGCAGCGCAACGGCAACGTGCCGATCTTCCTGCTGGCCGACCGCAGCGTCGCGTCGTCGGTGCCGTCCGCGGTGATGGGGCAGGTCGACGATTTCGTGTGGCTGCTCGAGGATACGGCCGACTTCATCGGCGGGCGCATCCACGCGGCGATCGAACGCTATCGCTCGACCGTGCTGCCGCCGATGTTCGGCGCGCTCGCGAAATTCTCGCGCGTCTATGAATACTCGTGGCATACGCCCGGCCACACGGGCGGCACGGGCTTCCTGAAATCGCCGGTCGGCCGTGCGTTCTTCGAATACTTCGGCGAATCGCTGTTCCGCTCGGACCTGTCGATTTCGGTCGGCGAACTCGGCTCGCTGCTCGATCACTCGGGCCCGATCGGCGAAAGCGAGCGCTACGCGGCGCGCGTGTTCGGCGCGCATCGTACGTATCACGTGACGAACGGCTCGTCGACGTCGAACCGCATTATCCTGATGGCGAGCGTGAGCCGCGACCAGATCGCGCTGTGCGACCGCAACTGCCACAAGTCGGCCGAGCATGCGATGACGATGTCGGGTGCGATCCCGACCTACCTCGTGCCGACGCGCAACCGCTACGGGATCATCGGGCCGATTGCGTCCGCGCGCCTCACGCAGACGGCGATTCGCGAGGCGATCTCGTCGAACCCGCTCGCGGCCGGGCTGGCCGATCGGCAGCCGAAGCACGCGATCATCACGAACTCGACCTACGACGGCCTCTGCTACAACGTTACGCGCGTGGAAGAACTGCTCGGCGCGAGCGTCGACCGGCTGCATTTCGACGAAGCGTGGTACGGCTATGCGCGTTTCAACCCGATCTACCGCGACCGCCATGCGATGCACGGCGACCCGCGCGATCATCGTGCGGACCGGCCCACGGTGTTCGCGACGCAGTCGACGCACAAGCTGCTGACCGCGCTGTCGCAGGCGTCGTACATCCACGTGCGCGACGGTCGCAGCCCGATTCCGCATGGTCAGTTTAACGAAACGTTCATGATGCATGCGTCGACGTCCCCGAACTACGCGATCATCGCGTCGAACGACGTCGCGGCGGCGATGATGGACGGTCCCGGCGGCGCGGCGCTGACGCGCGAGTCGATCGAGGAGGCCGTCGCGTTCCGCCAGATGATCGCGCGGATGAATGGCGAATTCGGCGCGAAGGGCGACTGGTTCTTCGAATGCTGGCAGCCCGACACCGTGCTCGAGGCACGCACGGGCCGCACGCTGCCGTTCCATGACGCACCGCCCGAGCTGCTCGCGAGCGACCCGGCATGCTGGGTGCTGCGCCCCGGCGCGCAATGGCACGGCTTCGGCAACATCGAGGACGGCTACTGCATGCTCGACCCGATCAAGGTGTCGATCGTCACGCCGGGTGTTGCGCCGGCCGGCGGCCTGATGCCGGTCGGCATCCCGGCGAGCGTCGTTACCGCGTATCTCGACGCGCGCGGGATCGTCGTCGAGAAGACGACCGATTTCACGATCCTGTTCCTGTTCTCGACCGGCATCACGAAGGGCAAGTGGGGCTCGCTCGTCAGCGCGTTGTGCGACTTCAAGCGCGACTACGACGCGAACCTGCCGCTCGACCTGGCGATTCCGGCGCTCGCGAAGGAGCATGGCTCGCGCTATGCGGGCATGGGGCTGAAGGACCTGGCCGACACGATGTTCGCGGCGATGGAGCAGCTCGGCACGACGCGGCTGATGTCGGAAGCGTTCTCGGTCCTGCCGACGCCGGAGATGAGCCCGGTGCGCGCGTACGAGCATCTCGTGCAGGGCCGCGTCGAACAGGTCACGCTCGAGGAGCTGGCCGGGCGCACGGTCGCCACCGGCGTCGTGCCGTATCCGCCGGGCATTCCGCTCCTGATGCCGGGCGAGAACGCGGGGCCGGCCGGCGGCCCGGTGCTCGGCTACCTGAAGGCGCTCGAAGCGTACGACCGGCGTTTTCCGGGCTTCGCGCACGATACGCACGGCGTCGAAGTCGAGGACGGCACGTACCGCGTGTACTGCCTGACTGCGTGAGCGCCCCAACGGACGGACGAACGGACGAACGAGCGACCGGCCGCAAGGCGGCCTCACATCGAAGGATCGACATTATGGAAAACGCAGCGAGCATGACCGACGCGGCCCCGGCGGCCGCGCCGAAGAACCGGATGAATGTCTGGCAGCTGACCATCCTCACGGCGGTCAACATGATGGGCTCCGGCATCATCCTGCTGCCGTCGAAGCTCGCGCAGGTCGGCACGATCTCGCTGCTGTCGTGGATCGTCACGGCCGGCGGCTCGCTCGCGCTGGCCTACGCGTTCGCGCGCTGCGGGATGCTGAGCCGCAAGCCGGGCGGGATGGGCGGCTACGCGGAGTACGCGTTCGGCAAGGCCGGCAACTACATGGCGAACTACACGTACGGGCTGTCGCTCGTGATCGCCAACGTCGCGATCGGTGTCACGGCGGTCGGCTACGGCACCGTGCTGTTCGACGCGACGCTGTCGCCGCTGCAGACGGGCCTGTGGACGATCTTCCTGCTCGTGCTCACGACGGTCGCGAACTTCGGCGGTTCTCGCATCACCGGCCGGATCGGCGCGGTGACCGTGTGGGGCGTGATCATTCCGGTCGTCGTCGTGTCGCTGATCGGCTGGTTCTGGTTCAGCGGCGCGACCTGGGGCGCGGCATGGAATCCGCACAACATGCCGTTCGGGCCGGCCGTCGGCGGCTCGATCGCGGTGACGCTGTGGGCGTTCCTCGGCCTCGAATCGGCGTGCGCGAACTCGGACGCCGTCGAAAATCCGGAGCGCAACGTGCCGATCGCCGTGCTCGGCGGCACGATCGCGTCGGCGATCTTCTACATCGTGTCGACCAACGTGATCGCGGGCATCGTGCCGAACGCGATCCTCGCGAAGTCGAACGCGCCGTTCGGCATCGCATTCGCGACGATGTTCACGCCGACCGTCGGTACGATCGTCACCGCGCTGATGGTGATCGCGTGCATCGGCTCGCTGCTCGGCTGGCAGTTCACTGTCGCGCAGGTGTTCAAGAGCTCGGCGGACGTCGGCTACTTCCTGCCGGTGTTTGCACGGGCGACGCGCACGGGCACGCCGATCGTCGGCATGGTGATCCTGCTCGTCGCGCAGGTCGCGCTGGCGCTGATGACGATCAGCCCGGAACTGAGCAGCCAGTTCCAGAAGGTCGTCGATCTCGCGGTCGTCACGAACCTGGTGCCTTACGTGATGTCGATGGCCGCGCTGATCACCATCCAGAAGGTGGCGAAGGTGCCGCCGGCCAAGGCGCTGGTGACGAACGTGATCGCGATGGTCGCCACCGCGTACAGCTTCTATGCGCTGTTCAGCTCGGGCGAGCAGGCGCTGATGCTCGGCGGCCTGTGCGTGTTCCTGGGCTGGACGCTGTTCGGCTTCGTCAGTGCGCGCTTCTACCAGATGGAAGTCGACGCGCACGTGAAGGAGCCGGGCAAGTCACTGCAGGCGTGACGGCTACCGGCGACGCTTCGTCAGCAGCAGCGGAACCTCCTTCTTCAGCAGGTCGACGACCGCGCGCACGCGTGGCGGCAGCGGCCGTTGCGCCTGCACGAGCGCATTGAGCGGGTAGTCGGGGATCGTGTAGCGCGGCAGGATCTCGACGAGCTTCCCCTGCTGGAATGCGTTGACGCAGGCCGGCAACTGGGCCACGCCGATGCCGCCGCCGGCCATGATCGTGTCGAACATCGGGCGCCAGTGGCTCGTCGTCATCACCGTCTGGATTCGCGCGTATTCGACGGTCCTGTCTTCATCCTGCAGCGGCAGCTGCTCGTTCGCGAAGATGCCTTTCACGCGGATGAACGGATGGCTCGCGAGGTCGGCCTTCGTTTCGATCGGGCCGAACCGGTCGAGATACGACGGTGCGGCCACGAGCACGCGGCCGACTTCGCCGATCGGATGCGCGACGAACCCGCCGTCGCCGAGCTGGCCGAGACGCATCGAGATGTCGACGCCTTCCGTAATCGGATCGACGATGTTGTCGTTCAGCACCAAGTCGATGTGAAGCCGCGGGTAGGCCGTGCGGATCTGCATCAGCGCCTGCGGCATCACGACCTCGCCGAAGCATTGCGGCGCCGCTAGCCGGATCGTGCCGACAAGCGTGTTTTCCGTTTTCGATACTGCGGCAATCGTGTCTTCCGCCGCTTCGAGCAGCTCCTTGCTGCGCGCGTAGAAGATGCGGCCTTCCTCGGTGCAGTTGAGCGTGCGCGCACTGCGCATCAGCAGCCGGGTGCCGAGAAATTTCTCGAGCTTGTCGATGCGCTCGCTGACGGCCGGCTGGCCCATGTCGAGATCCCGGGCCGCGCCGGACATCGTCCCGCGCTCTACGACCCTGACGTAGATCCGCATCGTCGCCAACAAATCCATGAAATCGTGCCTCTTGTCTGATTGAAACCGGCTTATAATCCACGCCGAAATTCTACGATTCATTCCCGGATGGCGCGTAATGCGCGCCGCATGCGGAGAATCTTCCGGTAAATACAACGTATTCACAATCAGCCGGAAAATATTTCGCATATCGATCCGTTTTTCAATCGAAAGATGGTACTAAAGCGCCATTCCGCAAGGGATGTGCGTCGTACCGATACTGGATATCGGTTCGGCAGCCTACCGCCCAACCCTGACGCACCGTAACCTTCGCCGCGATCTGTCCGTTTCGACAGGGTCCCGGTTGATGCACGGCATGGCCCGTTGCGTCTTCATCGATCTCTTTTCTCCTGACCGGGTCGTCCGGCGTTGCCACCGATTCCGGTGACATCGCGTCGAACGTCCGGCCCGTCGGTCTGTTTCGGTTTCTCCCGGATTCCTGATTTTCGCATCTGCAACAACAGGTTGATCTGCACTACTGATCGGTTGCGTCGAAACCTATAAAACCGCTATGAACAAGATATACAAAACGATCTGGAATGAATCGGTCCGCGCGTGGATCGCGGTTCACGAGAACGCCGCCGTGTGCGGCAAGCCAGCGCGCAGCGCACGTCGGCAGGTGTCGCGCGGGTTGCTCGCGCTGAGCGTGGCCGCGACCGGTTTCGCCGTGACGGTGCCCGATGCATTGGCACAGACGGTCGTATCGGGCGGTGCCAACAATGCACCGTCGGGCAAGACGGCGTCAGTCGACCAGGGTTGCGGCCAGAATTTCGTCGACCGGAAAAATCCGGGCAATCCATCGTCGAGCGGCACCAACGTGTTGTCCAACGGCTGTTCGACGGCGGTCGGCAACAATGCGTCGGCGCAAACAGCGGGTACTGCGCTCGGCGATCGCGCGAATGCCGCGCAGGGCGGCGTGGCGCTTGGCGTCGGCGCGACGGCGGTGCGGGGCAATTCGGGCGTGGCGATCGGGACCGTTGCGCTGTCGAGCGGCAACACGAGTATCGCGGTCGGCCGGCAATCGGCGGCAACCGGGGACTATTCGATGGCGCTCGGCAACGTCGCGTATGCGAAGGGCGAGAGCGGCATTGCGATGGGGCATTCGGCGCTCGCGGACGGCTATCGATCGATCGCGATCGGCGCATCGGATTCGCGCGCGGCCAGCAACGATGGCGTGTCGAACGGCGCGACCTACAACCCCGACACGCAAACGCGTGCAAGCGGGACGAACTCGGTGTCGCTCGGCGCGGGGGCCGTGACGAGCGTCGACGACAGCGTGGCACTCGGCTCGAACAGCGTCGGTGCGGCGAATGCGGCAGGCCCCGCGAAGTTCAGCGGTGACGCGATCGCATCGACCGGCGCGGTGTCGGTCGGCAAGGAGGGTAGCGAACGCCAGATCAAGAATGTCGCCGGCGGAACGGCCTCAACCGATGCGGTCAACGTGAACCAGTTGACCGCGGTGTCGGACCGTGCAGTCAAATACGATACGAACGCGGACGGGTCGATCAACTACAACAGCGTGACGCTGAACCCGGGCGGCTCGCCATCGAAGCTCGGCAATGTTGCGGCGGGCGACGTGTCGCCGACGAGCACCGATGCCGTCAACGGCGCGCAGCTAAACCAGACGAACCAGACCGTCAGCAACCTCGGCGACAGCATGGCGTCGGCGATCGGCAGCGGTGCGTCGTACGACCCGGCGACGGGCAAGGTGACGGGCCCGACGTACGACATCGCAGGCGGCCGGCAGACGACGATCAGCGACGCGATCAACGCGCTGAACGAAGGCTGGAACGTGACGACGAGCGGCAACGCAAGCGGCACGTCGGTGGCGGCGATCAAGCCCGGCGCGACGATGACGGCCGACGGCGGCAAGAATATCGCGCTGACGCAGAACGGTTCGACGATCTCGATCGCGACGAGCGACACGCCGACCTTCACGAGCGTGGGGATCGACAACGGCGGGCCGGTGTTGTCGGGGGCGGGGCTGAACATGGCCGGCCAGAAGATCACGAACGTCGCACCCGGCGACGTGTCGCCGACCAGCACCGATGCGGTGAACGGCGCGCAGCTGAACGACACGAATCAGAAGCTTCAGCAGGCCAGCGACCAGGCGGTGAAGTACGACACGAACCCCGACGGCTCGATCAACTACAACAGCGTGACGATGAACCCGGGCGGCACGCCGACGAAGGTCACGAACGTGGCGGCGGGCGACGTGTCTGCGACCAGCACGGATGCGGTGAACGGTTCGCAACTCAATGACACGAACCAGAACGTGACGAAGCTGGGCGATACGCTGAATCATATCGCCGGCGATACGAGCCAGTCGTACACGGACCAGAACGGGACGGGCATCCGTTACGCACGCACGAACGAAGCGGGTCTCGCGCAGACCGATGCGTTCGCCCAGGCGCCCGGCAGCACGGCCGTCGGTTACGCGGCGACCGCAAGCGCCGACAATGCATTGGCGCTGGGCCGCCAGGCGACGGCCTCGCACGCGGGCAGCGTCGCCCTCGGTGCCAATTCGATCGCGAACGGCAGCACGCTCGGCAGCGCGGCGTACAACCCCGGCACGGGCACGCTGGCCGGCACAAATCCGGTCGGCGAAGTGAGCGTCGGCAGCAGCGGTGCGGAACGCCGGATCACCAACGTTGCAGCAGGTTCGGGAGATACCGACGCGGTGAACGTCAGCCAGTTGAAGTCGGTCGAGACGAGCCTCGGCAACGTGAGCGACCGCGCGGTGAAGTACGACGGCAACCCGGGCGATCCAAAGACGCAGATCACGCTCGACGGCCCGGCTTCGACGGACGGTGGCAAGACGGGCGGCACGAAGATCACGAACGTCGCGCAGGGCGATGTGTCGTCGAACAGCACCGATGCCGTCAACGGCTCGCAGCTCAACGAAACGAATGGAAATGTGACGAAGCTGGGCGACACGCTGAACCACATCGCCGGTGATACGAGCCAGTCGTATACCGACCAGAACGGGACGGGTATCCGTTATGCACGCACGAACGAAGCGGGCCTCGCGCAGACCGATGCGTTTGCGCAGGCAGCGGGCAGCACGGCCGTCGGTTACGCGGCAACCGCCAGCGCCGACGACGCGCTGGCGCTGGGCCGTCAGGCGACGGCGAGCCATGCGGGCAGTGTCGCGCTGGGTGCCAATGCGATAGCGGACGGCACGACACTCGGCAATGCCGCGTACAACCCGGGTACGGGTGCGCTGGCCGGCACGAATCCGGTCGGTGAAGTGAGCGTCGGCAGCAGCGGTGCGGAGCGCCGGATCACGAACGTCGCGGCCGGCTCCGGCGATACCGATGCCGTGAACGTCAGCCAGTTGAAGTCGCTGCAGGCGAGCGTCGTCGACCTGGGCGCTGGCGCGGTGAAGTACGACCGCAACCCGGACGGAACGATCGACTACACGCACGTGACGATGAACCCGGGTGGCGCGCCGACGACGATCACGAACGTCGCGGCAGGCGACCTGTCGGCGACGAGCACGGCTGCGGTCAACGGCTCGCAACTGTACGAGACGAACCAGAACGTGACGCGGCTCGGCGATCAGGTCGACACCATCGCGAACGGCGGCGGCATCAAGTATTTCCACGCAAACGGCGGCACGGCGCCGCTGCCTGACTCGCAGGCGAACGGCGTGGGGAGCGCGGCAATGGGGCCGGCGGCGAATGCCAACGGCGTCAATTCGGTCGCGGTCGGCAACGGCGCGGTTGCGAACAAGGACGGCGATGTCGCACTGGGTGCGGGTTCTGTCGCCGATCGTGGCACCGAACAGTACACCGGCAAGTATTCCGGTGCTCAGAACAGCACGGCCGGCACGGTATCGGTCGGTGCGCCGGGTGCCGAGCGCACGATCAGCAACGTGGCCGACGGCCGCGAAGCGACGGACGCGGTGAACGTGCGCCAGCTCGACGGCGCGGTCAAGGACGCAAACGACTACACCGATCAGCAGGTGCGGAAGGTGGCCGGCGACGTCGTGAACGTCGGCGACGACGTGCGGAAGCTCGGCGACCGGATGACGAATGTCGAAGGCGACGTGACGAGTGTGAAGAACGGCTCGGGCGGCATGTTCCAGGTCAGCCAGGACCGGACGCCGGTCGCGCCCGCCGCAAGCGGCAGCAATGCGGCCGCCGGCGGCGCGGGGGCCGTCGCGTCAGGTGCGAACAGCACGGCGCTCGGCAACCAGGCGAGCGCGAAGGGCCGCGATTCGACGGCGGTCGGCAACGGCGCGAAGGCGTCGGGCAGCAATTCGGTCGCACTCGGCGCGGGTTCCGACGGCAGCCGCGACAACGCGGTTTCGATAGGCGCGGCCGGTCGCGAACGCCAGATCGTCAACGTGGCACCGGGCACGGCCGGCACCGACGCGGTCAACGTCAACCAGTTGCGCGCGATGGAACATGGACTCGGAAGCCAGATCGCGGGCGTGCGCAGCGACATGCAGAGCCTGGATCACCGGCTGACCGCGGGCGTGGCCGCAGCGATGGCGATGGCCGGCTTGCCGCAGGCGTACCTGCCGGGCAGAAGCATGGTCGCGCTCGGCGGCGGCGCATGGCGCGGCGAAAGCGGTGTCGCGCTGGGCCTGTCGACGGTATCCGACAACGGCAACTGGGTGCTAAAGGGTTCCGCGAGCAGCACGTCGCGCGGCGACCTCGGCGCGTCGGTCGGCGTCGGCTACCAGTGGTGAGCGCACGCCTCATGAACATCCATCACACGGGAATCCAGCGATCCATGCAAAACCAGCGCATTCGCGTATCGATCCAGGCCGCGCGCGCGGCGGCGGCCGTCTGTCTCGCCACCGTCGTCGCGGGTTGCGGCAGTCTCAGCACCGTCACGCCGGAAGGCACGACCGACCAGCCCGTGTTTCCGGACGTGAGCCGTGCCGGCGTGAACGACGGTGCATGGCCGAACCTCGACAACCTGCGCAGCGTGCGTGCCGGCATGAACAAGACGCAGCTCTATGCGCTGCTCGGCACGCCGCACTTCTCGGAAGGGTTGATGGGCGTGCGCGAATGGGACTACCTGTTCCATCTGCCGTCGAAGAGCGGGCCGGTTCAGTGCCAGTACAAGGTGCTGTTCGATCAGGAACGCGTGGCGCGTACGTTCCTGTGGAAGCCTGAAAGTTGTGCGGAGGTGGCCGGGGCGGCAGCTGGCTGAGTCGTCGGTCGTCTTCCCGGATAGCGGCCGCCGGCGCCACGTGTATTCATCGCCACGATGAGCGACAATCGGCTTGCGCACGACCGACAGGAGACGACATGACGCAACAGGACGAAGCCGTGCGCACGCGCTGCGTCGCATGGCAGATCGTGCGGACGTGGCACGCGTGCGAATGGTGCCGGCTCGTCGAATCGCCCTCGGGCATCGACCTGTCGGGTTCGGTATCGGGGGCGATCGACGGCACGCCGTTTCGCGTCGACTACGCGATTGCATGCGGTGCCGACTGGCTGACGCGTTCGGCGCGCGTGACACGTTGGGCCGGCACGACGCAGCAGCAGTGGGACATCGCCTGCGACGCAGGCCAATGGACGATCGACGGCGTCGAGGCGCCGGCACTGGCGGGCGCGACCGATATCGACCTCGGTTTCAGCCCGTCGACCAATACGCTGCCGATCCGGCGGCTCGCGCTCGCCGTCGGCGAATCGGCCGTGATCCGCACGGCGTGGCTGCGTTTTCCGGATTTCGCGATCGTACGCGGCGAGCAGCGCTATACGCGTACGGCGCCAGGCGTGTATCGCTACGAGAGCGGCACGTACGCGGCCGATATCGCGATCGACGATGCGGGCCTCGTCACCGACTACGACGAGTGGCGGCGCATCGGCGCCGCGCCCGCGCCATAAGCGTCAGCGCGCGCTGGCGACCGACAGCTTGCCGGGAATCAGCTTCAGCGTGCTGAACGTGTCGGCGATGTTCTGCTGATACGCGACCGTCGCATCGGTGATGGGCTGCACGCCGTAGCCGGCGCGCTTGAGCGCGACTTCGAGCGTCGACGCGTCGAGGCCGACGAGCGGCGACAGCTGGGTGGCGACCTCGGGGACGTGATCGCGCGCCCAGCGGTCGACCGCGTCGACTTCGTCGAGCAGCGTGCGCAGCACCTGCGGGTGGGCAGCCGCATACTTGCGCGCGGCGAGGTAGTACTGCGTGTTGCGCACGAGCCCGTCGCCGTTCGCGACCACGCGCGCGCCGAGTTGTCGCTCGGCGGCGGCGAAGTACGGGTCCCAGATCACCCACGCATCGATACTGCGCTGCACGAACGCGGCGCGCGCGTCGGCGGGCGTCAGGTAGATCGGCTGGATGTCCGCATACGTGAGGCCTGCGCGTTCGAGCGCCTTCACGAGCAGGAAGTGGACGTTCGAACCCTTGTTGAATGCGACCTTCTTGCCGCGCAGTTGCGCGACGGTGCGGATCGGCGAGTCGGGCAGCACGATGATCGCCTCGCCCTGCGGCGCGGGCGGCTCGTTGCCGATATAGACGAAATCGACGCCGCCGGCCTGCGCGAAGATCGGCGGCGTCTCGCCGACCGTGCCGACGTCGATCGCGCCCGCGTTCAGCCCTTCGAGCAGTTGCGGGCCGGCCGGGAATTCGAGCCATTGCACGGTGACGCCCTGGCTCGCGAGACGCTTCTCGAGCGTGCCGCGTGCCTTGAGCACGACGAAGTTGCCGTACTTCTGGAAGCCGATGCGCAGCCGCGTGCCGGTGTCGTCGGCCAGCGCGGGCCGTGCCGCGAGCGGCCCGAGCGCAAGCCCGGCCAGGCCGGCGGCCGCGCCCTGCAGCCATTGGCGGCGGTGCGGGCTCGCCAGGGTCGTTTCAACGTCGGTGTGCGGTGTGTCGTTCATCGGGCCATCCTGCGTGCGGGTTCACGGGCCGCGCACAGGGACGGCGCGGCCGGCGCAAGGCAGGGCCGGATGCGGGCGCTGCACGCAACCGGCCGGCCCGCGCCGGACTCAGGACGATACGGCCGCACCGGCCGGTGGCCAACCAACGAATGCTTATATGCAAATCAGCGGCGCGGCGGTGCTCAATCGGTGCCGGCCGCGCTTTCCTCGATCGAGTCGACCCGATCCGGATAGAACGCGAGGTGCCCGCGAATCGCTTCGACGGCCGGATAAGGATGCTCGTAGGTCCAGACGGCGTTGTTCGAGCGTTCGCCGCCGGCCGCGATCGAGTAGTACGCGCAGTCGCCCTTGTACGGGCAATAGGTGGCATGGTCGGTGCGTTGCAGCAGCGACATGTCGGCATCTTCGCGCGGCAGGTAGAGCACGGCCGGATAGCTGGCCTCGCGCAACGCGAGCGCGCGGCGCGTATCGGCGACGACCTTGCCGGCCACCGTCACCACCACGCGCCGCGGATGCGGCTCGATCGTGATCGGATGATCGGGGCCCGGCGATTTCACGGGACGAGCGGGCGTATCGGGACTGATCGACATCGTGGATCCTCCAGGACGCGGCGGCGCAGCGGCGCCGGGCGGATCCCGGCGCGCCGGTGCCGGCGTTTGCCAGTCGATACGATGCGCTCATTCCAGAAAGTCTGCAGGGGGCCGGAAGGCAGCCGCGCGAAAGGCGGCAGGATCGTGCGTCCGGCGCTCGCGCGGACGTTTCCATGCACGGGCAGCGGGATGCATCGGCGACGATAAGCATCGCCGAATTAATTGGTAAGCGATCGGCTGGAGGCGCGCGAAGATCGGCCGTCGTCATTCGCATGACAGTCATCCTTTCTCTCCGCCACCATGAAGAACGCTTACGTTTCGTCAGCCACGCGTCGTGCGCGTGGCGTACCGCATGCCGTTGCCGCACTGCGCTGCATCGCTGCGTCGCTGCTGCTCGCCGGTGCCGCGACCCAGGCGCTGGCCGCGCCGACCGGCAAGACGCTCGTGTACTGCACCGAAGGCAGCCCGGCCGGTTTCGATCCGGGCCAGCACACGACGAGCACCGACTTCGACGCGAGCACGTACCCGATCTACAACGGGCTCGTGCAGTTCAAGCGCGGCACGCTCGATCTCGAACCGGCGCTCGCGACGAACTGGGACGTGTCGCCCGACCAGCGCACGATCACGTTTCATTTGCGGCGCGGCGTGAAATTCCAGACGACCGCATGGTTCAAGCCGACGCGGCCGTTCCAGGCCGACGACGTCGTGTTCACGTTTCGCCGCATGCTCGATCCGGACGATCCGTTCCGCAAGGCCTACCCCGTCAGCTTCCCGTATTTCAGCGATCTCGGTTTCGACCGCAACGTCGAGCGCATCGAGAAAGTCGACGACTACACGGTGCGCTTCGTGCTGAAGACACCCGACGTCGTGTTCGTGCGCAACCTCGCGATGGCGTTTGCGTCGGTGCTGTCGGCAGAATATGCGTCGCAGCTTGCCGAACGTCATCGTGAGTCGGACATCAACCAGTTCCCGGTCGGCACGGGGCCGTTCCTGCTGCGCTCGTACCAGAAGGATGCGCTGATCCGCTACGACGCAAATCCCGACTACTGGAAGCCGGACGACGTGAAGCTCGGGCGCCTCGTGTTCGCGATCACGCCCGATCCGGCCGCGCGCCTGCAGAAGCTCGTGGCCGGCGAGTGCCAGGTATCGGCGTTTCCGCGCCCGGCCGATCTCGAGACGGTGCGGCGCGACCCGAAGCTGTCGCTGTTTTCGGGGACGGGCTTCAACGTCGGCTTCGTCGCGTACAACACGCAGCATCCGCCGCTCGATCGCGTTGACGTGCGGCGCGCGCTCGACATCGCGATCGACAAGACGGCGATCATCAGGACCGTGTTCAACGGCGATGCGACGATCGCGACGAACCCGATGCCGCCCTCGCAATGGTCGTACAACCCGCGCCTGAAGGATGCGCCGCGCGATCCGGCCGCCGCGAAGGCGCTGCTCGCGCAGGCCGGGTTCCCGAACGGCTTCGACCTGACGCTGTGGGCGATGCCGGTGCAGCGGCCGTACAACCCGAATGCACAATTGATGGCGCAGCTGATCCAGCAGGACTGGGCGAAGATCGGCGTGCGCGCGAAGATCGCCAGCTACGAATGGGGCGAATACAACCGCCGCGCGAAGCACGACGGCCAGCATGACGCGATCCTGTACGGCTGGTCGGGCGACAACGGCGACCCCGACAACTGGCTCGGCACGCTGCTCGGCTGCGAAGCCGTGCACGGCAGCAATCTCGCGAAGTGGTGCAATCAGGATTTCGAACGACTCGTTACCGCCGCGCGTTCGAATGGGGATGTCGCGAAGCGCACGTCGCTATACGAGCAGGCGCAGGTCGTGTTCAAGGATCAGGTGCCGTTCACGCCGATCGCGACGTCGATCGTGTCGCTGCCGATCTCCAAACGCGTGCACGGGCTGACGTTCTCGCCGCTCGGCGGCCACCGGTTCGACGGTGTGTGGCTCGATTGATGGAGGAACAGCCGGCGCGCGCGTGCGCGCCGGCGTTCGCTGCGTCAGTTCAGTGCTACGGCGGCCGCCGCTTCGACCGGCGAGCCCTCGAGTGCGACCGAAGGGCGGCCGTCGGGGCCGACCGGCACGTCGCCGATGAGCGTCGTGCGGTAGAGCTGGCGGTCGAAGTCGAGATCGAAGATGTCGACCGGTGCAAGATGCGCGGTCGTGCGGTTGTCCCAGAACGCGATGCTGCGCGGCTCCCACTTGAAGCGGATCGTGAATTCCGGCCGCGTCACGTGTTCCCACAGCAGTTCGAGCAGCGCCTGGCTTTCGCGCGGCGTCAGCCCGACGATCGATTTCAGGAAGCTCGGGCTCACGTACAGCGCGCGTTCGCCCGTCTCCGGGTGCACGCGCACGAGCGGATGCTCGGTCACGAGCGGGCGGCGTTCGACCGCCGCGTCGAATGCGCCGGTGGCGCGCGCACCGGCCGGCGGCGTGAAGCGGTGAATGCCGCGCAAGCCGTCGACGAAGCCGCGCAGCGGCGCGGACAGCGTCTCGTACGCACGTACCAGGTTCGTCCAGTGCGTGTCGCCGCCGTACGGCGGGATCGTCACGCCGCGCAGGATCGACGCCCACGGCGGATTCACGGCAGCCGTCACGTCGGTATGCCAGCCGGTCCAGGGCCGGCGCACGGGTTCGCCTTCGAAGCGCGTCGCCTTGCGATGTTTCGCGATCGAATAGACGGCCGGGTGGCCGTCGACATGGCCGAACACCGGGTGGCCGACCGTCGGTTCGCCGAACTGCGCGGAGAACGCGACGTGCTGCTCGTGCGTGAGGAACTGTTCGCGGAAGAAGATGACGCGCCATTGCAGCAAGGCGGCGCGGATCGCCGCGATCTGCAGCGTGGTCAACGGTTGCGTGAGGTCGACGCCGCGGATTTCCGCGCCGATGTGGGCGGACAGCGGAATCACGTCGACCGGCTGGGCGGCGGGTTCGAGTAGGGCGCTCATGCGACGCTCCTGGCGGAAGTGAACGGGGCGGAGAGCCGACATCGTTGCGCGTGCAAGTGTCGGTGCGGCGGCAGGAAGCTCATGATCGGGGCTCCGGTAGGACAGGCGCGGCGGCGCGCGGGACGTGGCGCCGCCGCGAGAGACGGGCGTTACTGCAGCGTCGCACCCGGCCCTTTCAGCACGACGCTCCGGCGACCGTCGATGCCGGCCGGCACGTCGCCGTGAACGGTCGCGCGGCGCACGACGCGGCGTGCATCGCCGTAGTCGTTGATCGCGTAGTGCTGCGTCGCGCGGTTGTCCCAGATCGCGACGTCGCCTTCCTGCCAGCTCCAGCGCACGGTGTTCTCGAGACGCGTCACGTGCTCGTGGAAGACCTGCAGCAGGTGCGCGGAATCCTGCGACGACAGCCCCTTGAGCCGCTGCACGAAGTGGCCGAGCACGAGCGTGCGCTCGCCGGTTTCCGGATGCACGCGCACGACCGGATGCTCGGTTTCATAGACGGTCGACGTGAACACTTCGCGGTAGCGTTTCAGTTGCGTGTCGTCGGCATGCACATGGGTCGACGCGTAGTCGTAGGCGTTGGTGTGCAGCGCCCACAGCGTGTCGGCGAGCGCGCGCAGCGGGTCGGGGAGATGCGCGTACGCGGCGGCCGTATTGGCCCACACGGTATCGCCGCCGAACGGCGGAATCACGACCGCGCGCAGGATCGAGATCTTCGGGTATGCATCGACGAACGTCACGTCGGTGTGCCACGAATTGGCGCGCGCGCCGTGCGCGGAATCGAGTTCGAGCAGATGGGCGCTGCCGTCGACGGACGGCACGGTCGGGTGCGCGACGGTATCGCCGAAGCGGCGTGCGAACGCTTCCTGCGCGGTGTCGTCGAGATGTTGCTGGCCGCGGAAGAACAGCACCTTGTGGCGCAGCAGCGCCGCGTGGACCGCGTCGAACGTCGCGTCGTCGAGCGTGGCCGACAGCCGGACGCCGGCGATTTCGGCGCCGATCCGGCCGGCGACCTGGCGAAGCTGAAGCGGAACGGCGGCCGTGCGCGGCGCGGCGTGCGAAGCATGCGAAGACGGTTGTGCGGCGTGCTGGACTTCGGACATCGTGAGTCTCCTGGAGTCGGGTCGGTCGAGTCTCCATTCAAGCAGGGACTGCGCGGAACCGGAACCGATGAATCGTCACAACCTTAGCGTTCCCGCTGTGATGAACGATATGTGATACGAAGCAATCGCGCCGCTACCATGCGAGCCGCCATTCGCCGATCCGGTGCGGGCGCGGCGTGTCGGGACGCTTGCCGCCCGTGCCGTCGTTGCGCGGCGGTTCGCTCTCGTCGAAATCGGCGAGCACCGTATCGCGCAAGCGCGCGAATTCCGGCGAATCGCGCCGGCGCGGCCGCGGCAGCGCGACGTCGACGATGCGTTCGATACGGCCCGGGCGCGGCGCCATCGTGACGACGCGGTCGCCGAGATAGACGGCCTCGTCGACGTCGTGCGTGACGAGCATCATCGTGATGCGCTCCTGTTCCCAGATGCGCAGCAGTTCGTTCTGCATCCGCGCACGCGTCTGCGCGTCGAGCGCACCGAACGGCTCGTCGAGCAGCAGCACACGCGGGCGGTTCACGAGGCCGCGCGCGATCGCGACGCGCTGGGCCATCCCGCCCGACAACTGGTTCGGAAAGGCGTGCTCGAAGCCGTTCAGCCCGACGAGCGCGACGTGATCCGCGACCGCACGCCGTTTTTCGGCCGCGTCGAGCGGCGCGTTGCGCAGTGCGGCGGAGATGTTCTGTTCGACGGTCAGCCACGGGAACAGCCGGTGATCCTGGAACACGATCCCGCGCTGCAGCGACGTGTCGCGCACGCGTTCGTCGCCGGCGCGGATCTCGCCTTCGTAGTCGGTGTCGAGCCCGGCCACCAGCCGCAGCAGGGTCGATTTGCCGCAGCCGCTCGCGCCGACGATCGTGACGAATTCGCCGGCACGCACGTGCAGCGACACGTCGTCGAGCACGGCGAGCGTCGCGCCGCGTTGTGCGTAGTGCTTGCTCACATGGAGGATGTCGAGCGAATCGGAGGCGAGCGTCGTCATGGCAGGGTGATGAAGGTTGTGGCGGACAAGGGGCGCAACATCAGCGCGGCAGGTCGCCGCGGCGGGCCAGCACCTTGCGCTCGATCGCCCGTGCGATCGCGTTCAGTGCCCAGCCGGTCACGCCGACGACGATGATCCCGAACAGCACGAGATCCATCCGGAACTGCTCGCTGCCGTCGATCAGCGTGTTGCCGATGCCGCTGCCCGCGACCAGCAGGTATTCGGCACCGAGCGTCGCGAGCCACGAATAGATCAGGCCGAGATACAGCCCAGTGAAGATCGACGGCAGCGCGGCCGGCAGGATCACGTGGCGAATGAGCTGGAGCCGCGAGTAGCGCAGCGCGCGGGCGACGTCGACATACGTACGCGGCACCGCGTGAATGCCGTCGCACGTGTGCGCGGCGACGGGCAGCAGCGCGGCGAGCGACAGGAACACGACCTTGGCGGCGTCGCCCAGGCCGAACCAGACGGAAATCAGCGGAATCCACGCGAACAGCGAGATCTGCTTGAACGTGTCGAAACTCGGGCCGACCATGCGCGCGGCGACGCGCGACAGGCCCAGCGCGGCGCCGAGCAGCAGCCCGCCCGTCGCGCCGATTGCGAAGCCGCACGCTTCGCGCGCGAGCGATGCGGACAAGGCGCGGCCGAGCGCGCCGCTCGTGGCCTGTGCCCATGCGGTGCGCAGCACGTCGGACGGGCCGACGAGCAGCCCGCTTTTCACGAGATGGGCGGAAGCGATCGCCCACCAGAGTGCGAACGCCGCGAGCGGCAGCACGAAGCCACGCCAGTCGGGCGCGTGCAGGCGGCGCTCGGGTGTCGCAGCGTCTTCCGGCGGGAGTGCGGGGTGGGCGGAATCCGGCATGGGTGACGCTCCTTCGGTTGGGCAGGCCGGATCAGCCGCGGAACGCGGACGGCACGCCGCGGCGCAGGCGCGCCTCGAGCGCGTCCAGCAGCCGGTTGATCAGCAGGCCGACCGCGCCGACCACGACCACGGACGCCATCACGAGATCGAGCTGGAACAGTTGCCGCCCGTACACGATCAGGTAGCCGAGCCCTTCGGACGATGCGACGAGTTCGACCACGACGAGCGCGAGCCACGATTTCGTGAACGCGAGCCGCACGCCGGTCGCGAGCGTCGGGATCGCGGCCGGCAGCACGACATGGACGATGCGTTGTCGGCGCGTGTAGCCGAACACGCGTGCGACTTCGTCGAGTGCGGGCGGTGTCTGGCGGAATCCCTGCAACGTGCTCAGCGTGACGGGGACGAGCGCCGCATGCGCGATCAGCAGGTATTTCAGCGGTTCGCCGACGCCCACGAGCAGCAGCAGGAACGGCAGCCAGCCGAGCACCGGAATCTGCACGAGCGCGTTGAAGCTCGGCAGCACGTAGGCCTCCAGCGTGCGCGACAGGCCGAGTGCGACGCCGATTGACACGCCGAGCAGCGTGCCGGCCGCAAAGCCGACCAGGACGCGTTGCAGGCTGATCAGCGTGTGGCGCGCGAGATCGCCGCTCGTCGCGAGGTCCGCGAGCGATTCATACACGCGTTCGGGCGGCGGGAGGATCTGCGGCGCGATCCAGCCGCGCGCGCTGCCGACGGTCCACAGCGCGAACAGCAGCGCCGGGAGCAGCCAGGGTGCGAGCTGCCATGCGAGCCGTTTCACGACCGCCGCGCGACGCGGCGGCGCGGCGAGCGCATGATGCTCGGGCGACGGAATCGAAAACGCGGTGTCGCTCATCGGCGCAGGTCCGGGTCAGGAAAGCGGTTTGCCGGCCGCGTCGTAACGCGGCCAGTAGTTCTCGAGCTTCAGCGTGCGCAGCGCGTTGTCGAGATACTTCGGCTCGAACCAGCCGTCGACGTCGACCGGCTGCCGGATCAGCTTCAGGTTCAGCGCATCCTGCGCGACGGCCTTGTAGCGCGCGACGACGAACGGATCGATCAGCGGGGACAGCCGGTCCTTCAGGCGCTGGTTCGCGAAGTCGGCCTGCCACGACGAGTACGGCACGCCGCTCTTCGTCCAAAGCTTGAACAGCGCGTCGCGGTTCGCCTCGTCGGACGACCATTGCGCGCCTTTCACGTACACGGTGACGACGCGCTGCACGATGTCCGGGTGCGCGCGCTCGAAATCGTCGAGCACGAGCAGGTGGGTTTGCCGCGTCAACTGCGGGCCGTCGTTCTGCGATTCGTAGATGATCTTCGCCAGGCCGGCGTCGCGCAGCTTGTAGAGCGCGTAATCGCCCACCGACGCGTCGATGCCTTTCGACGCGAGCGCGGCGAGCGAACTGGCAGCGTCGAGGTTGATCACGTGCAGGTCACGCTCGCTGAGGCCGTTCCTCGCGAGCGCGTTGTCGGCGACGAGCTGCAGGTTGGTGCCGCGGAAGATCGACACGCGGCGCTCCTTCAGGTCCTTGATCGAACGGATCGTCGAGTCGGGCGGCACCGCGATCTTGATGCCCGAACGCACGCTCGCGGCGAGCAGCAGGCGCGTCTTGATCCCGTTCGAGCGGGCGAGCACGGCCGGCAGGTCGCCCTGGTACGCGAAGTCGAGCGCCTTGTTGGCGATCGCCTCGTTGACGGCCGGGCCCGCGCCCTTGAAGAACAGCCACTGCACCTTGATGCCGTCGGCCGCGAATTCCTTTTCGACCAGTTGCTGCAGTTGCACGGTGGCGGCGCTCGAGCCGCCGAAGGTCGGCGGATCGCCGGTGCCTTGCTGGGCGACGCCGATGCGGATGACCGCGGGCTTGTCGGCGTGCGCGGCGGCGGCCGGCAACGCAAGAAGGGACGCGATCAGCAGCGATCGCAGCAGGCGCAGTGGAGACGGGAATCGGTCGATCATGGAGCGTCGGATGGCGAGGAGTGGAAGTCGTGCCGGAGGGTGCCGGAGCCATTCTGGAGGACGCATTCGGCGCGGGACAAGCAACGATTTGAACTATGCTTATCGCCGCGTTTCGGGTTGGCAAATCACGTGTGTCACCGATTGGAAATGGCGACACACGCGCGTGCGGATCCCGCATGCCGATCGGGCGTGCAATATTTTCCGGACCATGCCGGCCGGCGCAAAAATAAATGCCGACCGACGCGCACGCATGTTCGTTTCAAATCCGGACAGGAAAATTCGCGGCATATCGGAAAACTGAATAAAAAACCGTCGAAACGCACGGCGGAGGAAACGGTGCATGCCGGTATTGACATTCTTACTGTGCGGGCGCAGCCCTTTTGCATCGCGCTTGAAAAGCGGTAGATGACGTGCGCGTATTTCATCGTTGAAGGGCTTCGCCCATAAATGCAATCCGACGCTAAATAATTTGAATTCGCCCAAAAAATTGTATATACCCTAGACGAATTGGCGTGATCCGCATCGTGTCAATGCGGCTACGCAACAGACGCGCGGAAGCAGCGGCAGATGCCATCGCTGTCCACCGCGCATTGCAGTGATCGAATGGATTCAGGGGGAATGCGTACGGCCCGATGCCGGGGCTGACGCATGAGTCATGAATGGGCGAACGTCGTGCGCGCCACCGAAGCAACGCCGCGTCTTTACATTCAACGGTCGATCACCGACCCCGTCACTCGGAGGTTGTCATGCTGCAATACGTCAAGACCTTGCTGCGCGATGAACGCGGCGTCAGCTCGCTCGAATACGCGGTTCTCGCCGGCATCGTCGTCGTCGCGCTGGCGGCGGTCGGGGTGATTCTCAGCAGCACGTCCGGCGGCTTGCCGGCCGTGTTCACGTCGCTGATCAACAAGGTCACGGCGTTGATCTGATCTCCTGAACCCGCGCGCCGCCGACGAACACACGGATCCGCAGCGGTACGACGTATCCAGCCGGGGCGCGCCGACGGACGGCTCTCCGATGCTCTATCTCGTACAGTCGGCGGCGACGCTCGTGCTGGTGTTGCTCGCGATGCAGGATGTGCGCGCGCGACGCCTGTCCAATCGTGCCGTGCTGGCGTTCGCGATGCTGTATTTCGTCGCGGCGGCACTCGCGCGCGAAGGGCTCGCGCAACTCGCCGGCCACGCGGCGACCGCCGCGGCGATGCTGCTGTTGTTCGCCGGCCTGCGTCACGCGGGCTGGCTCGGCGGCGGCGACGTGAAGCTGGCGGCGGCGGTGTTCCTGTGGGCCGGCCCGGCGCTCGCGTTCCCGGTGCTGACGATCGTCGGTGCGAGCGGCACCGCGTGCGGCCTCGCCGCGCTCGCGGCCGGTGCATGGCGGCGTCGCACCGCGCCCGCGCCCGCACCCGCGCGTACGATCGCGACGCGCGGCGTGCCGTACGGCATCGCGCTCGCGCTCGGCGGCACGCTGGCCGTCTGGGCGCCGTTTCCTCACGCGGTTTCGCTTACCTAGCCCGGGGGACGCACGCCGCCATGCCCAAGCCCCTGAGAATGGCCGTCCTGGTCGTCGCTGCCGCGTTCGGTGCGTTCATCCTGCGCCAGCTGTTCGTCGCCGCGTCGACGCCGTCGGCGCCCGCCGAAGCGGCCGAGGTCCGCGTGCGCGTCGCGGCGGCGGACCTGCCCGAAGGGCTGCTGCTGCGCGACAACGATCTCGGGTGGAAGCGCATGCCGCGCACGCAGGTGCCGGCCGGCGCGTTCATCGAGTCGCAACCGGGCGCGAGCCCGAAAGGCGCGCTGCTGCGCAGCCGGGTCGACGCCGGTGCGCCGATCCGCGCGGAGAACGTGATCCCGGCCGGCGCACCGGATTTTCTCGCGGCCGCGCTGCAGCCCGGCATGCGGGCGATCTCGGTGCCGGTCGACGACGTGTCCGGCAACGCGGGGCTGATCCAGCCCGGCGACTTCGTCGACGTGGTGCTCACGCAGGAAATCGGCGGGTCGGCGACGACGCCCGGCACGTTCGAAGCGGAGACGGTCGTGCGGCGCGCGCGCGTGCTCGCGGTCGGCTCCGAATTCCAGCGTGCGAAGACGCCTGCGAGTGCGCCGGACGTGCCGGTGCGCGGCGCGCGCACGGTCACCCTCGAGGTCGCGCCGCGCACCGCACAGGTCGTGCTGGTTGCGACGCGCCTCGGCTCGCTGTCGCTGGTGCTGCGCAGCTTCGCGACGAGCGATCGCCGCCAGGCGGCGGGCGGCGACGAAGAGGACGCCGATACGCAGCCGGTATGGGCCGGCGACGTGTCGCGCGCGGCCCGCGGTGCGCAGCGGGCGCCGTCCGCGAGAACGGACGCCGGCGCGCGGCCGGCAGCGCAGGGCAATACGGTCGTGATCTACCGCGGCTCGTCGGTCGACGACGGGTCGCGCGGCAGCGGTACCGGCACGGCGGGCGTGCCGCCGCTGCCATCGGGTTGGCCGGGCACGCCGGTCGTGCCGGCCGCACCCGCAGGCGGCTACGCCGCCGCGGACGCGACGACGCAGGCGCCACGGATGGCGGTGCCGCAGTGACGCGGTGACGATTCGGGGCCGACCGCACGGCGGCCGGCATTTGACGGGAACACGCATGGTGCGCATCGTTCGTTGGATCGCTTTCTGGTGTCTGGCCTGCCTCGTCGCGCCGGGCGTCGCGCTCGCGCAGCGCGCGCAGGCGGCGGACGGCGGCGCGGCGTTGTCGATCGCGACCGGCAAGGGCGAGATGCTGACGCTGTCCGAGCCGGCCACCGCGATGTTCGTCGCGGATCCGGGCATCGCGGACATCCAGGTGCCGTCGCCGCGCACCGTGTTCGTGTTCGGCAAGAAGGCCGGCACCACCACGCTGATCGCGCTCGGCGCGAACCATCGGCCGATCCTGCGCCGGACGGTGATCGTGCAGGTCGACACCGCATCGCTGCAGACGGTGCTCGACAACCGCTTTCCGCAATTGAAGCTGTCGGTGTCCGGCGCGCCGGGCTCGCTGATGGTGTCGGGCAAGGTGCCGAGCGCGGCCGACGCGGACGCCGTGATGCAGTCGCTCGCGCCTTATGTGAACGACAAGGAAAAGATCGTCAACCGGCTCACGCTGTCGCGTCCGATCCAGGTGAACCTGCGCGTGCGCGTGACGGAAGTGAGCCGCAACATCACGCAGCAGCTCGGCATCAACTGGAGTTCGCTCGGCGCGGCAGGCAACTTCATCGGCGGGTTGTTCAACGGGCGCACGCTGATCGATCCGACGAACAAGCTGTTCAACCTGTCGCCGACCGGCGCGTACTCGGTGCTGGGCGGCTTCCATACGGGGCGCTGGTCGATCGACGTCGTGCTCGATGCGCTCGATCAGGAAGGGCTGATCACGATGCTCGCGGAGCCGAATCTCACCGCGATGTCCGGCCAGACCGCGAGCTTCCTCGCGGGCGGCGAGATCCCGATTCCGGTCGCGCAGGCCGGCACCACGACCGGCGCGATCACGGTCGAGTTCAAGCCGTTCGGCGTGTCGCTCGACTTCACGCCGACCGTGCTCGCCGACAACCGGATCAGCCTGAAGGTGCGGCCGGAGGTGAGCGAGGTCGATTCGAGCAACAGCGTGACGACGGGCGGCGTCACGGTGCCGGGACTCTCGGTGCGGCGCGTCGAGACGACGGTCGAGCTGTCGAGCGGGCAGAGCTTCGCGATCGGCGGGCTGCTGCAGAGCCAGACGGCCAATACCGTGTCGCAGATCCCGGGGCTCGGTCGGCTGCCGATCATCGGCCGGCTGTTTTCGTCGAAGAACTTCCAGGACAACAAGACCGAGGTCGTCGTGATCGTGACGCCGTACATCGTGCAGCCGACCGGGCCCGGCCAGCTCGAGCAGGCGCTCGACACCGTCGCGCGGCCGAGCAGCGATCTCGAATTCGCGATCCAGCGCAATCTCGGGATCGACCTGCTGTCGGGCGACACGCCGCGTCTCGTCGGCGCCGCGGGCTTCGTGTACTGACCGGAGGAGCGCGCATGCGAGTTCGAACCCTGTTCACCGCACCGTTGCCGCTGGCGCTTGCGGCCTGCCTGTCGGCGCCGCCGCCGCTGAACATGCCCGATGCACGCGCGATCGGCTTCGACGGCGTCCGTGCGGTGCCGCCCGATTGCGCGAAGCTGATGCAGCCGTCGCATCTCGTCGACGCAGGGTTCGGGCGGCCCGGCGTGCCGTTCGGCTGCGCGACGTACACGAATCTCGCGGCGATGCTCGCGCGGCCCGAAGACCTCGTCGCGCCCGTGCCGTACGGCGGTGCCGATGCGCAAGTCGCGGCCGACGCGGTGCGCCGCTACGTCGAGGATCGCGTGAAGCAGCCCGCGCCGGGCAAGACGCTGACGACGACCGGCTCGCCCGGCCATTGACCCACTCCCGATGCGATCGCGATGCCGCCCATGAACGTCCTCGACCGCCAGAACGCCAAGCACGCCGCCACTGCCGGAGCGGCGGATCTCGTCGCGGTCGTGTCCGATGCCGGCAGCGAGGATGTGATCCGCCGCGTCGCGCAGGATCTGTCGATCACGCGCGCCCATGTGCAGCCGGGCCGCTGCGACGATGCAATCCGGCTGCTTCAGCAGCACGAGCGCTCGCCGCGCCAGCTGATCGTCGACGTGTCGGAATCGGTGTTGCCGGTGTCGGACCTGATGCGGCTCGCGGAGGTGTGCGATCCGTCGGTGCGGGTCATCGCGATCGGCACGCAGAACGACGTCGGGCTGTTCCGCAACCTGCTGGGCATCGGCGTGCAGGACTACATCGTGAAGCCGCTGACCGTCGAGTTGATACGGCGTGCGCTCACGGCGACGGAATCGGTCGTGCAGGGGCGCACCGGCAAGGTCGTCAGCTTCGTCGGCGCGCGCGGCGGCGTCGGCACGACCACGATCGCGGTGAGTCTGGCGCGCTGCCTGGCGGGCGAGAAGCGCCGCCGCGTGGCGTATATCGACCTCAATCTGCACGGCGGCGGCGCGAATTCGATGTTCGGGCTGTCGAGCAACAACGGGCTGATCGAATTGCTGAACATGGAGCAGCGTCCCGATGACGCGTTGTTCGAACGCATGTTCGTCACCAAGGGCGACCGCCTGCACGTGCTTTCGGCCGAACTCGCGTACGGCGAAGACGTGCCGCTGCGCGACGATGCGATCGCGTTGCTCGTCGACATGCTGAAGGACCGCTTCCATTACGTGCTGTTCGACGTGGGCCACCGCGCCGGCAAGCTTTTCGAGGACGCGCTGGCGGCGTCCGATCTCGTCTATGTCGTCGCCGATCGCTCGGTGCACGCCGCGTACGAAGCCGCCCGGCTTGCGCGCTTCGTCAGGGAGCTGCCCGGCGAACGGCTGCTGTCGATGATGCTGAACAACCCGCTCGAGCCGGTCAAGGGGCGCGTCGCGCAGACCGACTTCGAGGACGCATTCGGCGGCGTGAGGCTGCGCGAGCTGCCGCACGAGCCGCAGACGCTCGCGGTCGCCGAGAACCTCGGCGAACCGATCGAAGGCACGAAGCGCCGTGGCTTCCTGGACGAGATCCGGCTGCTCGCGAACGGCATCACCGGCGAATCGATGGCCGTCGCCGAGCCGTGGTACGCGCGCTTCGTCAAATGGAGGAAAGGATCGTGACGTTCGGTACCCGCAAACAGGACCCGCCGGACCCCGCGCCGGCCGCGTCACCTGTTGCGCCGCACGACGGCGCACCTGCGCCGGGCCCGACCGCGAGCCAGGCGCACGCGCCGGCGCGCATGCCCGCGATGGCCGATACCCACGAGGCACTCATCCGCTCCGGCAAGTTCGACGCGATTCGCACTGCGGTGTTCTCGTCGATGAACATGTCGGCGGCGCTGATGAAGACGCGCGACGAAGTGCGCGCGGGCATCGAACAGGTGGCCGCGCACACGGTCGAGCGCGAACGCCTGAAGATCACGGCGGGCGAGCAGGTGCTGATCGTCGACGCGATCCTGAACGACATGTTCGGCGTCGGGCCGATCGAGCCGCTGCTCGCCGACGACACCGTCTCCGACATCCTCGTGAACGGCCCCGACCAGGTGTACGTCGAGCGCGCGGGCCGGCTCGAACTCACGCCGCTGAAGTTTCGCGACAACGCGCACGTGACGAGCGTCGCGCAGCGGATCGCGGCGGCGGTCGGGCGCCGCGTCGACGAGAGCAGCCCGATGGTCGACGCGCGTCTTGCCGACGGCAGCCGCGTGAACGTGGTCCTGCCGCCGATCGCGATGCGCGGCGCGTCGATCTCGATCCGCAAGTTCGCGAAGCGCGACATCACGCTCGCGCGGATGGCGCACCAGGGCAATATTTCGCACGGGATGCTGCAGGTGCTGAAGATCGCGTGCGCGTGCCGGCTCAACATCGTGATCTCGGGCGGGACCGGTTCGGGCAAGACGACGCTGCTCAACGCGCTGTCGCAACACATCGAGGAGCACGAACGGATCGTGACGATCGAGGATGCGGCCGAGCTGCAACTGCTTCAGCCGCATGTCGTCAGCCTCGAGACGAGGCCGGAGAATACGGAAGGGCTCGGCGGGATCTCGCAGCGCGACCTCGTGCGCAACGCGCTGCGGATGCGGCCCGACCGCATCATCCTCGGCGAAATCCGCGGGTCGGAGGCGTTCGACGTGCTGCAGGCGATGAATACGGGCCATGACGGCTCGATGACGACGATCCATGCGAACTCGCCGCGCGACGCGATCAGCCGGCTCGAAAGCATGGTCATGATGGCGAACGCGAACCTGCAGCTGCTGTCGATCCGACGCCAGATCGCAAGCGCCGTGCACCTGTTCGTGCAGGTCGAGCGGATGCGCGACGGCGTACGTCGCGTGACCCGGATCACCGAGATCGCCGGGATGGAGGGCGAGGTGGTGATCACACAGGACCTGTTCGCGTTCCGCCAGGAAGGCGACACGTCGCGGGACGTGGTGAAGGGCGTGTTCGAGGCGTCGTCGCTGCGGCCCGCGTTCGCGCCGCGCGCCGCGTACTACGGCGTCGAGGACGCGCTCTCCGAGGTATTCCGGTCATGAGGGCCGCGGACCTGTTCGCGCTCGGCGCGTTCGTCGTGATCCTTGCAGCCGGTCTCGCGCTGTCGGCGTGGCTCGATCGTGCGCGCCACTCGCCGGAGCAGCGCATTCGTGCGCGGATGCGGCACCTTGCGCCATCGCTGGCGGGCCGGGAAGGCGGTGCAAGCGCCGTACCCGGCGTCGCGCTGTTCAACCTGCCGCGGCGGCAAAGCCGTGCGCGCGCACGGCTGCAGCATTATGTGACGCGCGTGCGTGCGGTGGGCGGCGAACGCGGGATGCGGATCGTCGTCGCCGGCACGATCGCCGGCGCGATTGCCGCGATCGTGGTGGTGCAGCTCGTCGCGGTGCCGCGCATGCTCCATCCGCTGATCTACGTCGGGCTGCCGCTGGTGGCGATGCGCGCCAGCTACCGCGCGCTGGTCGAACGGTTCAGGCTGCGCTTTCTCGAAGCATTCCCGGACGCGATCGACCTGATCGTGCGGGCGGTGCGCGCGGGCATTCCGGTCACGCAGGCGATCAGCACGGTGGGCGACAGCGCGGCCGAGCCGGTGCGCTCGACCTTCCGCACGATGGGCGACAGCCTGCGCGTCGGCGCGGACCTGAAGGACGTGCTGACGCTCGCGGCAGACCGGCTGATGATCGCGGACTTCTCGTTCTTCACCGTCTACCTGCTGCTGCAGCGCGAGACGGGCGGCAGCCTCGGCGAGACGCTCGACGAGTTGTCGAGCATCATCCGCACGCGCCGCGACATTCGCCTGAAGACGCGCGCGTTGACCGCCGAGGGGCGAATCACGACGAAGATCATTTCGGCGGTGCCGTTCGTGATGATCGGCGCGCTGTTCCTCGTGAACCGCGCCTACGTGATGCTGCTGTTCGACACGCATCCCGGACGCGTGATGCTGACGATCGCCGCGGTGCTGCTGACGATCGGGCTGCTGTCGATTCGCAAGATCTCGAAACTGGATACCGCGCGATGACGATGTCGATGCTGGCCGCCCGCGGCCTCGAACTGTTGCTGCTGGCCGCGTGCGTCGCGGTGGCGCTCGCGACGCCGGGCGGCGGCACGCGCCGGCGGATTGCGGTGCGCGTCCAGCAGGCCGCCGGACAGCGGCCGCCGTCGCTGGGCGCGGGGCGCCTGCAGCCGGCCGAGGTGCGTCAGGATCTGACGCGACGGCTCGCGCAGCTCGGCGAGCGGCTGCCCGTGCTCGACCCGATGCAGCGCGCGAAGCTCGCGCTGCAGCTGACGCGCGCGGGTTTTCGCGAGCGGCGTACGGTGTCGTCGATGATCGGCATCAAGCTGAGCTGCGGCGTGGCGTTCGCGGTCGTCGCGATCGTGTTCAGCCCGTACATTCCGCGTTTCGGCGAATACTTCGTGATCCGGGCGCTGGCCATGGTGGCCGCGTTCGTGATCGGCGTGATCGTGCCCGAATACGTGCTCGGCGCGATGATCCGGCGGCGCCGGCGCATCATCGCCGCGTGCTTCCCGGACGCGCTCGACTTGCTCGTGATCTGCACGATGGCCGGCAACAGCCTCGTATCGGGCGTGCGGCGCGTCGCACGCGAACTCGAGCGCATCTGCCCGCCGCTCGCCGACGAGTTGAAGGTATGTGCGGACGAGCTGACGCTGAGCGGCAACGTGTCGGAAGCGCTCACGCATTTCGCACTCCGCGTCGATTTTGCGTCGGCGCGCTCGCTCGCCACGACGCTCACGCAATCGCAGCGGTTCGGCACACCGATCACGCAGGCGCTGCGAACGCTGTCGCGCAGCGAGCGCACCGAGCAGATCGTCGCGCTCGAGGAGCAGGCCGCGAAGCTCGCGCCGAAGATCACGCTGCCGATGATGCTGTTCATCCTGCCGACGGTCGGCCTGATCGCGGCGGGCCCGGCGGCCATTCGCCTGCTCGAGGTGTTCAAATGAAGCGCTCCGTCATCCGTGCGTTCGCCGTCGCGGCCGTGCTGCCGCTGCTCGCCGGCGGCTGCGCGCCGGGTATCCAGACGAGGCCGGCGCTGTCGCACAAGAGCGACGACCCGCAGGCCGAATTGCGCATTGCCGACAGCGCGCTGGCCGGCGGGAACGTCGAACTCGCGTCGACGCTGTACGGGAAGGTGCTCGCGCGGCATCCCGACTCGCTCGCGGCCCAACTCGGGCTCGCCGACGTCAACTACCGCGCCGGCGATCTGGAGCGTGCACGCATGCTCTACGAGCAGGCACGGCAGCAGGCGAGCGCCGAACTCGGGCCGCAGGTGGGGCTCGCGCGTGTCGCGCTGCGGCAGCGGCGACTCGACGAAGCCGCCGGCCGCTATCGCGACTTGCTGGCCGCACAGCCGAACCTTCCGCTCGCGGCGGAAGGGCTCGGCACGGTGCTCGATCTGCAGGGCCGCCACGAGGACGCACAGGCCGTGTACCGCGAAGCGCTGCGCGCGCATCCGGATGCGCAGGGGCTGCGCATCGACCTCGGGCTGTCGCTCGTGCTGAGCAACCGGCCGCGCGAGGGCGTGAACGTGCTGCTCGACGTGGCCGGGCTGCCCGATGCGCCGTGGCAGGCGCGCCAGAACCTCGCGTTCGCGTATGGCGTGCTCGGCAACACCGATTCGGCGAAGAAGCTGCTGTCCGCGGACCTGCCCGCGTCGGCGGTGGCCGACAATCTGCGCGTGTACCAGGCGGTGCGCGCGCAGCTCGCGGCGCGCCCGCTCGCCGACGCGTCGCGACCGTTGAAGGGGGCCGCGCTCGAGCCGCGCATCGTGGCGCCGGCCGCGGGGGCCGCAAAATGACACGCGGGGCGACGGGCGCCCGCCGTGCGCGCGGCGTCGTATCCCTCGAATTCGTATTGATGCTGCCGTTCCTGCTGATGGTGCTGATCGGCATCATCGACACGAGCCTGCTTCTGTGCGACAAGGCCGTGATCACGAACGCGAGCCGCGAAGCCGCGCGTGCGGGCGTCGTGCTGCGCGTGCCGATGCTGACCACGACCCAGATCGCCAACGTCGCGTTGAGCTACACACAGAACAGCCTGATCACGGGCGGCACCGCAACCGCGCCGACCGTGACCGTGACGCAGGCGAACGGCACGACGGCGGGCACCGCGCTGACGGTCACGGTGACCTACACGTATACCGGGATGGTGCTGGGGTCGGCATTCAGCGCGCTGACCGGCCCGGTGACGATCACGGCCAGCTCGGTGATGCTCTATGAGTGACGCAGCCGGCCAGCCTTCCCATGGCACGGCGCGCGAGCGCGGCTCCGTCGCGCTGTTCTTCCTGATGTTCCTGATTCCGCTGCTGTCGTTCGGCGCGCTGGCGATCGACATCGCGTGGATCGCCACGGTGCGCAACCAGTTGCAGAACGCCGCGGACGCGGCCGCGCTTGCCGGGGCCGATGCGATGATGTCGCCGACCGGCGGTGCGCTGAACTGGTCGCAGGCGGCGCCGGCGGCGAACGGCGTGATCGCGCAGAATTCGGCGGCGGGCGCACCGCTGGCGAACGGCACGGTGACGACCGGCTACTGGAACGTGACGCGCACGCCCGCGTCGATGCAGCCGACCACGATCACGCCCGGCCCCTACGACGTGCCGGCAGTGCAGGTGACCGTATCGCGCGCGCCGGGCATCAACGGCGGCTCGATTCCGCTGTTGCTGGGCGGGCTGCTCGGCATCCCCGGTGCATCCGGCGGCGCGACCGCGATCGCGGTGCTCGCCGCGCCGGGCGGCGTCGCGGCGGGCGCGCTCTTTCCGGTCGCGATCGACCAGTGCGTGTACAACCAGTACTGGAACGCGCAGACCAACCAGCCGCTGATCAATCCGCTCACCAACCTGCCGTACGAATTCTCGATCACGAACGGCCAGACCTACGGCACGCTGTGCATGGGCGGCCAGTGGACGTCGTTCCAGTCGACCGCGACCGACACGACGACGATGGGCAACCTGATGGTGACCGGCAACCCGACGACGCTCAATATCGGCGACAGCATCAATCTCGCGACCGGCGTGAAGGCGACGCTCTATACGTCGGTGCCGGTCGGCACGACGGTCGTGCTGCCGGTCGTCACGCAGACGTCGAGCAGCACCCAGGTGCCGATCGTCGCGTTCGCGGCGTTCCGCATCGACGTGTCGCTGGGCGGCACGTACAAGTACATCCAGGGGCACTTCGTCGCCGGCGTCAAGATGACCGGCGTCGCGACGGGCGTCGGGCCGTACTACGGCTTGTATGTGCCGCCGCGGCTCGCGTTGTGAGCGTGGCGGGCATCGTGCCGCGCGCGGCGCAGCAGCACCAGCAGCGCGAAGAGCGTCACGGCCGGCCCGAGCTGCGGCAGCTGCAGCCACGGGTTCAGGTATTCGGCGATCGGCAGCGCCCACAGGAGCGCGATCGCAGCCTGTTCGCCGCGCAGCCAGCCGTCGCGCCAGCCGATCGCGAGCATGCAGGCGATCGCGATCGCGAGCCACGCGAGTTCGTAGTGCCACACATACGGGTTGGCGACCAGCGTCGCGACTGCCAGCACGGCCGCGCGCATGCGCGGATCGCGCGACTGCGTCCACACGATGCAGGCGGCGGCGATCGCGATCGCGGCGATACACGCATGCGCGGCATACGCGGCGCCGAGCGGCACGCCCGCGAGGCGGAACGTTGCGAACGGGGTAGGCGACACGAGCCAGAACACGACGCCGTGCTCGAGGACGATCGAGCGGACGAGGCCGGCGCTGGCGACGAACAGGCGCAGCGAATCGATGCCGCAGACGAGCACGCTCAGCGCAACGAACGCGCCGGTCGCGAGCGCGGCCCACATGATCGTGCGCCATGCGCGCGCGGCGACCAGCACGAACGGGAACAGCAGCGCCAACTGCGGCTTGACCGACAGCAGCGCGATGCAGAGGCCCGCCCACAGCGGCCGCCGGTCGGCCCAATAGACGGCCAGCGCCGCACACGATGCGGTCAGGAACGTGTTCTGCCCGAGCGTCGCGGTGACGAACACGCACGGCGCGGCGGCTAGCGCAAGTGTGCCGGTGCGCCATGTGCCGGGAGCCGTGCAGAGGCCGGATACGCGCGACACGGCGAGGCCGAGCATGAACACGCCGAACGCGACGAACAGCGGATAGCCGAGCGCGAACGGCAGCAGCGCCAGCGGCGTCACGAGCAGCAGGTAGGTGGGCGGGTACAGCCACGGGGCGAACACGTCGCGACGAAGGTGCGGGAACAGTTCGGGCAACAGCCGCGAGAAGGCGGAGAAATCGTACGCTTGCGCCGGCGAGCCGTGCAGCATGACGTACGAGGCCGACCAGAACACCGAGAAATCGGCGCCGGGACGCGCCGGGACGCTGCCGGATGCGTGACGAACGACCGTCGTCCAGAGCGCGATGAACAGCACGTACAACACCAGCATCAGCGTGCTGTACAGAACGAGGCGTCGCGGCGTGAGCCACGCGACGACCGGGCGCTCCGCCGAGCGCATCGATTGGCGGGGAATGTCCAATTGCGGCGGCCCGGTTCTACTTGAGCGACGCTTTGCGGACGGCGACGCCGGCGGCCGACGCCATCGGCGTCCGGCGGCGGGCCGTGTGCGCACGCTTCAGCGGGAACTGCAGCAGCTTCGAGGCCGGCTGAGCGGCGCCATCGCGCTCGGCACGGTAGCGCCGCCTCACGAGATAGACGGGCCGCTGCTTGGACTCGTGATAGATCCGGCCGAGATACTCGCCGATCACGCCGATGCCGATCAGCTGGACGCCGCCGACGAACAGCACGACGGAAATCAGCGACGGGTAGCCGTGCACCGGATTGCCATACAGCAACGTCCGCACCACGATGAAGGCGCCGTACGCGAGCGACAGCATCGCGAACGTGAGGCCGACGTAGGTCCACATGCGCAGCGGCACGGTGCTGAAGCTCGTGATGCCCTCGAGCGCGAAGTTCCAGCGCCGCCATCCGGAGAACTTCGAGCGGCCGCCGCTGCGCGGCGCACGCGTGTATTCGACGATCGCGGTGCGAAAGCCGACCCACGCGAACAGCCCCTTCATGAACCGTCGCCGCTCGGGCAGCGCGCGCAGCGCATCGACGACCTCGCGATCCATCAGGCGGAAATCGCCGACGTTTTCCGGCATCTCCACTTCGGACAGCGCATTGTGCACGCGATAGTAAAGCGCGGCCGCCGCGCGCTGCAGGTACGGGTCGCACATCCGGTCGGTGCGTTTCGCGGCGACGACCTCGGCGCCGCCGCGCCAGTGTTCGATCATCGCGGGGATCAGCGCGGGCGGGTCCTGCAGGTCCGCGTCGATCAGGATCACCGCGGCGCCGGCGGCCTCGTCGAGGCCCGCGGTGAGCGCCGCTTCCTTGCCGAAGCGGCGCGTGAGATCCACGACCTGTACGCGCGGGTCGCCGGCGGAGACCGCGAGCAGCCGGTCGAGCGTGCGGTCGCGGCTGCCGTCGTTGACACAGACGATCTCGAAGCGCACCCCGGCGACCGACTCGAGAACCGGCAGCGTTTCGGCAAAGAACGCGTCGATCGTTTCTTCTTCATCGTGAAACGGCACGACGAGCGATATCAGCGGCTTCCTGGCGTACGTGGGCATCCTGCGGTCTCCCGAGAGATCGGCCTGCGCTGCACCGTATGGTTCCGGTTGTCGTTTGCCGAACGGGCCCGGCGCGAATTCGCTTCCGGCCTGCTTGTCCACCGCGGACCGGACGACAGGTATTGCGTTCATTGTAGGCAGGAATCGCCGATTCGTAGCATGTATCGACGGTTTTCATGGCGGACGGGCGCGCCGGGGAAGAGACCGGCCCGCGGTTGTCGGCGATCCGTGCGCCGGTCGCGTCGACGTTCGGCGACGACGTGCCGGATCTCGACATGTCGAAGCCGGGCCGGGCGCCGGCGGAGCCGGTTACGCGGCCGACAGGTTGCGCACTGCGATCGACGCGACGTCGACGCGCTTCGGCAGGATCGCATCCGCGGCTGCACGGTCGGCGACGCGTTGCAGGACGTCGATGTCGGCGCCGCTGAGGCTGCGCTGCGCGAGCGCGGCCCGGTGCGCGATATCGGCTGCCGCGTCGGGCGGCAGGCGCGTGAGCGACGCATAGACGTTCGCGTAGTCGGCCGGGTGCGCCAGCGCCCATTGGCCCGCGCGGGCGAGCCGCGCGAGCACGTCCGCGAGCGCTACGCGTTTCGCGCCGTCGTTCAGCGTCTCGATCGGCGACGTGAGGAACGCGAGCCCCGAATTGATGCCGCTGCCGTCGCGGACGATCCGCGCGCCGCGTCGCACCGCATGCCCGTAGTACGGGTCGAAGGTCGCCCAGACGGGAATCCGCTTTGCCTCGAACGCGGCGAACGCGTCGACCGGCAGCACGAAGCGCACGTCGACGTCGCGCGGCGCAAGGCCGTGTTCGCGCAATGCGCCATATAGCTGGTATTGCGAGATGCTGCCGCGAGCCGACGACACGACGACGGTTTGCCCTTTCAGGTCGGCGACGGTCCGTACCGGCGAATCGGGCTGCACGACGATCCCGAGCGACGCCGGCGAGCCGACGCGCGTCGCGACGATTCGCAGCGACGGATCGCCGAGCGCGGCCGTCAGCACGGGCAGGTCGCCGGCCGGTGCGAGATCGATCGCGCCCGCACGCTGGGCCTCGAACAGCGGCGCGGCGCCCTGGAAATTGGCCCAGCGGAACCGGTAGGGCGCGCCGTCGAGCACGTGCGCGGCTTCGGCCAGCGCGCGCAGGCCGCCGGCCTGGTCGCCGAGCACGAGCGTGACGCCCGACAGATCGGCGCCGGCCGCATGGGCGGAGAATGCGGTGCCGCCGGCGAGCGGCGCGGCGGCGAGGGCGGCAAGGCGCTGCAGCACGCGGCGGCGCGCGGCGGTGGAAGAAGGCTTCATTGGCGGCATGTCCTGGGTGACCCGCACCCGTGCGGCGCGGCTGCCGGGCAGGTTACGGAATCGGTTTCCGGCCGACAAACATCGAATCGTGCAATGCATATTCGCGCGCGGGCCGGCGCCGGCGCCGGCGCGTGCAGGCGGCCGGTCTCAGGCGGGGTTCGATGCGGCCGGCACGACCGTGCGCAGGAACGCGCGTACGGCCGGCGCCTTCTCGAAGCGCCGGTGCGCGAGCGCCAGCTCCGACACGATCGGCTTGCCGGCGATCGGCCGGTACACGATACCCGGCAGCGACACGCAACCGGCCAGCGCATCGGGAATCACCGCGACCCAGCCGTTCACGGACACGCACGCGAGCACCGCGAGCAAGCCGCCCGGCCGCGCGGCGATCAGTGGCGCAAAACGGCCGCGGCGCGCGACTTCGAGCGTGCCGCGCTCCTGTTCCGGCACCGCGAAGCGCGCGTCGGCGAGGTCGGCCGCGCGCACGGTTGCCGTTTGCGCGTAGCGCGAATCGGCCGGCACGGCCGCGACGAACACGTCGCGCTGCAGCGTGACGATCCGCAGGCCGCCGGGCAGCGGCAGCGGCGGGCGCACGTACGCGAGGTCGAGCCGGCCCGCGTCGAGCTGGTGCGCGACGTCGTCCATCGGCACTTCGCGCAGGTTCAGGTCGATACGCGGATGCGCGGCACGGAACGCGCCCACCGTGCGCTGCAGCGTGCCCGAATAGACGGCGGACGACACGTAGCCGATCTCGATCCGGCCGAGTTCGCCGCGCTCGGCCAGCGCGGCGAGTTCGCGGCCGCGCTCCAGGTGTTCGAACGCGGCGCTCGCTTCGGCGAGATAGGCCTCGCCGGCCGCGCTCAGCGTGACCGCGCGGCGCGAGCGGTGAAAGAGCCACACGCCGAGCACGCGTTCGGCTTCCTGGATCTGCCGCGTGAGCGCGGGCGGCGCCATGTCGAGCGCGTCGGCCGCGCGGGCGAAATGCAGGTGCCGAGCGACGCTCAGGAACGCGCGCACGTGACGGAATTCGAGCCGATCCATGATTGCAATTTTCGTCAATAAAACAGCATGGGAGTGTCAATGACAGGCAATACGGGGCAAGCCTAGCATACGGCTTGTCCATCCTGTTCCGGAGCCTTCGATGTCCCAATCTTCCCCGGCGCCGCGTGCGGACGCGGCTGCCGCCCCGCGTGCGGGCACGCGCCTGCCGGCCGCCGCGACGCTCGCGGTCGCGTCGGCGACCTGTTCGCTGATCGTGCTCGACACGAACGTCGTCGCCGTCTCGCTGCCGAGCATCGCGCGCAGTTTTCATGCGAGTTTCGCCGACATCGAATGGGTCGTGAGCGCGTACATGACCGCGTTCGCCGCGTGCCTGCTGCCGGCCGGCGGGCTCGCCGACCGCTTCGGGCGCAAGCGGATGCTCTTCGCGGGGCTCGTGCTCTTCTTTCTCGCGTCGCTCGGCTGCGGCATCGCGCCGTCGGCCGGCTGGCTGATCGCCGCGCGCGCGGTGAAGGGCGGCGGCGCCGCGCTGCTGCTGACGGCCGCGCTCGCGGTAATCGCGAACCGTTTTCCGGACGGGCGTGAACGGGTGCGCGCGTGGGCGATCTGGGGCATGTGCATGGGGATCGCGACGGCGATCGCACCGCTCGTCGGCGGCGCGATCACGCAATGGATCGGGTGGCGCTGGGTGTTCCTGCTGAACCTGCCGGTGTGCGTGCTGCTGGCGGCCGGTGCACGCGTCGCGATCGACGAGTCGAAGGATCCGCACGCGAAACGCGTCGATGCGGCCGGCAGCCTGCTGTTCGGCGCGGCGCTCGCGTGTGCGATCGCGGCGCTGATCGGCGCGCCCGCGCACGGCTGGTCGTCGGCCGCGACGCTTGGCCGGCTCGCGCTTGCCGCTGCGCTGTTGGCCGCGTTCATCGGCGCGGAGCGCTGGCAAGCGCGGCCGATGATCGATCTCGCGCTGTTCCGCCAGCCGCGCTTCGTCGGCGCGGTGCTCGCGATGTTCGGCTACGCGGCGTGCGCGCAGGTGATGATGACGTTCCTGCCGCTGTACCTGCAGAACGCGTTCGGGATGTCGGCGATCGACGCGGGGCTCGGGATGCGGCCGTTCGCGTTCGCGATGATCGCCGGCCCGTCGCTCGGCGCGGCGCTCGCTGCGCGCGTGTCGCCGGGTGGCGTGCTGGCGGGCGGGCTCGCGCTGATCGGCGCGGGCAATCTCGTCACCGCGGCGCTGACGGCCAGCGGCGACTATCGGCTCGTCGCGATCGGCATGTTCGTGACGGGCTGCGGCGCCGGCATCATGAACGGCGACACGCAGAAGGCAATCATGGCGTGCGTCCCGCCCGAGCGCACGGGCATGGCGTCGGGCATCAGCACGACGACGCGTTTCTCGGCGATCGTGACGGCCGTCGGCGTGCTCGGGGCGGTGCTGGCGGCGAGCACGCACGCGCGGCTCGACGGGCTGCTTGCCGCCACGCCCGGCCTGCGCGCATTCGCCGACGAGCCGTTCCTGTCGAGCCTGCTGGCCGGCGATCTGGCGCAGGCGCTCGGCCGCGTGCCGCCGTCGGCCGCGGGCGTACTCGCCCAGGCGGCGCCCGTCGCATTCGCGAGCGGGTTCGCCGACGCGCTGACGGCGAGCGGCGTGCTGGCGCTCGGCGCGGCTGTCGTTGCATACAAGTTGCTGGCGCAACCGATGCGCGATGGCGCGTGACGGACAGTGGAGCATGCGCACGGAACCATCGAGCTTGCGCGGTCCGGTTTCACGCAGCGCATTCTGGATGCCATCGACGATCGAGGTTCTGCTGCCCGTGCTCGCGCAAATCGCAGTCCTGATTGCTGGCGCAACGAGTGCCTTCTTCATGCCTTTTTTCCTCGATCCGGCAGCCACGGGAATCGGTGATGCGAAGCCCGCTGGCAAGGGTTCGAGGCGTTACTCCGACGATGCGGTGCAGGGCAGGTAAGCAGGGGTGAGATCCGACATTCGGAAATCGGGTACATCGCCCTGGCGCCGGCATGGAGCCGGTCAATGCGGCTTCGTCGCGATGCGGTGGATGCGTGCCGCGTGCGCGACGCGAGCCGGGTGCGATGCGCGGCAATGCGTTGCCTGCCCGCGACGCATGCGTCGGGTGGATTCAGGCGTATCGGCGACGGCCGGCGCGGTCGTCGGCGCGTCCGCATCCATACCGGCAGCGACTGCGGCGACCGCCGGCAGCATCGCCTCGGCATCGAGCCACGCACGTGTCGCTTCCGCGATCACCCCGCGCAGCCAGCGCACGCCCTCTGCGCACGCGCCCGATTCGTTCCACGTCATCCGGTACACGATGTCCGGCGGTTCGGCCGGCAGCGCGATCGCGGCGAGCGGCAGCAGCTTCGCATAGTGCCGCGCGAGCCGGTACGTGGTGGTGAGGATCATGTCGGTGCGCACGAGCGCGTGCGCGGCGAGTTCGAAGTGCGGCAGCGTGACGACGATGTGCCGCTTCAGGCCCACGCGTTCGAGCTGCCGGTCGATCGCGCCGGACGCCTCGAGCCACGACGGCGTCGGGCACAGCTGCGGCGCCGCCACGAAATCGGCGGCCGTCATCGCGCTGCGCCGCGCGAGCGGATGCGTCGCGCGCATCAGGCACACGACGCGGTCGTCGAACAGGTCGTCCTGCCGGAAGCGCGACTGGCGCGCGGGACGGTTGTCGATCACGATGTCGAGTTCGCCGTCCGCCAGCGCGCGCTCGTCGTCGAAGCCGTCGCCGAGCGGATGGAAGACGAGCTGCGCGTTCGGCGCGCGCTCGCGAAACAGCGCGACGAGCTTCGGCACGAACAGCACGTTCAGGTAGTCGGGGCAGCCGATCCGGTAGGTGCGCACCGACGTGCGCGCATCGAACGTCGGCTGCTGGATGCGGATGAAGTCGATCACGCGCAACGCGTTGCGCAGCGGCTCGATCAGCCGCGCGCCGAATTCGGTCGGCACCATCCCGTAGCGGCTGCGCACCAGCAGCGGATCGCCGAGCAGCGTGCGCAGCCGCTTGAGTGCGGCGCTCGTCGCCGGCTGCGACATGTTCAGGCGCACGGCCGCACGCGACACGGTGCGCTCGGTCAGCAGCACGAGCAGGACGCGCATCAGCCGCGCATCGAGCACGTCGAGCGCGCCCGCGGCGTCGGCCGCGTGCCGCGGCAGGGTGGTCGGGTCTAGCGGGTCCCGCATGCCGATCCGCCTCCCCGCGACACCGTGACCGCGCGCGACGCGACGGCCGGCCGGCGGCGCGTCATTTTGCGAAGGTGCCCGGCCAGCCGACGATCCGCTTCGGGCGCGGCGGCGCGTATGTGCGGACCTTCGACGTCTTCAGCTTCAGGCGCACCAGCGACTCGGCGAGCGCGACCGCGGCCGACACGCCGTCGACGACCGGCACGCCCGTGCATTCCTCGATCTGCCGGTCGAGGCCGGCCATCCCGCCGCAGCCGAGGCAGATCACTTCCGCGTGATCGTCCTTCACCGCGCGCTGCGCCTGGCCGACGATCGACTCGATCGCGCGGGCCGGGTTTTCCTCGAGTTCGAGCACCGCGAGGCCGCTGGCGCGTACCGACGCGCAGCGCGCGTCGAGCCCGGCGAGCTTGAGCCGATCCTCGATCAGCGGCACCGTGCGGTCGAGCGTCGTGACGACCGAGTAGCGGTGGCCGAGCAGCATCGCGACGCTCGCGGCCGCTTCGGTGATGTCGACGACGGGCACCGTCAGCAGTTCCTGCAGCCCTTCGCGGCCGTGTTCGCCGTAGCCGGCCTGGATCACCGCGTCGTACGGTTCGTCGTAGCTCAATACGCGATCCATCACGGCGATCGCCGCGAGGTAGCTCTCGAAGTTGCCTTCGACCGACTCCGCGCCGAAGCGCGGCGTCAGCCCGACGATCTCCGTGCCGGGCGACGCGGCGGCCTGCGCCTGCGCGGCGATCGCGTCGGTGATCGACTCGGTCGTGTTGACGTTGACTACCAGGATCCTCATTGCGACTCCGTATGCGTGTGTGTCAGTGTTGCGCGCAGGCGACCGCGATGGATTCGCCCGAGCGCGCTTCGTATTGCCGTTTGCGATCGGCCAGCAGCCAGTACACGCTGCCCGCGATGGCCGCGCCGAGCAGCCAGGAGAACGGCGTCATCGCGCTGAAGGCCGGCACGACGGCGAGCGTGATCGAGATCAGCGCGGACGGCACGAGCGCCGCGAGCGCCTTGCGGTTCACGCCGCGCGTGTAGAAGTACGCGCCGGTCGGCGCTTCGGTATAGAGGTCGGGCACGTTCACGCGCTGCTTGCGCACGAGCCAGTAGTCGACCGTGATGATCCCGTACAGCGGGCCGAGCAGCGCGCCGAGTCCGGACAGGAAGTAGACGATCACGATCGGGCTGTTGTACAGGTTCCACGGCAGGATCAGCACGGCGATCGTCGCGCTGATCAGGCCCGCGCGGCGGAACGACAGGCGATGCGGCGCGAGGCTCGTCAGCACGAACGCCGGTGCGACGAAGTTCGCCATGATGTTCACGGCGACCGTCACGATCAGGAATGCGAGACAACCGAGCACGAGGAACAGCTTGTTCGGCACCGTCGCGATGATTTCCGTCGGGCTGTGGATGATGTGGCCGTTCAGCTTGAACTGCGCGCCGGCGAGCACGAAGCTGATCGTCGCGAACACGAGGATGTTGACCGGCAGGCCCCAGAAGTTGCCGACGCGCACCGTCTTCGCGCTCGGCGACGAACGGGCGAAATCGCAGAAGTTGAGCACCAGCGTGCCGTAGATCGCGAGCCACAGCGAGCCGCCCGCGAAGATTTCCGTCCACATCTTCAGGCCCGTCATCGGCTTGCCGATCGACATCGCGAGATGGCCGCCCGTGCGGCTGATCATCCACGCGGCGAGCGACAGTGTCGTGACGAGAATCACCGGGCCCGCGAGCCCCTCGTACTTGCGGACCATTTCCATCCCGAACGTGAGGATGCCGATCTGCACGAGCCAGATCGCGACGAACGTGAGCCAGCCGAGCGTCGACAGCCCGAAGATCGCATTCTGGTCGAACGCGGCGAGGCCCGGCCAGATCGCCGTGAGCAGCACGCGCAGCACGACGGACGCGAGATAGGTCTGGATGCCGAACCAGGCGATCGCGATCACCGCGCGGATCATCGCGGGCAGCAGCGCACCGTAGATGCCGAAGCTCATCCGGCTGATCACCGGGAACGGCACGCCGGTCTTCTGGCCCATGTAGCCGGTGAGGTTCATGAAGCAGTACACGAGCACCGCGCCGATCGCGAGCGATGCGAGCATCTGCCAGCCCGACAGGCCGAGCGCGAACAGCCCGATCGCGAACGAGTAGTTCGCGATGTTGTGCACGTCGTTGGTCCACAGCGCAAAGATGCTGTAGCGGCCCCAGGTCCGGCCCTCGGCCTTGGTCGGCGCGAGGTCGGGATTGTGCAGCCGCGGGCTCAGCGCGGGGTCGCGCGTGGCCGAACCGGGTCGATGCGATGCGTCGTCCGCGCCGGGCACGAGGCCCGGGCGGTGGGTGGCTTCCAGTTGCACGCCGTTGTCTCCTTCCATGTGCGGGGCGCGAAGCCGGCCGCGTAGGGACGCAGCGCCGGTTCGGCCGCCGTGGACGTTATGTCTCGGATTTGTTCGCGAGTATGGGTGGCGGCCACGACGATGGGAAATTAAATATTCGGCTGGGCGTCATTTGAAAAATGAATGGAAGCCGTCCGCCGGCAACGGCCGGGTGCGGCACGCAAATTGCGGGTCAGCGGGCTCCATCCACATCGACATCAGCGGAGGTGTCATGCAGCGATATTCATTTCGTCACGTATCGCGAGCCGTCTTCGCCGGCCTCCTGATTGCGGGCCTGGCGGCGGGCGCAGGCTGCCAGAAGAAGAGCGACTCCAGTTCAGACTCGGGTGCGACGAGCGGCATGTCGCCCGCGCCGTCCACCGCGCCGTCGGGCACGCCGAGCAGCGGGGCGGCCGGCGGCGGCGCGAGCCTGCCGGGTGCGGCCTCCGCGCCGGGCGGCGCAAGCGGCGGCTGACGGGCGCTTGACCGGACGGGCGGCGTGCCTGCTGCGTGCGGGTGTGCCGTCCGCTTTTGTCGTGTGCGGTGCCGGGCAGGCACGCGCGCCGGGTGGCGCGTGTGCGCGCGGCCGCGTGCATGAAAGATTTGCAGGACCGTTGTAGCGATTTCCGGACCGGCGGCGACGGCGTGACGCCGGCGTACGCCGGCCGGGCAAGGAGGTGCGATGCAGAACGCGGAATCGAACCCTACCCCGGAAAAGCAGCGCGAACAGATCGAGAAGAGCCCGGTGAAGACACCGGCGGCCGGCGACATGCCGGATGCCGCGACCCAGGCGGCGCAGGTGGCGCGGCGTCCGATGACGCCGGAGGCCATCGCCGGGAAAATGCCGACCGGCCTGCCGCCGATCGACGTCGCCGCGCATGCGGTCGACAGCGGCGATCCCGTGCGCCGGGCCGCCGGCCGGATCGTCACGCTCGACAACGCGAACATGGCGATGACCGACAACACGGTCGATGTCGACGGCAAGGGCATGGAGGCGCGCACCGGCGCGTCGGAACTGCAGGACAACGTGATCTATTCGAACGCCTCGCTCGACGAAGCGGTCGACACGCCCGATGAAGGGCTCGGCGGGATCGAGAGCCGTCCGTCCGGCAACCTGCCGCAGATCGCGACGCGGCCGGGCTGGCGCGTGCGCCATGTCGGCGATGTCGATGTCGAACACGGCAACGGTACGCGCGCCGAGCACGTGATCTGCCTCGAGCCGGTCGACTGACGCGGTAATCGGGGTCGCGGCGGCCGGCGCAAGCGCACCGGCCGCCGCGACCGTTGGCGGTCCTTACTGCGGACCGAGTTCCTGCGCGGACGTATCGGCGTCGTTGCCCTGCGCGACGAGCACGTGGATATCGTTCGGCGTCACGTCGCCGACCCCGCCCGACGGAATCGTCAGCAGCAGCCAGTCGGCGTTGTTGTTGATGGTGACCGGCGCGGTCTTGAGGATCGGCGTCTTGCTGCCGGCCGTCGTGACGATCACCTGGTAGCTGCCGCCGTTCAGGTAGTTCGAATCCTGCGTCGTGGCCGGCACCGCGTTCTGGTAGGCCGCGCCCGCCATCGTCGGGCTTTGCGTCGTGATGTCGGTGCCGGGCGGGACGACGTACACGTCGACGTTCTGCGCGTTCGGCGACGCGTTGAAGCTGCGCACGCGCGCCTTGTCCGACAGCAGGCCCTTGTCGTACGGATCGTCGATCACGGAGATCAGCGACGTCGTGCTCGGCAGCGCGATCGTCGTGTAGTGATGGCCGTTCGCCGCGCTGAACGTCTGCGCGGCGACGGTCGTCGTCGTGCCTGAGACGTCGTAGCTCGCGTTCTGCGTGCCCGAATCGACGTCGTGATAGCGCGTCACGCCCTTGTACGCGACGCCGGCCTGGTCGAGCTTCGCGTTCAGGTAGTAGTCGAGATTCGGTCCGGCCGGCACCGCGTTGATGAAGCGCGCCTGCGGCTTCGAGATGCCGAGTACGGTGCCGACGTCGTTGCCGTCGCCGCCGCACGCCGCGAGCACGGAAACGGCGGAGCACAGGGCCACCAGCGTTCGTATTGATTTCATGTTGTCCTCTCGTTCAGGGAACCTGCTGACGATGCGGGACCGCCGCGCGAAGCGTCGCGCGGGGCGCAGCGCCGGTTGAGGGAAGGATGTTGACCGCCGCAGAGGCGGGCGCGGGGATGGCGCAAGCGTTGTGCCTGTGCGGCGGACGACGGCGTACGGCGGCCGGGAAGCGCGCACGCGCCGTTGCGGCGGCGTGCGCGGGACGAGGCGAACGAAGTGCGGCGAAGCGGGCGCGGGGCGGGTGCCCGCTCGGTGCGGTTGTAAAAAAGACAGCGTCGCGCGGGCGACGCGCCGTGTCAGCGGTTCACGAGCCTGGCCGGATACGCGAGCGCGAGGGCGCAGCCGATCACCATGCACGCGGCAAAGCCATACAGTCCCGCGCTTTGCGAATGGAACGTGTCGCGCAGCCAGCCGATGAAGTAGGTGCTGCCGAACCCGCCGAGGTTCGCGATCGAGCACGCGAATGCGATCCCGCCGGCGGCGGCCGAGCCCTTCAGGAACGTGGACGGCAGCGCCCAGACGACCGGCATCGCGGCGGCCGCGCCTGCATTGATCAGCGAGAACAGCAGTACCGTCCCGAGCGTGCCGTGCGACGACGAAGCCGCGACCGCCAGCGCGACGGCCGACACCATGAACGGTACGACGATATGCCAGCGGCGTTCGCGTGCGCGATCGGAGCTCGCGCCGCAGTACAGCGTGGCGAGCACGGCGGCGGCATTCGGGATCACCATCAGCCAGCCGATGTGATAAGCGTCCTTCACACCGGTGTCGCGCAGGATCGTCGGCAGCCAGAAGCTCACCGCATACAGGCCGAGCAGCACGCACAGGTCGATCAGGCCGAGCGCCCACACCTTCGGGTCGGAGAATGCCTTGGCGAGCGCATGGCTCTTGTTGCCGGACGGATCGGCGTCGAGGTTCGCGCGCAGCGTGCGCTTCTCGTCGGCGTTCAGCCATTGCGCGGCTTCGATGTTGTTGGGCAGCCAGCGCAGCACGGCGAAGCCTAGCAGCACCGACGGCAGCGCTTCGAGCAGGAACAGCCACTGCCAGCCGCCGAGCCCGTGCGCGCCGTCGAACGCGCGCATGATCCAGCCGGAGATCGGGCTGCCGATCATGCTCGACAGCGGCAGGCCGACCATGAACAGCGCGACGATCCGCGCACGGCGCGCATCGGGATACCACTGCGTCAGGTACAGCAGCACGCCCGGCAGGAAGCCGGCCTCGGCGGCACCGAGCAGGAAGCGCACGACGTAGAACTGCATCGGCGTATGCACGAACATCGTCGCACCCGACAGCAGGCCCCACGTGATCATGATCCGCGCGATCCACAGCTTCGCGCCGACGCGTTGCAGCACCAGGTTGCTCGGGACTTCGAACAGGATGTAGCCGCCGAAGAACAGGCCGGCGCCGAGGCCGTACACGGTATCGCTGAACTTCAGTGCGTCGAGCATCTGGAGTTTCGCGAGGCCGATGTTGATGCGGTCGAGATAGGCCGCGAAGTAGCACAGGCAGAAGAGGGTGATGAGGCGCAGCGTGACCTTGCGATAGAGCTGGCCGTGCAACGCGTCGTCGGGGGAAACGGCGGCGCTCGGGTGTGCGGTAGACATGGGACTGCCCCTGTTCGAGTGTGACGGATGAATGGGTGGCTCGATCGACGCGCGCGGAGGTTCCGCTGCGCACTGGAGTCTGTATATCACGGCAATTAAATAGCGTACACACTAGAAAATACCGAATCGCACAGGCATGAATCCGACCATCAGAAGGAAAGCGTTTGCGCGAGAAAATCCGTGTTTATGACGGGGTTTTCGGCGATATGGAGTGCCCGCTGAAAAGGGTGGCCCGGGTACGGATGGATGCACGAAATTCGTGCGCATACGCTCAAAAAAGAAGTGTGTGCGCTGAAGCCTGCGACAGCGCGCGAATGCACGTGCGACAGCCGTCGCGAACGGGCCCGGCGGGCCCTCGCGCCGACGTCGTGGCCGTGGCGCCCTGTCCATGGGGCAATCGCCAGGCGCGATGCGTGCCCGGCGCCGCGCAACCTGATGCACCGCAATGACGCAGCGATCCGTTCGCCGATTGAGCCGATTTGAGGGTGTACACTGCTTGTCTTTCACTTACACCCGGCACGGGGCCTGCACTTTCATGGCGTCTTCCAAGGATTCCTACGACTTTCACGACCAGGTCGGGCACCTGCTGCGCCGCGCGTATCAGCGGCACGTATCGATCTTCCAGGAAGCGATTCCCGATTCGGACCTCACGGCCGCGCAGTTCGTGACGCTGTGCGCGGTCAAGGAGCGGCAGGCGTGCTCGCTGAACGACATCGTCAAGGCGACCGCGATCGACCAGGCGACGATCCGCGGCGTCGTCGAGCGCCTGAAGGCGCGCGCGCTGATCGAGGTGCTGCCCGACCCGAACGACGGCCGCAAGCTGATCGTGCGCGCCACCGCGCCCGGCCTCGCATTGATCGACCGCACGGTGCCGTTCGCACGGCAGGTGACGGAGCGTACGTATGGCGCGCTCAATCCCGGCGAGCGCGTCGCGCTGCAGTTCCTGCTGCGCAAGATGATGGAAGACGACGGCGACGCGTGACGCGCGAGCGGCGCAGGTGCGGCCTACGCCGCGCCTGCCGCGACGGAGGCGCCCGCTTCGTCGGCGTGCATCAGCCGGCCGGCGTCGCGTAGTGCGGCGCGCACTGTTTCGGGTGTAAACGGCGGCGCGTAGAACCGCACGCCGGTCGCATCGAACAGCGCGTTCGCGACGGCGGCGGGGCCCGGCACCGAGGCCGATTCGCCCGCGCCGAGCGGCGGTTCGCCTTGCCTCGGCATCAAGACCACATCGACGTCCGGGACTTCCGCGAAGGTCAGGATCGGATAGCTCGCCCATTCGCGCGACGCGACCTTGCCGTCCGCGAACCGCACGCGTTCCTTCAGCGTGCGGCTCAATACCTGGATCACGTTGCCGTGGATCTGGTGACGTACGCCATCCGGGTTGATCATCGTGCCCGTGTCCTGGCCGACCGTCACGCGTTCGATGCGTATTTCGCCCGACACGCGGTCGACGCACAGGTCGACGATCCAGGCCGACCACGCCGCGCCGAAGCCGGGGAAGCGGCTGTGCACGTAGCGCGCATAGGCGATGCCGCGGCCGCGCGCGAGCCGCGACCCGTCGTGCTCGCGAGGCGGGCGTGGCACGCGCGGCGTCCAGCCCGCGCGGTCGGCCACGGCCTGCAGCAGCGCGATCGCGCGCGCGTCCTGCAGATGGCGTAGCCGGAACGCGAGCGGATCGACGCCTGTCAGCGCCGCGCATTCGTCGGCGAACGCATCGTGCGCGAACGAGTTCGGCAGCGCCGATACGCCGCGCAGCCACGATGCCCGCACGAGCGGCGCGAGATCCTCGCAGACGAAACGGCGATGCGGGCTCGCATACGGCGACACGGCCGTGCGATCGCCCATTTCGAACACGCGCGGCTCGGGCGCGAGCGTGCCGGTCAACAGCGCCGCGAGCAGCGGTGCATCGTTCGACGGATAGCGTGTCGTGAAGTCGTAGCCGAGCAGGCGGCCGTCGCGCGTGACGGTGCCGGTTACCTGCATCAGCTGGCCCGTGCCTTTCGGTTCCCACAGATGCTCGTCCGCGCGCGACAACTGCACGCGCACCGGGCGGCCGACCGCGCGCGACAGCAGCAGCGCGTCGCCGCACACGTCGTCCGCGCCGTTGCGGCCGTAGCAGCCGGCCGCTTCCATCCGCACGACGTCGAGATCGGCTTCGTCGCGTGCGACGAGCGTCGCGAGGTCATGGCGCAGCGACACGGGGTTCTGCGTGCCGGACCACACGGTGATCCGCCCGTCGCCCGGCTCCCGGTAGTCGGCGAGCGCGCAGGACGGGCCGATCGAGCCGTGCATCTGGAACGGCCATGCATAGGTGCGCGACAGCGTGATCGTATCCGGTTGGGTTCGCGCGGCATCGACATCGCCTTCGTCGAGCAGCACGCGGCGCGTGGCCGGCGCGGCGGCGATCGCGGCGGCCGGATCGTCGAGCGGCGGCAGCGCGGGATGCGGCCGCCACGTCACGCGCAACTGGCGCGCCGCGCGGATCGCGTGTTCCTCGCGCTCGGCGACGACGCCGACGAAATCGCCGAGCGCGACGACGGCCACGAGCCCCGGCACGTTGGCCACCGACGCGCGGTCGACGTCGACGAGCGAGGTGCCGACGAATGCGCCGCTGTCGTGGCCCGCATACGGCGGCCGCACGACGCGGCCGTGCAGCATGCCCGGCACGCGCATGTCGTGCACGAACGTGAGCTGGCCGGTCGCCTTCGCGGGCAGGTCGACACGCGGCGCCGATTTGCCGACGATCCGGTAGTGCGCGGGATCCTTCGTGCGGGTGTTCAGGTCGAGCGTCAGCGCGATCCGGTGCGCGGCGACGAGCGCGGCGAACGTGATCGCCTGCCCGTCGGCCGAAATCGTTCCATCGTCGACGGCCAGCCGTTCCGCATCGACGCCGAACCGCTCGGCGGCGAGCGCCAGCAACGTGTGACGCGCCTGCGCGGCCGCGCAGCGCAGCGGCCGCGCGGAAATCTGGATCGTCGCGCTCGCGATGGTCGGGCCCTGGTTCGGGGTCGCGGCCGTGTCGCCGAGCACCATCGTCACGCGCGCGGCCGGCACGTCGAGTTCCTCGGCGACGATCTGCGCGAGCGACGTGCGGATGCCGGTGCCGAGATCGACGTGGCCGTTGAACGCGAGGATGCGGCCGTCGTCGAGAATCGCGACGAAGACTTCGGGCAGTGCCGGCACGTAGGACGACAGGCTGCCCGGCTGGCCGGGCGCCGGCTTGACGGGCGGCGCGGGCGGCCGGATGACGGTCAGGCAGCCGTCGCGCGCGAGCAGTTCGGAGCGATTCACGGGGGAGGGGTCCTGTCGGGAGCGGCGCGGCCGGCGGGCGGCGTCGGGGCGCGTTCGGGCGGCGGCGCGCGTGAAGCCAATCTAGGCCGCCAAAAGCGCAGCGTCAATCGCGGGCGGCACGACACATGGGGCCGCCCGCGATCCGTCGCGATTCAGCGCGCGCGGGCCTGTACCGCATCGATCGCCGCGATCGCGTCGTCGAGCGGCATCACGGCCGCATATTTCTGCTGCATGTCGAACAGGTTCGCGTCGTGCGGCGCGATTGCGCGATCGCCGACGCAATCGGCCAGCACGAGCGGGCGAAACCCGTGCGACATCGCGTCGACCACGCTCGCGCGCACGCAGCCGCTCGTCACGGCGCCCGCGACGAGCAGCGTCTGCACCGCGCGCTGGGCGAGCCACGGCGCCAGCTGCGTGCCGAAGAACGCCGACGGCACGGTCTTGCGCACGACGAGTTCGCCTGGCGCGGGCGTGAGTTCGGGCACGATCGCGCTGTTCGGGTGGTGCTCGGTCAGCGTCGCCATGCCGGGCACCTTCAGCGAGAACACGTTGTCGTCGCTGCCGTCGTCCGCATACACGATGCGGCTGTGCGCGACCGGCCAGCCGCGTTCGCGCGCGAGCGCGAGCGCACGCGTCGTGCGCGCGATCGCGGGCGCGATGTTGCCGCCGCCGAACGTCGCGGGATCGGCGAAGCCGACCACGAAATCGACGATCAGCAGGCCGATGTTGCCGTGCGGCGGCAGTGGCGTGCCGAAACCCTGCTGGCGATACACGTTCGCTTCGGCGTGACGGGAAAGATCGTTCATGGTGCGGGTGCTCGTCGGTCAGGCGGGTTGATCGGTCACGCGGCCGTCGCGCACGACGGTCTCGCCGTCGAGTTCGACCGTGCAGCGGCGCAGCGGGATGTCGATGTGGCAGGTGGTCGTGCGGTTGCCGCCGCCTTCGTTGTTCGGGCCGAGCGAGAACAGGAAGTTGCCCTCGAATGCGCGCGCATCCATTCCGATCGTCGCCTCGCGGTCGTACAGCCCGAGCGTCGACCAGCGCGCACGCGGCTGCAGCCCCCAGCCGATATGCGAGATCGCATAGCCTTCCGGGTCGGCGAACGTTTCCATGTAGTCGCGCAGCAGGTCGGCGTCGACGCCGCCTTCGATGCGCGTCGCGTAGCCGCCTTCGACGGTCAGCGCGATCGGCTCGCTCACGTAGTGCTTCTGCGGCAGCAGGATGTCGCCGCGATCGATGACGATCGTGCCGCGCGCGGTGCGGTCGTTCGGGTAGGTCAGCGCGAAGCCGCTCGGCCAGTGGTCCCAGCGGCCCGGCGCGTCGACGAAGCCGTATTCGGCCGTCGGCGGGAACTCGCCGAGCGGGCACACGAGCGCGGTGCCGGCCGCCGAGGTCACGCGCATCTCGCGGGCAGCCGCGATTTTTTTCGACGCGGCGAGCACGCGCGTGCGGTCGGCCGGCGTCGGCACCATCCGCACGAGCACCTCGGGCGGCTCGACCGCGAGCAGGATCTTCGTGCCGGACTTCAGGATCTCGTGCTGCTCGGGCGAGAACAGCAGCGTCATCAGGTCGAGCACGAGGTCGCTCTCGCGCAGCGCGGCGATCGCGGCCTTGTTGCCGGTCAGCGGCGTCGTGCCGAGATAGGCGAGCGGGTCGCGGCTGAACGCCTTGTCGCCGTTCACCGGCGGCAGGTCGAGCCGGTTGACGATCGCGCCCATCGATTGCGTCGCGATCAGCGCGCACGACAGCGTCTGCGGGTGGGTGGCCGCGCTCGTCAGGATCGTGACGGTCTGGCCCGGTTCGAGGCGCGACAGCGTGAGGACCTGCTTCCACGCGTCGATCAGTTGGGTATCGCTGACTGGCATCGTCGGCTCCGGTAAAGGCGTATGGGAAAGAGGGCGGGCGCCGCGCGATCAGGCCGCGAGCGGTGCGCCGAGGAAGTCGCCGAACGCCGCGTAGAAGCCCGCGGCGTTGTCCCACGGAATCATGTGGCCGGCGTCGGGCACGCGCACGTGCCGCATCGACGGCGTCGCACGCTGCAGTTCGGCGACGTCGTCGTCGCGCACCACGTCGCCGCGCTCGGCCGTGATCAGCAGCGACGGCACGGCCAGTTGCGCGGCATCGGCGTGGAAATCGTCGGTATGGAATCCTTCGTACGACGCGCGCACCGCACGCTCGTCGCAGGTATGCAGCCATTCGGCGCGCAACTGCAGCTCGGCGTCGGTCCAGGTCGGGCAGAACGCGCGCATGCCTTCGGCGTCGGTGCCGGCGCGGGCGAGCGCCATCGAGTCGATGTACCACGGCAGCTTGCCCGGATAGTCGCGGCGGTTCGGGCCCGATACGGGCGGGTCGACGAGGACGACGGAGGCGAGCCCGCGGATACCGCGCCGGGCCGCGCGCGCGGCGATCCGCGCGCCCATCGAATGGCCGACGAGGCTCGTGCGCGGCAGGCCGAGCGCGGCGACGAGCGCCGCGATGTCGTCCGCCTGCGCATCGAGGCCGTAGTCGAGCGACGGCGACGCGTCCGACAGCCCGCGGCCGCGCACGTCGAGCACGTAGGTGTCGAATGCCGCGCCGAACACTTCGCCGACGAAACCCCACGTGATCGCGGGGCTCGTGATGCCGGGGATCAGCACGATCGCCGGGCGCGACGCGCGCGCGCCGGTCGTGCCGCCGTAGCGCAGGTAGTGCTGGCGGATGCCGTTCGCGCGGATGTTCGCGCCGTACAGGAAAGTCGAGGACATGAATGGACTCCGTCGGAAGGGCCGCGCTCAGTACGCGCCGGACAGCAGCGCGCCGGCGCCGGGCACGACGGGCTCGAGGTCGAGCTCGCGCAGCATCGCGTAGGTGGTCGCGATCGCGGCCGTGACGACCGGCTTGCCCGTCATCGCCTCGACCTTCGCGACGGCCGGCAGCGATGGCATCTGCACGCAGGCGGACAGCACGATTGCGTCGGCGTCCTGGTACGGCAGCGTCTTCACGATGTCGGGCAGGCGTGCCGGATCGTGGCGGCCGACGTCGAGGTTGTCGGGAATCTCCAGCGCGCGATAGGCGAGTACGTCGAAGCCTTCGTTGCGGATGTAGTCGACCACGAGCTCGGTGAGCGGCAGCATGTAAGGCGCGACGACGACGATGCGCTTCGCGCCGATCACCTTCAGCGCGTCGACGAGCGCGCCCGCGCTCGTCAGCACGGGCGCCTGCGCGCCATTGTCGGCCGTGTGCTTCGTCAGGCGCGCCTGCGACACGCGGTGGTAGCCGTGGCCCATCGCCATGATCGCGACGAGGCACGCGTAGCCGAGCACGTCGACGCGCGCATCGCTCAGTTCCACAGCGCAGCGGTCGGATTCGGCATCCATTGCCGCGAGTTCTTCCTTGACGACCTTCTTCATCCGCATCCGGCTCGAGTGGTACGTGAAGCGCTCGGGACGGATCGTTTCGCGCAACCGCAGCATCGCGGGAATCTCGGTTTCCATCGTCGTGTTGGAACTCGGCACGATCTGGCCGATGCGGTAGGTCTTGCTCATGACGGGAGGCTCCGTGTCGGTAAGGGTGGGGCGGCGCGCGGGTGCGGGATCGCCGGATGTCGAGCAAAGTCTAGTGTGTACATTTGAAAATGGCAATGAATCAAAATGAGGTTTAACGCAGTGAGTCCATTGGTGTGCGCGGGTTTGTGAGGAATTATCGGTATTTTCCCGAATGCAGTGACGACGCTCGATAATCCGCTTGTCCTGAATAAATTGAGTGTGTACGCTACATAAACGCCATTCAATCCGCCCGTATCCGTGCCGCGTTCGGCAATGGGCCCACGATCAGGAGATCCGCATGAGCAAACCCCGTATCGCAATCATCGGCGCCGGTCTCGGCGGCACGGCCGCGGCTGCGCTGCTGCAGCGCGGCGGTTACGACGTCGCGCTGTACGAGCAGGCGCCCGCGTTCTCGCGCCTCGGCGCGGGCATCCATCTCGGCCCGAACGTGATGAAGATCATGCGGCGCATCGGCTGCGAGGACGCGCTGGAGACGATGGGTTCGCACCCGGATTTCTGGTACAGCCGCGACTGGCAGACGGCCGACGTGCTGTCGCAGATTCCGCTTGGCGATTACGCGCGCAAGGCCTACGGCGCAAGCTACCTGACCGTGCATCGCGGCGATTTCCATGCGTTGATGACGCAGGCGGTCACGCCCGGCACGATCCGCTTCGGCAAGCGGCTCGCGGCGGTCGAGGATACGGGCAGCGACGTGCGCCTGACGTTCACCGACGGCAGCGTCGAGACGGCCGACATCGTGATCGGCGCGGACGGCGTGAATTCGCGGATCCGCGAGCACCTGCTCGGCGCGGAACCGCCGCGCTACACGGGCTATGTCGCGCACCGCGCCGTGTTCCCGGCGGCGCTACTCGGCAACAAGCCGTACGACATGTGCGTGAAGTGGTGGTCGGAGGATCGCCACATGATGGTCTACTACGTGACCGAGAAGCGTGACGAGTACTACTACGTGACGGGCGTGCCGCAGGCCGAGTGGCCCGATGGCGTATCGATGGTCGACAGCAGCCGCGACGAGATGCGCGAGGCGTTCGCGGGGTTCCATGCCGACATCCAGCACCTGATCGACGTTTCGCCGTCGATCACCAAGTGGCCGCTGCTCGAGCGCGATCCGCTGCCGTTGTGGAGCCGCGGCCGTCTCGTGCTGCTCGGCGACGCGTGCCATCCGATGAAGCCGCATATGGCGCAGGGCGCGGCGATGGCGATCGAGGATGCCGCGATGCTCGCGCGCTGTCTCGATGAAGTCGGCATCGGCGACCATGCGGGCGCATTCGCGCTGTACGAGGCGAACCGCGCGGCGCGCGCGTCGAAGGTGCAGCTCGTGTCGCACAACAACACGTGGCTGCGCACGAACGAGGATCCGTCGTGGGTGTTCGGTTACGACGTGTTCGACGTGCCGCTCGCGGCGCCGTCGCGCAGCAACGTGGCGGCCGCGGCCTGATGCGCCCGCCGTGCCCGCGCCGGCCGGCGCCGGGCCGTCGCGGCGATCGACGTGCGCGGGTACGTGCGCATTTCGGCGTGTTATATGTCAGGCGCGCGCCGGCGGGTGCCAGCCGGCGGCAGTGCCCGCCGCTGGCCGCTCCCGGCTCGCGCGCCGCATTCCGGATCCATTCATGTCCCATCCCGCCTCTCCGTCGCGGCCGCTGGCGTTTCGCGTGAACGGCACGCCGCACACCTTCGACGCCGCCGCGCCCGACGCGCCGCTGCTACTGGTCCTGCGCAACGACTGCGCGCTCAACGGCCCGAAATACGGCTGCGGGCTCGGGCAGTGCGGTGCGTGCACGGTGCTCGTCGACGGGCAAGCCACGCGTTCGTGCGTCGTGCCGGCCGCCGCCGCGAACGGGCGCGACGTCACGACGCTCGAAGGGCTCGGCTCGCGCGACGCGCTGCATCCGATCCAGCGCGCGTTCATCGACGAGCAGGCCGCGCAATGCGGCTATTGCCTGAACGGGATGATCATGAGCACGAAGGCGCTGCTCGACCGCCACCCCGCGCCGGACGATGCGGCGATCCGCGACGCGTTGCGCTTCAACCTGTGTCGTTGCGGCACGCATCTGGAGATCATCCGTGCGGTGCATCGCGCGGCACGCTATCTGCGAGACGGCGATGAAGCGTGACGCAAGCCTGCCTGCGCAGCCGGAGCGCGCCGAGGCGCCCGACGCGCGCGACGATACCGCTGCCGGCGCATCGCACGCGCACCGTGCGCGCTACGAATGGCCGATCGGCGACGCGCACGCGCGCGCATCGTTCGACATCGAGACGCGCACCGCACCCGACGGGCGGATGACGGCCTGGCGCTATCGCGTGCAGGCGGCCGGTGCAGGCGCGCACGATGCGCGCGGAGCGGAGGCGGACCGGGCGCATGCCGGCGCGGCGTCGCCGTTCGTCTACCGGCACGCGCAGACCTCGATCGAGCTGGCCGATGCCGACGGTGCGATTCCCGGCCACGCGCACGCATTTGCCCGTGAATCCTTCGTCGACGAACTCGCCAGCGCGTTGCGACGCGACCCGGTCGCGCTGCGGCTGCAGCACCTCGATGCCGCGCGGGACGCGGGGCCGCGCGAGACGATCCGGATGGTCAGCGAGCGCGCCGCATGGGGTGCGCCGGTCTCGGCCCGTACGAACACGCGTTCGACGGTCAGCGGACGCGGCTTCGCATTCGACGGCGACCCCGCGGCCGAATCCGACGCTGCCCGCCATGACGACGATCCGCGCTGGTCCGCATGGGTCGTCGATCTCGAAGTCGATCGCGCGACGGGCGACGTTGCGGTGCGGCGCGTCGTGGCCGGGCAGGGCAACGGCGAGCCGGGCGATGCGGCGCTGGCCGGCTTGCCCGCGTGGCAGATCGAGGCCGCGATTTCACGCGTGATGGGGGCCCGGTTGTCCGCGCGGCCCGCGCACGACGAGACCGGTGCCGGTGCGCAGCCGGACGCGATCGCACACGAACTGGTCGCACTCGACGCAGCGGCGCACCGCGCGCGGGGCGAGCTGTCCGTGCAAGATGCGCGCCGGATCGAGCAGGCGGCGGCACCGGCCGCGGCGGCGATCGCGAATGCACTGTACGACGCGACTGGCGTGCGTTTTCGTGCGCCGCCATTCGATGCCGCGCACATTCGCGCGGCACTCGCGCAACCGGTGCCGGTTGGTGCCGGCGACGGGCTGCATGCGGCCCCGCGCCGTGCATCGCGCTGGCGCCGCTGGCTGGCCGGCGGCGGCGCGGGCGGCGTGGTCGGCGGGCTGATCGGGCTCGCGTGCGCGATCCTGCCGGGGCCAGCGCCGATCGCGCCCGTTGCGCCCGGCGGCGCGGACGGCGCGATGTGGAGCGCCGCGACGCTCGAACGCGGCCGCCAGGTCGCCCTCGCCGGCGATTGCGCGGTGTGCCACACGGCGCCCGGCGGCGCGACCAACGCGGGCGGGCTCGCGCTCGATACGCCGTTCGGCACGATCTACACGACGAACCTCACGCCCGATCCGGAAACCGGCATCGGCACCTGGTCGTATCCGGCGTTCGCCCGCGCGATGCGCGAAGGCATCTCGCGCGACGGTACGCACCTGTACCCGGCGTTCCCGTACACGGCGTTCGCGAAGCTGAGCGAGCCCGACCTGCTCGCGCTCTATGCGTACCTGATGTCGCAGCCACCGGTGAAGCACGTGCCGCCGAAGACGAAACTGCCGTTCCCGCTCGACCAGCGGCGCCTCGTCGCCGGCTGGAACTGGCTGTATCACGACGCACGGCCGTTTGCACCGGACCCGGCGCGCTCCGCGACGTGGAATCGCGGCAAGTACCTGGTCGACGGTGCCGGGCACTGCGGCGCCTGCCATACGCCGCGCAACGCGCTCGGTGCGGAGAAGGGCGGCCTGGCCTACCTGTCTGGCGGCGAAGCGGAGGGATGGGTCGCGCCGCCGCTCGTCGCGTCGCCGGCCTCGCCCGTGCCATGGACCGAAGGCGCGCTGTTCGACTATCTGCGCACGGGTTTCTCCGCGCAGCACGGCGTCGCGGCCGGACCGATGGCGCCCGTCGTCGCGGGGCTCGCGGCGCTGCCCGAGTCCGACGTCCGGGCGATCGCGCACTATCTGGCGTCGCTGTCGCCGCCGGTCGATGCCGCGGTCGCCGCGGACGCGGCAACCCGCCAGGCGCGCGGCGCGGAAACCGTCGCGACGCTCGGCCTCGAGAACGGCCGCCGCGCGTTCGACACGGCATGCGCGGTCTGTCATGCGGAATCGGGCGGCGTCGGGCATTTCGGCGTGCGTCCGCTGATGGGGCTCAACACGAGCGTCAGCCAGTCGACGCCGGACAACCTGCTGCGCGTGCTGCACCACGGGATCGACCAGCCGGCCACCGACCAGCTCGGCTACATGCCGGGTTTCGGCGCGGCCTTCGACGACCGCCAGATGGCCGAGCTTGCCGCCTACATCCGTGCGCGCTATGCACCGGGGCAGCCGGCGTGGCGGAACCTGGCGGAAGCATCGGCGAGGATCCGGCAGGCGGGCGAACCTTGACCGTCATGCGCGCGTGAGCGCGCGGAACGCCATGCGGGCAGGGCGAAATGACCTGCCCGACGAAAATGAGCGCGGGCGACGGCTGTAAATCTTGCCTGAAACGGCCATCGTTTAACCATTCGAAACAATGTGTTCACTGAAAGGGGCATGATCTCCGGCGATCGAGCAGGCATACTGTCGCCTATGTTGCTCAATGCACGTCGAACGGCGTGCGCCTGCCCCTCATGTCCATTCCAGTCTCTTACCGAACCCTGCGATGGTTGACCGTCGCGGCTGTTGCATGCTTGCTCGCCGCGTGTTCGACCGCTTCCGACGTGACCGCGACGTCGAACCCGAACGTGTACACCGTGACGACGCGCACGGTCGGCGTGTCGACGACGTGGGCCGATGCCCACGAGAAGGCCGTCAGCGAAGCCACCAACTACTGCACGCAGCGCGGGATGCGCGCGAGCATGAAGACGGAATCGCTGACCGGCGGCCGCCGTGTCGACGCGCGCTCCGAACTCGCGTTCGAGTGCCATCCGACCTTCGAGACGGCATCGAACCCGCGCGGTTGAACGCACGGCGGTGCCGGCGCACCGCCGGCGCCTGAAGCGACGCCTGCATTTCCCTCCCCCGCATGCAAACCGACCCGCGATGCCGGACTGGCACATCGCGGGTCGGCGCACGTCCGGCGCTGGCCGTTCGGCTCAGGCCGGCCGTGCCTCGTACAGCTTCACGCACGCGGAGAAATCGAGCGTGCCGAGCCCCTGCTGGCTCATCGACTGATAGAGCTGCTGCGCCAGCGCGCCCATCCACACAGGCTGATGCGCGCTCCGGGCGGCTTCGGTCGCCAGCCCGAGATCCTTCAGCATCAGGTTCGCCGCGAAGCCGCCCGCATAGGCGCGTGCGGCCGGCGCCGTATCGCTCACGCCCGGATACGGGTTGTACGTGTCCGAGCTCCAGCAGCGGCCGGTCGACGTGTTGATGATGCCGGCCAGCACGGCCGGATCGATGCCGAGCGCGGCGCCGAGCGCCATGGCTTCCGACACGCCCATCATCGAGATCCCGAGCAGCAGGTTGTTGCAGATCTTCGCGATCTGCCCGGTGCCCGTGCCGCCGCAATGCACGACGTTCCTGCCCATGTCGAGCAGCACGGGGCGGATGCGCTCGAAGAGCGCGGCGCTCGCGCCGACCATGAAGGTCAGCGTGCCGGCCTGCGCGCCGCCGGTGCCGCCCGACACGGGCGCATCGGCGAGCGGGAAGTCGCGTCGTGCGGCGGCGTCGGCCACCGCGCGCACGGTGCCGGGATCGATCGTGCTGCAGTCGATCAGCAGTGCGCCCGCTCGCGCGCCGGCCAGCACGCCGTCGTCGCCGAGGTAGACCGCGCGCACGTGCTGCGCGGCCGGCAGCATCGTGATCGCGACAGCGCCGCGTGCGGCCGCTTCGCGCGGCGAGCCGGCCGCCGTCGCGCCTGCGCGCACCGCGGCGTCGACCGCATGTGCGTCGAGGTCGAACACCGTCAGCGCGTGGCCGGCCTTGAGCAAATTGGCGGCCATGGGGCCGCCCATGTTGCCGAGTCCGATGAATGCAATGTCCATGTGCGGGCCCTCAATCAGCGCAGCGCGATCGTCGTGTTCACGCCGCCGGCCGTCGCGTCGTCGTCGAACCAGCGCGCGGTGACCGTCTTCGTCTGCGTGTAGAACTGCACGACCTGCTTGCCGTACGGGCCGAGATCGCCGAGCTTCGAGCCGCGCGAGCCCGTGAAGCTGAAGTAGGGCACCGGCACCGGAATCGGGATGTTGATGCCGACCTGGCCGATGTCGATCTCGCTCTGGAACTTGCGTGCGGCCGCGCCGCTCTGCGTGAACAGGCCGACGCCGTTGCCCATCGGGTTGCGGTTGACGAGCGCGATCGCGTCGTCGAGCGTGTCGGCTTCGAGCACGACCACCACCGGCCCGAAGATTTCTTCCGTATAGATCGACATGTCGGTCGTCACGCCCGAGAAGATCGTCGGGCCGACGAAGTTGCCCTGCTCGTAGCCGGGCACCTTCACGTCGCGGCCGTCGAGTTCCAGCTTCGCGCCGGCCTTCACGCCTTCGTCGATCAGCGCGGTGATGCGCGCCTGCGCGGCCTTCGACACGACCGGGCCGACATCGGTGCCGGGCTCGTGGCCCGCGTTGATCTTCAGCACCTTCGCCTTCTCGACGAGATCGGGCAGCCAGTCGCGCGCCTTGCCGACCAGCACGACGACCGAGGTCGCCATGCAGCGCTGGCCGGCCGCGCCGAAGCCCGCGCCGACGAGCGCGTTGATCGACTGCTCGCGGTGCGCATCGGGCAGCACAACCGCGTGGTTCTTCGCGCCCATCATCGACTGCACGCGCTTGCCGTGCTGGCTGCCGAGGTTGTACACGTGCGTGCCGACGCGCGTCGAACCGACGAACGAGATCGCCTTGATGTCCGGATGCGTGCACAGGCGGTCGACCACCGTCTTGCCGCCGTGCACGACGTTCAGCACGCCTTGCGGCACGCCGGCCTCGATCGCGAGTTCGACCAGCTGCATCGTCGACAGCGGGTCCTGCTCCGACGGCTTCAGCACGAACGTGTTGCCGCACACGATCGCCATCGGGAACATCCACAGCGGGATCATGCCGGGGAAGTTGAACGGCGTGATGCCCGCGCACACGCCGATCGGCTGGCGCAGCGTGTAGGTATCGACGCCGCCCGCGACGTTCTCCGCGAATTCGCCTTGCTGCAGCGTGCCGATCGAGCACGCATGCTCGACGACCTCGAGGCCGCGGAAGATGTCGCCCTGCGCGTCGGGCAGCGTCTTGCCTTGCTCGGCCGTCAGCGTGTGCGCGATCCGTTCGAGATTGCGGCGCACGAGGTCCTGGAACTTCAGCATGATGCGCAGCCGCGCGCCGATCGGCGTCGTCTTCCACGTCTGGAACGCGCGCTGCGCGGACGCGATCGCGGCGTCGACCTCGTCGAGCGTCGCATACGGCACACGGCCGATCACGTCCTGCGTCGCGGGATTGACGATGTCGCCCCATTCGGCGCTCTGCGATTCGACGAATGCGCCGTCGATCAGCAGCTTGGCGGTGGGCACGGCGAGGGTGGTCTGGGGAACTGCGGCGTTCATGGAACTCTCCGGGGAAACGGTGTGGCGATGACAAAGGGGGGCTGCTCCCGCCGCGCGTGCAGGCGCGGCGGGCGGCAGGACGAACTGAATTCGATCGAATGCCGGCCGGCGTGCTCAGGCGCGCGCCGGGCGCATCAATGCGGTACACATGAGCGCGAACACGCCGAAGCCGACGAGGTACGCGATCACGTAGTGCGGCTGGCCGCCGCCGGCCTTGAGCAGCGACGTCGCGATCATCGGCGCGAAGCCGCCGCCGATCACGCCGGCGAGCTGCACCGACAGCGAGATGCCGCTGTAGCGGATTTCAGCGGGGAACTGCTGCGCGAACAGCAGCGATTCCGGCGCATAGAGGATCGGGAACACGACGCCGAGGCCGAGCACGATCGCCCACCATGCGGTCGACGTCTGCTGCGTGCCGAGCATCATGAAGAACGGCGCGGCGAACGCGCACATCAGCACGAGGCCGATTGCGAACATCCGGCGCTGGCCGATGCGGTCGCTCAGGTGGCCGCACAGCGGCATCGTGACGAGCGACAGCGCGGCGCCGGCCGTGATCGCGTGCAGCATCTCGGCCTTCGGCAGGTGCAGCTGCTGCGTCGCGTAGGCGAGCGCGAACGTGACGACCATGTAGAACCACGTGTTCTCCGCGGCGCGCGCGCCGACGATCGTCAGCACCTCGCGCGGATGGCGGCGCAGTGCGGCCGTTACCGGCGACTTCTCGGCCTTGCCCTGGCGCTGCATCTTCTCGAAGTCGGGCGATTCGGGCACCTTCGCGCGGATGAACCAGCCGAGCCCGACGAGCGCGATGCTCGCGAGGAACGGCACGCGCCAGCCCCACGACAGCATGTCGGCTTCCGGCAGCGCGGCGACCGCGGCCATCGCGACCGACGACAGGATCAGGCCGAGCCCGACGCCTGTCTGCGGCAGGCTGCCGAACAGCCCCTTGCGGCCTTTCGGCGCGTGTTCGACGGCCATCAGCACCGCGCCGCCCCATTCGCCGCCGACGGCCATCCCCTGCAGGAAGCGCATCGCGATCAAGAGCGCCGCGGCCCAGTAGCCGATGCTGTCGTACGACGGGATCAGCCCGATGATCATGCTCGGCACGCCCATCAGCAGCAGCGTGATCATCAGCATCGACTTGCGGCCGATGCGGTCGCCGAAGTGGCCGAACACGATGCCGCCCATCGGCCGCCCGATGAAGCCGACCGCGAACGTGCCGAACGCCGCGAGCGTGCCGACGACGGGGTCCAGCGACGGGAAGAAGATGCGGTTGAACACGAGCGCGGCGGCCGTGCCGTAGAGGAAGAAGTCGTACCACTCGATCGTCGTGCCGGCCATGCTGGCCCAGCCGGCCAGCAGGTAATGCTTCGCGGTGCGCTCGGGCGCGGGTGTCGCGATGGTCGCATGCTCATCGAGGGTGGATCGGGTCTGCATGGTGTCTCCGTGGTGGTGCCGCGGCTCGTGGTCCGCAGGTCACGGTCGAGTATAGTTATGCGCAGATTCATCATGTACCGATAAAGAAACCGGTTGGATGTGCATTTATGCATATCGACGGCCGGCCCGGAGACTCCAGCCCCTTTTTCCCTCGCCGATGCGACATGCCACCGAGCCGGTTTCCGGCAACCTGAACTGGGACGACCTGCGCTTTTTCCTCGAAGTCGCGCGCACGCAGCGCGCAAGCGGCGCCGCGAAGCGGCTCGGCGTCGACTACACGACCGTCGCGCGGCGCATCCGTGCGCTCGAGGCCGCGATGGGCACGCTGCTGTTCGACAAGTCGCGCTCCGGCGGCTTCGCGCTGACGGCCGAAGGGCAGCGGCTCGTCGCCTATGCGGACGCGATGGAAACGACCGTGCAGTCGGCATGCGACCAGGTCGCGAACACCGGCGAGGCGCTGTCGGGCCACGTGCGGATCGGGTCGACGGAAGGGTTCGGCTGCTTTTTCCTCGCGCCGCAGCTCGCGCAGTTTCGCGCCGAGCATCCGCACGTGACGGTCGACCTGCTGCCCGTGCCGCATTTCGTCAACCTGCCGAAGCGCGAGGCCGACCTCGCGATCACGCTCGAGCGGCCCGAGCGCGGGCCCTACGTGGTCACGAAGCTGTGCGATTACCGGTTGCGGCTCTACGCGACGCGCGACTACCTCGCGAGCCACGCGCCGATCACGTGCACGGACGATCTCGCGCAGCACACGTTCATCAGCTACGTCGACGATCTCGCGTTCAGCAACGAGTTGCTGTACCTCGATCGCGCGGTGCCCGGTGCGACGGCCGGGCTGCGCACGACGAGCGTGATCGCGCAGTACTTCGCGGCGCTGCAGGGCGGCGGGCTTGCGATCCTGCCGTGCTTCATGGCGGCCACGCAGCCGGCGCTCGTGCCCGTGCTGCCGGACGACGTGGTCGTCACGCGGTGCTTCTGGCTGACGTGCCGCGAGGATCTGCGCAAGCTGCGGCGCGTGACCGCGCTGTGGGATTACCTGCGCGCGGCGGCGGACGCGAATCGCGCGCTGCTGTCGGGCGATTCGGGGACGCTGCGATTCGTCGGCGAGCCGGAATAGCGGGCCGCGTGCGCGTCGTGATGACGGGCCGCACGCTTCGGCATGGCGGCGGTTGTGCCATCATGTGCGCACCGACAGCCGCCAGGAGACGGTCGTGGAAATTCATTCGCAGTGGACGTTCGATTGCCGGCCCGAGCACGTGTGGCCGCATTTCCTGCATGCGCGGATGGACGACACGCGGCCGTTGCTGTTCCGCCTCGGCGTGCCGAAGCCGGTCAGCTGCCGCGTGCTCGAAGGCGTGCCGGCCGTCGGCAACACGCGGCAGTGCACGACCGATCGCGGCACCATCGACCAGCGGATTCTCGTGCTCGACGAGCATCGCCGGCTGCGTTACCGGATGGTGGCGTCGACGGTCTGGTGCCGCGACTGGGTCGGCCTGCTGGAAGACGAATTCACGCTGACGCCCGTGGAAGGCGGCAGGACACGCGTCGAGCGGCGCACCGTGTTCAGCGCGCGCGGTTTGTTCAGGCCGGTTCGGCAGATCGGTTTATGGCTCGCGTTGCAGCAGGCTCATCGATACGCGGCGCGCAACTGGCGGCGTCTCGCGATGGCGGCGCAGGGGCAGGCGGTCGCGACGGAGCCGGCATTCAACCCGGGCACTCGAGCCGATCCGCGAGCTCGTTCAGGTCCCTGACGTCGAAGTCCCACGCATCGTCGGCTTTCAGGTCGGTCGTCTGGCCGGGCCCGTGCTCGGTCGGCCGCAGCACGAACGCGGTCGACAGCCCCTGTCGGCGCGCGGCGGCGAGGTCGCCGTTGTGGGCGGCGACCAGGCACAGCTCGGCCGGTGCGAGGCCGAGAATGTCGACGGTGTCGCTGTACACCTGCGGCGACGGCTTGTACGCGCGGACGACTTCCGCGCCGAGGATCGCGTCCCACGGCAGCCCCGCGCGCTTCGCGACGTCGACCATCAGCCGGATGTTGCCGTTCGACAGCGGCGCGATGATGAAGCGCCGCTTCAGCCGGTGCAGCGCGGCGACGGCGTCGGGCCACGGGTCGAGGCTGTGCCATGCGAGGTTGAGCGTGTCGATGTCGGCGTCGGGCACGTCGTCGATGCCGAAACGGTCGAGCGTGCGGACGAGGTTTTCGCGATGCAGCACGTCGAGCCGCACGTAGCGGCGGCGCCCGCTGCGGATTTCCTCCATCGACGGCGAATATTCGGCGCGCCATGCGTCGGCGAACACGAACGGGTCGAGCGCGGGCGCGTGGCGGTCCAGGAACGCGGCAGCGCCGCGTGCGACACCGCTTCTCCAGTCGACGATCGTTCCGAAGACATCGAAAACGAGCGCCTTGATTTCGGCAGGGTTCGTCATGGTGATCCAGTGAAGGTCGTTCGATGAGGGCCTACGTCGCCGTGCCGCCGGAATGCGCGACACCGGTTCCATCGACATTGAATCACGGATACGAAAACGCGGCCCGGCCGGCCGCGATCGCGTCCCGGTCGTGCCGGAACGGAGGGGAAGGCAACGGCCGCACGCAGCCGCCGGCCGGAAACGCCAGCGGCGGCCGCGCGTGCCGTGCCGGTCAGCTCTTGTCGTACGAGAACTGGATGCCGGCCGTGCCGCCGGTTTCGATGAACAGGTCGACGAACGCCGGCACGGTGGCGCTGCGCGCCCAGTCGCGCTGCAGTTCGCAGAACAGCTGCGCGACGCTGATCATCTTGCCGCCGGCCTGCTCGATGCGGCGCAGCGCGGCTTCGTGCGCGGCGACCGACGTGCCGCCGACCGCGTCGACGACCACGTATACCTCGTAGCCGGCCTTCAGCGCGTCGAGCGCCGGGAACGTCAGGCACGCTTCGGTCCACAGCGCGGTCATGATCAGTTTCTTGCGGCCGGTCGCCTCGACGGCCTGGCGGAATTCGACGTCTTCCCACGAGTTGATGCTCGTGCGGTCGTAGGTCGGATAGCCTTCGAGCGCATGGCGCAGTTGCGGGATCGGCGGCTTGTTCAGGCCCGTCTTCACGTTCACGGTCGAGTGGACGATCGGCAGGCCGTACGCGACGGCCGCCTTCGACGCGCCGACGATGTTGTTGATCAGCAGCTGGCGATCCATCGACGCGATGGAGTTCACCTGGACCGGCTGGTAATCGATGACGATGAACGCCGCGTTCTGCGGGGTGAGCAGGTGGTCGTTCGCGGGGTCGCGAACCGGTTCGCTTGCCATGGTTGCCTCCAGTGACGTGCGGAATGTGAAGGGGGGACTTCAAGCTTAGTGAATCGATCGGGCGGCCGATGGAGCCGGCCGGGACAATTTCCTGCCGCCGCGACACGCTCGATCCACGTTGAAACAGAATGCTATGCGTGCAACAACCGGCGTTCCAGTCCCTTAAAATGCCGTCAGTGTTCTATGGGTGGAACAATCATGGATGACCTGAACGACCTCTACTATTTCGTGAAGGTGGTCGAGCACGGCGGGTTCACGCAGGCGGGGCGCGCGCTGGATGTGCCGAAATCGACGCTGAGCCGCCGCATCGCCGCGCTGGAAGCGAAGTACGACGTGCGGCTGCTGCAGCGCACGACGCGTCATTTCACGGTCACGGAAACCGGGCGCGAATTCTACGAGCGCTGCCTTGCCGTGCTGGTCGAGGCCGACGCCGCGCGCGAGGTGATCGAGCGGCGGCACGCGGAACCGCGCGGCGTCGTCCGCGTGAGTTGTCCGACCGCGCTGCTCGAATACCGCGTGAGCGAACTCGTCGCGCGCTTCATGGCGATTCATCCGCAGGTGCAGGTGCATCTCGAGGCAACGAACCGCCGCGTCGACCTGCTGAGCGAAGGATTCGACCTCGCGCTGCGCGTGCGCTTCCCGCCGCTGGAGGACAGCGATCTCGTGATGCGCGTGCTGGCCGACAGCCCGCAGCGGCTGGTCGCCGCGCCGCAATGGCTGGACGGGCGAGGGGCGCTGTCGGATCCGGCCGAGCTGGCCGGCGCGCCGAGTCTCGACTGGGGGCCGGCGCGGCATCATCTGTGGCAACTGGTCGGGCCGAACGGCGAGGACGCGCAGCTGCGCCATCATCCGCGCTTCGTGACCGACGACATGCACGCGCTGCGCGACGCGGCGATTCATGGCGTCGGCATCGTGCAGCTGCCGTGCATGGTCGTCGAGGACGACCTGCGCGACGGCACGCTGGTCGACGTGCTGCCGGGCTGGGCGCCGAAGGGCGGCGTGGTGCACGCGGTGTTTCCGTCGCGGCGCGGGCTGCTGCCGCGCGTACGGCTGCTGATCGACTTCCTGGCCGAACACATCCGGAAGGATTGACAGGCGGCGCGCTGCCTGCGGCGCCCGCGCGCGCGTCGGTCGCTGCGGCGATCGATGCGCTGAAAGCCGTGACGCGTCCGCTGCCGGGCGCGGAAGGCAGGGCAGGAACGGGGGCCGGGCGCCGTCACAATCTGACGAACCGGTGTCGGCGAAGGGCTGCCTGTACTTTCGGCGGGCTGACCGCCGGGCCGCATGCGGCGGGGCAACCGCGCGTAACCCCTGATGCACGCGGATGCGCGGGTTGTCGCGGATTGGTGTTAAATATATTTCGGCGCGCCCCGACTCGGCGCGCAAAACGGGGCGCACCGGGCATCGGCGTAAACCCGGAGCGAAAACGGCACGAAAGATCGAAAACGAATCGGGCGCATCAGACCCGATCGGACAGACGGCAGGATTCATCTTGAATACCGAACCGCAAAATTCTCGTTACAGCCTCGGCCTCGCGGCGGAAGTGCTCGCGTCCGAGCAAAGCGTGCTGAGGCTGATCACGCGCAACACACCGCTGCCGGAACTGTTGGTCGAGGTCTGCCGGCGTGCCGAGGCGTTGCTCGGCGACGGCGCGTCATGCACGATCCTGCTGCTCGATACGGACGGCGCGCACGTGCGCGTCGGCGCGGCGCCGTCGCTGCCCGCGCAGTACAGCGCGGCGATCGACGGCGCGCCGATCGGGCCGGCAGCCGGCTCGTGCGGCACGGCGATGTACGAGCGCCGGATGATCGCCGTCGAAGACATCGAAACCGATCCACTGTGGGCCGACTACCGTTCCGTCGCATTGCCGTTGGGCCTGCGCGCATGCTGGTCGGTGCCGTTTCTCGACGACACGGGCGCCGTGCTCGGCGCATTCGCCGTCTATCACCGCACACCGTGCCGGCCAAGCGATGAGGAAACCGAACTGCTGCGCGACATCGGCAACAGTGTCGGCCTCGCGGTGCACCAGGACCGGATCGCACGGCAGCTCGTGCGCAGCGAGGAGCATCACCGGCTCGTCGTCAACAGCCTGAACGAAGGAATCCTCGTCGTGTCGCGCGACGGCGTCGTGGTCGCGAGCAACCCGAGCGCGAACCGGATGATGCGCGTGAAGGGCGATCTCGTCGGCCGGCGGCTGTCCACTGTGATCCTGCGCAAGCTGCGCGAGGACGGCACGCCGATCGCGCCCGACGCGTGGCCGAGCCGGCTCGCGCTCGAGACGGCCACGCCGATGCTCGACTACACGGTCGGCTTCGGCCTCGCGGACGGCGACATCATCTGGGTGCGCGGCAATGCGGTGCCGATCGTGAGGCCCGGCGAGACGCGGGCCGATTCCGTGCTCGTGTCGTTCAACGACATCGGCCCCGTGCGCGAAGCGCAGCAGCAACTGCGCTACCTGGCGACGCGCGATGCGCTGACGGGCCTCTACAACCGCCGCTGGCTCGCCGACCGCATGCGCGAGCTGTTCGGCGGGCACGATGCGGCGGGCGGGCCCGCGCGCGTCGCGATCCTGTTCATCGATCTCGTCGGTTTCAAGAAGGTCAACGACACGGCCGGCCACGACGCGGGCGACGCGCTGCTGCGCAGCGTCGCGGCGCGGCTCGCGGCCTGCGCGGGCGGCCGCTACGCGCTCACGCGCGTCGGCGGCGACGAGTTCGTGATCCTCGTCGACGACTGCGACGATCCCGACCGCCTCGCGGTGCTCGCGCGCGAGGTGATCGACGCGATCGCGAAGCCGTTCGCGATCGCGAACAACGAGTACTGGCTCGGCGTGTCGATCGGGATCAGCGTGGCGCCCCGTGACGGCGACGATGCGGTCACGCTGATGCGCAACGCCGATTCGGCGATGTACGACGCGAAGCAGCGCGGCCGCAACCATTTCACGTTCTTCACCGCGCAGCTCAACCTGCGGCTGCAGCGCCGCTTCGCGGTCGAGCAGTCGCTGCGGCGCGCGCTGACGTCGGACATGCTGCGGCTCGCGTATCAGCCCGTCGTCGATGCGCGCAGCGGCCGCACGGTCGGTGCGGAAGCGCTGCTGCGCTGGACCAGCCCGGAGCTCGGGCCGATGTCGCCGGCGGAATTCATTCCGGTCGCGGAAGATACGGGGCTGATCGTCGCGATCGGCCAGTGGGTGCTCGAAACGGCCTGCAGGCAGGCGGCCGAATGGCGCCGCACGATCGCCCCCGACCTGATGCTGGCCGTCAACCTGTCGCCTCGGCAGTTCCACGAAGGGCTCGTCGAATCGGTCGGCCGCTGTCTCGCGCAAACGCAGCTCGATCCGTCCGCGCTCGAACTCGAGATCACCGAAGGACTGCTGATGAACGACACGGACACCGTGCTGCCGATGCTCGAAGCGCTCACGGACATGAACGTGCGGATCTCGGTCGACGATTTCGGTACCGGCTATTCGTCGCTCGCTTACCTGAAGCGCTTTCCGCTGCACAACCTGAAAGTCGACCGCTCGTTCGTGTCGGGCGTGCCCGATCATCACGACTCGGTCGCGATCACGCAGGCCGTCGTTGCGATGGCGCATTCGCTCGGCATGAAGGTCACGGCGGAGGGCGTCGAGACGCAGGCGCAGTCGTGGTTCCTGCAGCAGATCGGCTGCGACATGCAGCAGGGCTACCTGTTCAGCCGCCCGCTGGACCCGAACGACTACGCGCGCCGGCTCGGCGCCGCGTAAGCGACGCGCGCGATCAGTCGCGCGGCGCGCCGAACCCGCCGGCGCCGGGCGGCGTCGGCGACGTATCGATCTCGACGCGGTTCTTGCCTTCGTGCTTCGCGCGATACAGCGCGCGGTCGGCCGCTTCGATCAGCACGGTCGTCGGCAGGCCGGGCGCGGGCACGATGCTCGCGCCGCCGATGCTGATCGTCACGGTGTTGCCGGTCGACGAATGCGCGTGCCGCAGCCGCAGCGCCTCGATGGCGAGCCGGATCTTCTCGCCGAGCAGCCGCGCCGCGCCCGGCGACGTCGCCGGCATCACGACCGCGAACTCCTCGCCGCCGAAGCGCGCGGCGAGATCGCCCGATTGCCCGAGGCAGCGCTCGATGGTCGACGCGATCTGCTTGAGCACGCTGTCGCCCGACACGTGTCCGTACGTGTCGTTGTACAGCTTGAAATTGTCGACGTCGATCATCAGCAGCGACAGCTCGCTGCGCTCGCGCGTGCCGCGGCGCCATTCGGCGGCCAGGTATTCGTCGAGATAGCGCCGGTTCGACAGCCCCGTCAGGCCGTCGGAATGCGTGAGGCGCCGCAGTTCGAGATTGGCTTCGAGCAGTTGCTGCTGCGACTGCCGCAGCGCGCGATAGGCCTCGTCGCGCTGCAGCAGGTTCATATATGAACGCGAGTGGTAGCGGATGCGCGCGACGAGCTCGATGCGATCGGGCAGCTTCACGAGATAGTCGTTCGCGCCGGCCGCGAACGCGGCGCTCTTGATCACCGGTTCTTCCTGCGTCGACAGCACGATGATCGGCACGTCGCGTGTCGCCGGGTTCGCGCGGTACGACTTTACGAGGCTCAGCCCGTCGATGCCGGGCATCACGAGGTCCTGCAGGATCACGGTCGGCCGCGTGTCGATCGCGGTGGCCATCGCGTCGTCCGAGCGCGGGCAGTAGTGGAAGTCGATGCCTTCCTCGTCGACGAGCGCGCGCCGTACGGCTTCCGCGACGATCGTCTGGTCGTCGACCAGCAGCACCATGGCCGGCACGTCGGCGGTCGGCGTGATCGGGCTGCCCGGCGGGCGGGTCAGGTCGCTAGTCATGGTCGATGCGGCGTGTTGCGAGGGCAGGCATGGGTGTTGCACGTGTTCATCGGGCTCAGATCCGTGCGAGCGCCGCCAGCTCGCCCGCGATGCGTCCGAGCGGCAGGATCGCGCGCGCCGCGCCGAGCGTCGCGGCTGCCTTCGGCATGCCGTACACGGCGCTGGTCGCCTCGTCCTGCGCGATCGTATGGTAGCCCTTCATCCGCAGCGCCTTCAGGCCGATCGCACCGTCGCGCCCCATCCCCGTCAGCAGCACGCCGATCACGCGGCCGGGCCAGTGCTCGGTCAGGCTGTTGAAGAACACGTCGACCGATGGACGATACGGCGTGGCGGCCGGCTCGCGCGTGTATTCGAGCGTGCCGGTGCGCGTGATGCGCAGATGATCGTCGGTCGCGGCGAGCAGCGCGACGCCCGGCTGCGGGCGGTCGCCTTCGCGCGCGACGCGCACGGCGAGCGGCGTCTGGCCGTCGAGCCATTGCGCCATGCCTTCCGCGAACGCGCGGTCGACGTGCTGCACGATCACGATCGGCGCGCTGAAATCGGCCGGCAGGCCGCCGAGGATCGATGCGAGCGCGCCCGGGCCGCCGGCCGACGCACCGATCGCGATCAGCGGGCCGCCGCCGGCGCGGGCGGCCGTGCCGGCGAGGCGCGTGCCGCCCGGCGCGTCGAGCAGCCGGCCGATCTGGTCGATCTTCGCGAGCAGGAGTCGGGTCGTGTCGCCGGCCGCGCCGTCGCCGAGCCGCGGCGTATCGACCGCGTCGAGCGCACCGGCGCCCATCGCCTCGAATACGCGCCACGCATTCGCGCCGATGCAGCTCGTCACGATCAGGATCGCGCACGGTCGTTCGGATCGCATGATCCGCCGCGTCGCTTCGATCCCGTCGAATTTCGGCATGACCAGGTCCATCAGCACGACGTCGGGCGGCTGCGCGGCGCACAGTTCGACGGCCTGCGCGCCGTCGGTCGCGACCCACAGCACGCGGTGCTCGGGCCGGCGCGCGATCGCACGGCGCATCGCCTCGACGGCAAGCGGGAGGTCGTTGACGATGCCGATGTTCACAAGCGGAATTCTCCGGTCGGTTCGTAGTGTTGGAGGATGGCCGGGTTCATGGAAGGGGCTGCCTGTCCGGTGCCGCCGGGTGGCATCGGCGGCCGGACGGCACGGTATTCTTTTGGGTTGACGACGCCCCGCATGCTGTCATGCGGCGCGGACGGCGGCAATCGAAAAATTTGCCCATTGTGCCGTTTCAGTGCGTTTCCTCTATGACTGCACTGTGTTTCCGGGCGATACGGGGCGGCGGGCCGGTGCATCCGCGCCTGCCGGGCCGTCGAACCGTGCCGGCGCAGGCCGCACAAGCGGGCATGTTACCGTGCCGGCCTCGACAAACAGGAAGGGGGAGAACCGGATGACCGTGCCCGATACCGTACTCGTCAGCCGCGACCCGTACGCGCCGGCCGTGATCGAGCGCGACGGCCGGTTGCTGTACCGGATCGCCATCGTGAGCGGGCATGCGTCGTTCCACCGCGAATTTCCGGTCGATCCGGACGCGGTGCACGTGCTGCGCGACGACGCCGAACGCGACTACTTCCGGTTCGCGGCGCTTCACCATCCGTACCGGCCGAGCGCGACGAACCTGTCCGACGCGGCGCGCGAACGCTACTTCGGCACGATCCTGTTTGCCGGCCGCGCAGCGGATGCGCGGCCGCGTCGTCAATGGCTGCGCGCGTAGCCCTGGATCAGCGCGCGCATCATCCCCTCGACCGTCGCGTCGCGCAGGTCGCCTTCCTGCTCGGCTCCCTCGACGAGCGCGGCATAGGCCGTCGCGAGCGTCACGCGGTCGACTTCATGGCGTTGCTCCATCAGCGTCACCATCCCGTCCTTCGCCAGATGAGCGGAGAACGCGCGGCTGCCGATGGTCTGGAATACGTCAATCATGGCGGCTCTCCCGTCCGTTGCCGATGCTTTCCAGTGTAGTCGGCGGCCCAGGGCTCCGCCACGCACCGCGGCCGGTCGACCAGCCGGCCGCTGTTTCCTCCGATGAAACACCGTCGACACACGGCCGGGGCACGGTATCCGCACACTTCAACGTTTACCCGAACCCGCAAATTGTCGACTTTTTATCGATAAAGTCTCGTGTTAGATTTCGCCGTCCGAGCCCGATGCAAACCGGGCCGGCAGCGCGCGGCCGGCGTGCCGCGCGTCCAGACACAAGGAGGGGAAATGCTGGTGCTGATTGGGGTGCCGATCGTCGTGATCGGTTTCGCGCTGCGCTTCAACGCGCTGCTGGTGGTCACGATCGCGGGGCTCGCGACGGGGCTCGCGGGCGGGCTGAATCTCGTCGACATCGTCAGTGCGTTCGGCAAGGCGTTTACCGAAAACCGCTACATGGGGCTGATCTGGCTGACGCTGCCGGTGATCGCGCTGCTCGAGCGCAACGGGCTCAAGGAGCAGGCGAGGCGGATGATCTCGCGCGTGCAGGCGGCCACCACGGGCCGCGTGCTGATGCTGTACTTCGTGCTGCGCCAGGCCACGGCCGCGCTCGGCCTCACGTCGCTCGGCGGCCACGCGCAGATGGTGCGGCCGCTGATCGCGCCGATGGCCGAAGCCGCCGCCGTCAGCCGGCACGGCGAACTGCCCGAGGCCGTGCGCCAGCAGATTCGCGCGCATGCGTCGGGCGCCGACAACGTCGCCGTGTTCTTCGGCGAGGACATCTTCATCGCGATCCAGTCGATCCTGCTGATCAAGGGCTTTCTCGAACAGAACGGGATCTCGATCGAGCCGCTGCACCTGTCGGTGTGGGCGATCCCGACCGCGATCGCCGCGCTGCTGATCCACTGCACGCGCCTCGCGCTGCTCGACCGCCGGCTGACGCGCGGCTTCGGCCTGGTGAAGCAGGAGGGCGCGCGATGATCGGCCTGGAATCGCTGTACACGCTCGCGGGGCTGATGTTCGCCGCGTTCGCATGCTTCAACCTGACGGACCGCACGAACCCGCGCCGCGTCTTCAATTTCGCGTTCTGGGCGATCTACGCGGCCACGTTTCTGTTCGGCGCGCTGCTGCCGCACTTCGTGACGGGCTGCCTCGCGATCGCGCTGGCGGTGATCGCGGGCTCCGGCAAGCTCGGGCGCGGCAAGTCCGACGAAGCGGGCGAAGCGGCGGCAGTGCGGCGCGAGACGCTCGCGCAGCGTTTCGGCAACCGGCTGTTCCTGCCCGCGCTGCTGATTCCGCTCGTCACGTTGATCGGCACGTTCGCGCTGAAGCACATACCGTTCGTCGATCCGAAGAGCGTGACGCTGATCTCGCTCGTGCTCGGCACGATCGTCGCGTTCGTCGTCGCGCTCGCGATGCTGCGCGATTCGCCCGTGCATGCGTTGAAGGAAGCACGCCACACGATGGACGCGGTCGGCTGGGCCGCGATCCTGCCGCAGATGCTCGCGGCGCTCGGCGCGCTGTTCGCGGTCGCGGGCGTCGGCGGCGTGGTGTCGGGGCTCGTGAGGGAGTGGGTGCCGATCGATTCGCCGTTCGCGGTGGTGGCGGCGTACACCGTCGGCATGGCGCTGTTCACGATGATCATGGGCAACGGCTTCGCCGCGTTTCCGGTGATGACGGCCGGCATCGGCCTGCCGCTGATCGTCCACCAGTTTCACGGCAACCCGGCGATCGTCGGCGCGATCGGGATGCTGAGCGGCTTCTGCGGTACGCTGATGACGCCGATGGCCGCGAACTTCAACATCGTGCCGGCGGCACTGCTCGAACTGAAGGACAAGAACGGCGTGATCAAGACGCAGTGGCCGACAGCCTTGCTGCTGCTCGCCGTGAACACGCTGCTGATGTATGCGTTCGCATTCCGCTTCTGACGAGAGACGCACATGACCGACCGACTCACCCCCGAACTCGCCTCGAAATTCGCATCGCTCGCGCTCGCGCACCTGACCCGCGAATATCCGAACAAGCTCACGCATTCGCTCGAAGGCCCGCACGACGTACAGGGCCCGCGTGCGCTGCACCCGATCTTCTACGGCAGCTACGACTGGCACTCGTGCGTGCACGGCTACTGGCTCGTGCTGCGCGTGCTCGAACGCTACCCGGCGTTGCCGGAAGCCGAGCGCATCGTCGCGACCGTCGATGCGCACTTCACCGACGCGAACGTCGCCGGCGAGCGCGCGTATCTCGCGCTGCCGCACAACAGCGGCTTCGAGCGGCCCTACGGCTGGGCGTGGCTGCTCGCGCTTTCCGCTCAGCTCGAGCGACTCGCGCTGAAGGGTGTGCTGCCGCAGGCCGCGCGCTGGGCGAAGACGATGGCGCCGCTCACCGAGCTGTTCGTGTCGCGTTTCGAAACCTTCCTGCCGAAAGCGACCTATCCGCTGCGCGTGGGCACGCATTTCAACACTGCGTTCGCGCTGGCGCTCACGCTCGACTTCGCGCGCGACACGCAGCGCGACGGGCTCGCGGCATTGATCGTCGATACCGCGCGGCGCTGGCACCTGAACGACGTCGCGTGCCAGGCGTGGGAGCCGTCGGGCGACGAATTCCTGTCGCCTGCACTGATGGAAGCCGAGCTGATGCGGCGCGTGCTGCCGGCCGCCGAATTCGACGGCTGGTTCGCGCGCTTCCTGCCCGATCTCGCGCGCGGCGAGCCGGCGACGCTGTTCGAGCCGGCGACGGTCAGCGACCGCAGCGACGGCAAGATCGCGCACCTCGACGGGCTGAACCTGAGCCGCGCGTGGTGCCAGCGCGCGCTGGCCGGCGCGCTGCCGGAAGGCGACGCGCGGCGCGCGAAGCTGCTCGACGCGGCCGACCGGCATCTCGCGAGCGCGCTCGCGCACGTGGCCGGCGACTACATGGGCGAGCACTGGCTCGCGACGTTCGCGCTGCTCGCGCTGGACGCGTAGCGCGCGAAACCCCGCCGGCGGCAAGGTCTTCGGCGCGCGGCTATACTCGCCGCTCGGGCCGTTTCGCGCAGCATGCGTTGCACGAAACGGCCATCCGCCAGTTCGCCGCCTCGCCATGGACAAGCTGATTTCCTACGTTGCCGCGATCCACGGGCTCGCCGGCCCGGTGCAGATCGTGTCGCATGCTACGTCGCACGACCGCTGGACCGACGACGATGTCGAGGTCACGCGTGCCGAAACCGAATACCGCTTCGACAACGGCGCGATCGTGCGCCGCTCGGTCGAGCAGGACCGCGCACCGTCCGACCTGCTGTGCGCGGAATGCTGGATCGACTACGACGTGCTCCACCATCCCGATGCGCAGCCGATCAGCCCGTCGCGGCTGACGTTCGACAACGCGTGCCGCGAAACCTTCTGGCTGCGCTACCACCTCGCGTGAACGAGCAAATGCGCGCGGTCGTCCCGGCCCAAAGCGGTATGAAGGATTCGGAGCGGGGATACAAGAAAGGCATGCAGCAAGCGATGAAGCGCTTCACGAACGTGAAGACGGATTCGCTGCCGTGGTGAGCGAAGCGGGGAAGGGCGTGTCACGCCCTCCCGCCGCCCTGGGCGTTACTGATAGAAGTTGAGCGTGACCATCGCCGAACGACCCGGCGCCCACGTCGCGTAGATCGGGTACGCGCTCGCGTAATACTTCTTGTCGAACAGGTTCTGCACGTTGAGCTGCACGTCCATCGTCTTGTTCACGCGCCACGTCGCGGCCGCGTCGAAGCGTGCATAGCCGGGCGTCCACTTCCTGGTCGTCGCCGACACCGACGCATAGGTCTGGCTCATCACCGTCGCGCCCGCGCCGAGCGTGAGCTTCGGCATCACGTCGTAGCTCGTCCACAGCGTGAAGTTGTGCTTCGGCACCATCACCATCGGCAGGCCCGATGCGCCCGGGCTGCCGGGGCCGGCGTCGGTCGTGATCGCGTTCAGGTACGAGTAGCCGCCGAACACGTGCCACTTCGGCGTCAGGTTGCCCGCGAAGCCGAATTCGAAACCGCGCACGCGCTGCTTGCCCGCGTTGACCGTGTGACCGAGGCCGTCGCTCACGCGCGCGTTGGTCTTTTCGGTCTGGAACAGGGCCGACGTCAGCGACAGCTGATCCTGCAGCACGTCCCACTTCGCGCCGATCTCGATGTTGCGCGAGCGCTCGGGCGCGAGGTCCTGGTTCGTCGCGGTGATCTGGTCGGTGCCGCCGCCGAGGCCGCCGTTCGAGCCCGGCGGGTTCGACGACGTGCCGTACGACGCGTACAGGCTCACGTTGGTCACCGGCTTGAACACGAGGCCGAACTGGTAGCTGAACAGGTTCGACGTGTTCGACAGGTCGGCGACGCCGGCCTGCTTGCCGGTCGTGTCGTAACGGTCGAAACGCAGCCCCGTGTTGAACTGCCAGCGCTCGGACAGTTTCACCGTGTCGAAGAGGTACGCGGATACCGTATCGGTGCGCGTGTTCGTCGTCGCACCGGGGAAGCCCTTGTCGCCGTTCAGCACGATGTTGCCGGTCCACGGCATGTTCGGGTTCCAGCCGCCCGCGAGCGGCGTGCAGTTGCCGGCCACCGAGCACGGGCCGCCCGAGCGGATGTTGTTGCCGGCCGAATCCGACACGAGATAGCCCTCGTAGCGCGCCTGTTCATGGCTGAACTCGACCCCGGCCGTCATCGTGTGCTTCATGCCGAACAGGCTGGCGCTGCCGGTGACTTCGGTCTGGTTCGAGAAGCCGTTGAGCGCGTACTTGCCGCTCTTCGCCTGCAGGCCCAGCAGGTTCGGGTTCGATGCGAGGATCTGCGGATTCGTCGCCACGTAGTCGAGCGTCGAGCGGCCGAACATCGTCGTGTTCCTCAGCTTCCAGTCGTCGTTGAACTTGTGCTCGATGCGCACTTCGCCGGTGTCGGTCTGCCCGTAGCGGTAATCGCGCGTGTTCAGCCCGAAGAACTGCCCGCGATCGGTCGGCACCGGCGTGCCGCCCGACGCGCGGAACGGCACGCTGAAGTCCGGCATGTCGTACGAGTTCATGTGGTAGTAGCTGACCGTGACCGTGGTCGGCGTGTTCAGCCCGAACACGATCGACGGCGCGACGCCCCAGCGCTTGTTGTACACGTCGTTGCGGCCGGCCTGGTTCGCGTCGTGACCCATCACGTTCAGGCGCACGGCCGTCGTGTCGTCGATCTTGCGGTTCGCGTCGACCGTCGCGCGCTTGTAGCCGTCGGTGCCGAAGCCGATGCTGCTGTTGATGAAGTTGTCGTTCTTCGGCGTCTTCGTGACGATGTCGATGCTGCCGCCCACCGAGCCGCGGCCCGCGTAGACCGAATCGGGGCCCTTGATCACGCTGATCTGCTCGACCGCGAACGTCTCGCGGTTCTGCAGCCCCGAGTCGCGCATCCCGTCGACGAAGATCGAGTTGCGCGATTCGAAGCCGCGGATCACCGGGCGGTCGGCCGACGGGTTCGCGGCCGCGTCGCCGCCGAGGAACGTGATGCCGGGCACCGAGCGCAGCGCGTCCGCGAACGACGTGACGTTCTTTTCCTTGATCAGCTGCTCGGGAATCACGGTGACCGAGCGCGGCGTGTCGAGCAGCGGCGCGGTGAACTTGTACGACGGTGAGCGCTTCACCTGCATGTCCGACAGCGCCGACGACTGGACCTCGATCGTCGGCAGCGCCGCCGGGACGTCGGCGGCAGGGGCGACAGGGGCGGGAACAGTAGCGGGAGCGGTTGCGGCGGAAGCGAGCAGCGGCGTCAGGAAAACGGAGCAGGTCAGCGCCGACACGAGGGCGCGAGGCCTCGTCTTGAACTGGGCAGGCATATCGGGAAGCAGCGGAGGGTTCGGTGATCGGGTGCGTTTTCGCGATGCGGGCAGCACTGCCCGAAACATCGGAGAACGTCAATGCAAATGCGTATGATTCGCGTTTGCGGTCGCAATTGTACGGATTGGTATTGAATATGTAAACGATTGAATGGTTTTTGTACTAATCCGGTCAGGCTTCCGTGGGCGCGATTGCCTTTGCGTCGTGTGCAACACCGCTTTCCATCGCCTGGCCGGCGCGCGGCGGCGGCGACTCGCTACACTGCCGTACCGGTTGGACGGGCCCCGGCAGTCAGGCCCCGAGCAAGGAGACAAAACACGATGGACATCCAACGCGCAGCGGTCGTCACGTACCGTGGCAACGCGATCGAGAACACGCACGTCGCCCATGTGGCGGTGGTCGATGCACGCGGCAGGTTGCTGGCCCGGTTCGGCGATCCGTTCCGGATGACGCTGGCGCGGTCGGCGGCCAAGCCGGCGCAGGCGCTGTCGGTGATCGAGACGGGCGCGCCCGAGCGCTTCGGCTTCGACGATGCGGACATCGCGCTGATGTGCGCGTCGCACAGCAGCGAGGACCGCCACATCGAACGCACGCGGGCGATGCTCGCGAAGGTCGCCGCACACGAATCGGACCTGCGTTGCGGCGGCCATCCGCCGCTGTCCGATGCGGTGTACCGGTCGTGGATCAAGCGCGACTACACGCCGACCGGCGTGTGCAGCAACTGTTCGGGCAAGCATGTGGGGATGCTGGCCGGCGCGCAGGCGATCGGCGCGGCGATCGCCGACTACCATCTGCCCGACCATCCGATGCAGGTGCGCGTGAAGCATGTGGTGGCCGATGCATGCGGGTTGCGCGACGACGAAGTCGACTGGGGCATCGACGGGTGCAACCTGCCGACGCCGGCGTTTTCGCTGGATCGCCTCGCGCGTCTTTACGCGTCGCTGGCCGACGGTGCCGATGCGGTGGAGGCAGGCGTTGCGATCACTGATCGCGTCCGTGCACTGGCGCGCATTCATCGTGCGATGACGGCCCATCCGGAACTCGTCGCCGGCGACGGACGCTACTGCACGGTGCTGATGAACGCGTTCGACGGGCAGGTGGTCGGCAAGCTCGGCGCCGATGCGTGCTACGGGATCGGCGTGCGCGCGTCGGAACGCACGCGGCAGCTCGGTGCGGACGGCGCGCTCGGCATCTCGGTGAAGATCGAGGACGGCAATCTCGACGTGCTCTACATGGTCGTCAGCGAAGTCCTCGAGCGGCTGCAGATCGGCACGGCCGCGCAGCGCGCGCAACTGGCCGGCTTCCACCGGCCGCGGATGCTCAACACGCAGGGCGTCGAGTTCGGGCACGCCACGTTCCCGTTCGAATTGCAGGCGGCCTGAGCGGCATCGCCGCACCGGCGCGCGGCCCGCGATCCGGGCCGCGCGCTACGTGCGTGCGCCGCGGATCTTCGCGAGTTCGAGTTCCGACAGCTCGCCGATATGCGCGAGGTGCTCCGCGAGAAAATCCTTCAGCACGCGCAGCTTCGCCGAGCTGCGCCGGTTCGCCAGATACGCGATGTAGATGTAGTCGCCAGTCAGCCGGTTCTGCAGCCGGTAGCGCGGCAACACGGCTTCGAGCCGGCCGCTCGCGAGCAGGTCGCGCACCAGCCAGATCTCGAACTCCGCGATGCCGAGCCCCGCGCAGGTCGCTTCGAGCAGCAGCTCCGAATGATCGGTGACGAGATTGCCGGCCGGCAGCACGCTGTGCCGCGCGTCGCCGTTCACGAATTCCCAGCGCGGATCGCCTTCCGGGTGCACGTAGCGCAGGCAGTTGTGGTGCTTCAGGTCGTCGGGTGACGCCGGGCGCCCGCAGCGGTCGAGATAGCCGGGCGTCGCGCACAGGATGCTGTCGTTGCGCGACAGCCGGTGGACGACCAGGTTGTCCAGGTAGTTCTCGCCTTCGTGGATGTCGAGGTCGAAGCCGCCGGCCACGAGGTCGTTGTGGTTGTCGGTGAGCCGCACGTCGAGCTGGATCGTCGGGTAGCGCGCGAGAAACGGCGGGACCAGCGGCGCGAGATGACGGCGGCCGAACGCGACCGGCGCGGTGAGCTTCAGCGGGCCGCTCGGTTGCGCATTCAGCTCGGCGACGACGCGCAGCGTGTCGTCGAGATCGGCGATCAGCGTGACCGCTCGCTCCAGGTAGATGTGACCGGCTTCGGTGAGCGTCACGCTGTGCGTCGACCGGTGCAGCAGCGCGACGCCCAGGGCCTCCTCGATTGCCGTGACCTTGCGCGCGACGGTCGACGTCGACACGTGCATCTCCTTCGCGACTGCCGAAAAACTCCCCGTTTCGACCACTCTCACGAACGCACGCATCGCGCCCAGGTGATCGACGCCGGTTTCTCTCGCGCCTTTTTTCATTTTGATTCTCGCTGTTGCGTCCCACGCAAAACCGCTTTCGATAATACAGAAGCAAGCTTGTTTTTGCAAAGGCATAGAATGCGAACCCGTTGCGTCGGGAAGCGGTGGACGACGGGCGGCACGAGACATTCAGGAGGGCACGATGACAGAACACGGCTTCCGCGTCGAAGCGGATCTTTTAGGTAAGCGAAGTATTCCGGCGGACGCCTATTACGGCGTCCATACGCAGCGTGCGAAAGAGAATTTCGACATCACGGGCCGCACCATTGCGTCGCTGCCGTACCTCGTGATGGCGCTCGCGGCCGTTAAGGAAGCGGCGGCCGACGCCAACTGCGAGCTCGGGCTGCTGCCGCGGCCGTATCGCGATGCGATCGCCGCCGCGTGCGTCGAGATCCGCGAAGGGCGCCTGCACGACCAGTTCGTCGTCGACATCATCCAGGGCGGCGCCGGCACGTCGACCAACATGAACGCGAACGAGGTGATCTGCAACCGCGCACTCGAGATCATGGGGCATGCGCGCGGGCAGTACGAATACCTGCACCCGAACGAGCACGTCAATCTCGCGCAGAGCACCAACGACGTCTATCCGACCGCGATCCGCGTCGCGACGTGCTTCGCGGTCGAGCACCTGCTCGAAGCGATGGCGCGGCTGCGCGATGCGTTCGCCGAACGGGCCGACGCGTTCGCCGGCCTGCTGAAGCTCGGCCGCACGCAGTTGCAGGACGCGGTGCCGATGACGCTCGGCCAGGAATTCTCGACCTACGCGGTGATGCTGACGGAAGACATTGCGCGGCTTCAGGAAGCCGGCTGGCTGATTCGCGAGATCAATCTCGGGGCGACCGCGATCGGCACGGGGATCACCGCGCATCCGGAGTACGCGGAGAAGGCGCTGGCCGCGCTGCGGCGCATCACCGGGCTCGACCTGAGCACCGCGCCGAACCTGATCGAGGCGACGCAGGATTGCGGCGCGTTCGTGCAGGTGTCGGGCGTGCTCAAGCGGATCGCCGTCAAGCTGTCGAAGATCTGCAACGACCTGCGGCTGCTGTCGAGCGGCCCGCGTGCCGGGTTCGGCGAGATCAACCTGCCGCCCGTGCAGGCCGGCTCGTCGATCATGCCCGGCAAGGTGAATCCGGTGATTCCTGAAGTCGTCAACCAGGTCGCGTTCGAGGTGTTCGGCAACGACCTGACCGTGACCTTCGCGGCCGAGGCCGGCCAGCTTCAGCTCAACGCGTTCGAGCCGGTGATCGCCAGCGCGCTGTTCCGCAGCTTCAGCCACCTGACGGCCGCCTGCACGACGCTTGCGCAGCGCTGCGTGAGCGGCATCACCGCGAATCCCGAGCGGCTGCGCGAAACGATGGAGCGCTCGGTTGCGCTCGCCACCGCATTGAATCCGTACATCGGCTACAAGCGTGCGACCGACGTCGCCGCCGAAGCGCACGCAACCGGCAAATCGATCCGCGAGGTCGTGCTGGAACGCGAACTGATGACCGCCGCGCAACTCGACGAAGCGTTGCAGCCCGAAGCGCTGATCCGCCCGCGCGTGTTCTGACACCGGCCGCGCTCGCGGCCGTACCGAAAGCGCCCCCCAGCGGGGCGCGACATATCGACAAACAACGGAGACTCACGATGAAACACCCCAGCGAGCGCCCGGCCGGTCCGGCCGGCGGCGCGGATTCCCGCCATGCCGATCCCGATGCGATGTTCGCGTCGCACGAAGCCGGTTATGCGAAACAGTTGAAGCCGCGGCACGTGCAGATGATCGCCATGGGCGGCGCGATCGGCACGGGCCTCTTTCTCGGCGCGGGCGGGCGCCTGCAAAGCGCGGGGCCCGCGCTGGCGCTGGTGTATCTCGTGTGCGGCGTGTTCGCGTTCCTGATCATGCGCGCGCTCGGCGAACTCGTGATGCACCGGCCGACCAGCGGCAGCTTCGTGTCGTATGCACGCGAGTTCATGGGCGAGCGCGCATCGTTCGTCGCCGGCTGGATGTACTACCTGAACTGGGCGACGACCGGCATCGTCGACATTACCGCGGTCGCGATCTACATGAAGTACTGGGCCGTGTTCACCGACGTGCCGCAATGGGTGTTCGCGCTCGGCGCACTCGGGATCGTGTCGGTCATGAACATGATCGGCGTGAAGGTATTCGGCGAGATGGAGTTCTGGTTCTCGCTCGTCAAGGTCGGCACGCTCGCGGTGTTCCTCGCGGTCGGCGCCGTGTTTCTCGCGAGCGGCCATCCGGTCGCCGGCCAGATGCCGGGGCTGCATCTCGTTGCGGATCACGGCGGGATCTTTCCGCACGGTATCCTGCCGGCCGTGCTGATCGTGCAGGGCGTCGTGTTCGCGTACGCGAGCATCGAGCTCGTCGGCGTCGCGGCGGGCGAGACCGCCGATGCGCGCAAGGTGCTGCCGAAGGCGATCAACAGCGTGATGTGGCGCATCGCGCTGTTCTACGTCGGCTCGGTCGTGCTGTTGACGATGCTGCTGCCGTGGACCGCGTACAGCTCGCACGAAAGCCCGTTCGTCACGTTCTTCAGCAAGCTCGGCGTGCCGTACGTCGGTACCGTGATGAACGTCGTGGTGCTGACGGCCGCGCTGTCGAGCCTGAATTCCGGCCTCTATTCGACCGGCCGCGTGCTGCGTTCGCTCGCGATGGGCGGCTCGGCGCCGCGCTTCGTGTCGCGGATGAATGCGCGCGGCGTGCCGTATGGCGGGATCCTGATCACGGTCGCGATCAATGCGATCGGCGTGCCGCTGAACTACATCGTCCCGGCGCAGGCGTTCGAGATCGTGCTGAACATGGCGTCGCTCGGGATCATCACGACGTGGGGCTTCATCGTGATGTGCCAGATCCTGTTCCGCCGCAAGGTCAATCGCGGCGAGCTGAAGGACGTGTCGTTCCGGATGCCCGGCGCGCCGTTCACGTCGTGGCTCACGCTCGCGTTCCTCGTCGGCGTGCTGGTGCTGATGGCGTTCGACTATCCGGGCGGCACGTGGACGATCGCGATGATTCCGGTGGTCGTGCTCGCGCTGGTGGTCGGCTGGAAGCTCGCGAAGCGCGGTGCCGAGCGCGAGCGGGCGGTTGCCGCGCCTGTCTCCGCGCACGCCGTTGCGGATCCCGCACGCAACGCGTGACGGCATGCGCCGGGGGCGCCGGTCCGTTCTCGGGCCGGCGCCTCCGGCGCGGTCAGTTCAGCCCGGTGCGCTCGCCGACCCAGCGGGCGAAATCGCCGGCCATTTCCGCAGTCAGTTCGTGCCCGGCCGCGTACAGCCGCGTATCGTGCGCGACGCCGAGCGCCGTGAGCTTCGCGTCGGCCGTGTCGGCCCAGGCGACGGGCAGCTTGTCGTCGAAGCGGCCGTGGACGATCAGCGCATGGAGCGGACGAAGCGCATCGCGCGGCGCGATCAGCGGATCGATTTCCGGCAGGATGCGCCCGCACAGCACGGCGAACGCGCTCACGTCTTCCGGTGACGTGAGGCCGACGCCGGCGCTCATGATGCCGCCCTGGCTGAAGCCGGCGATCACGGTCGGCAACGCGGAATCCGCGCCGTCCTGCGCACGGAACGCGCGCAGCAGCGCGATCAGCTGCACGCGGCTGGCGTCCGCGCGGGCCGCATCGATTTCGGGGCCGTTCGGGCCGAAGCGCACCGGAAACCACGCATGCTGATTGGGCCCGAACGTGAGCGGCCCGCGCAGGAACGCGATTTCGATGCGCGGATCGATCGCGTCGGCCACGTTCAGCAGGTTGGTTTCGTTGCCGCCGACGCCGTGCAGCAGCAACAGGCGTGCGGCGGGACGGCCGGCAGCCGGGCGCAGCCGGTACTGGAGGCCCGAATCGGGATCGGTGGTCAGCGGCAGGACGTCGGTCATCGCGTGGGTCCGGAAAGGGGAACGATGCGACAGTCTAGAGCGTGCGGACAGGGAGGTGAATCGCCGGATGGCGATTGATTGTTTCCTGGTCGGAATGAATCGGGCTGCGGTTCCTGCCGGGGACAGATCGCCGATATCGCGAAGGACGGCGCAGGCCTGCGGACGCCATTACGGCGCATACAAGAGCCAGCGAGCCGCCGCGAACGTGGCGCGCGTCGAGGCACTGCAGTTCGAGGTCGTCACGTTCGATGTCGAGGATGCGCAGCATGCCGGCGAAATCCGTGCGTATCTGACTGCCGCTGGTACGCCGATAGGCCCTTACGACGCGTTGATTGCAGGGCAGGCACGTGCCCGGCAGCTGGTGCTTGTCACGCACAATGTCCGTGAGTTCGAACGTGTCCCGCGGCTGCAAGTCGAAGACTGGCTCGTCGAGCCGAACGAAGGCTGAACGGCCGATCATGCCGGTTCGACCTTGACGAACCCGCAGGGTGTACGCCGCACCAATTATAAAAACGATGCCAAAACAAACGGGCTCGCCGATAATGCGCAAACGTTTTACCGGCATTCAATAAAACCGGTTTTGCGGATCATGAATAAACCAATGAATATCCGCTGTTTCGCCGATCCTGCAATCTCCGCAGTCGCGCCAGCCTTGGCAGCCAGAAGTTAACGGCCAATCCGCGAAAAACTTTAGGCTTTTCCCGCCGCAATTATTCATTTCATTTTTGTCAATGACCGATTGATTTTCGGTCATCGGACAGTCATACACCATCCCCGATAATTCGGCGCTCACATTCTTTCAATAGACCAAAGGGCGATCGAAGCCGGATCGCTGCGGGGAGCTGTACTCATGACCATCCGTCATCGCATTACGCTGCTAGTCGTCCTGACGTTCTTCGCGCTGTCCGCGATCGGCATCTATGCCGTGTACCAGACACGCAAGAGCGCGTCCGAGGTGCGTCAGGTCACCCAGGGCATCGTGCCGAGCGCGCTCGCGTCGGCCGACCTCGTCGCCGATGTGAAGAACATCCAGATCGCGACGATGACGCTCGTCTATGCGCCCGACGCGAACACCGCCGCGCAGGCGCGCGACGAGCTGAAGGCGAAGCAGGCCGCGCTGCGCGCCGCACTCGACGTGCAGGCGAAATCGGCGGTCGGCCGCGCGCAGGAAGGCCTCGTCGCGCAGGCGAAGGACAGCGTCGCGAACTATTTCGCGGCGATCGACGACACCGTGAAGATGAAGGCGGACGGCAAGGCCGAGATGGCGCAGGCCTACCTGTTCGCGAACGTCGCGCAGTATCGCGACGAACTCGAGAGCATCGTCGACACGCTGCGCGTCGAGAAGAACCGCCAGAAGGACGACGCGATCAGCGCGCTGAACGGGATGCTCGCCACGACGGCGACCGCGATCGCGGGTGTCGCCGGCACGGTGATCGTGCTGCTGACCGCCCTCGGCTTCGTGCTGTATCGCCAGATCACGCGCCCGCTGATCGGGATGCAGACGGCGATGAGCGAGATCGCGACGAGCCAGGATTTCACGCGCCGCGTGCCGGTGGGCCGGATGGACGAAATCGGCCATTCGATCGTCGCGTTCAACGGGATGATCGAGAAGATCCAGGAGAACGCCGCGCAGCTCAAGCAGAAGACGGCCGACATCCAGGCAATGCTGCAGAACATGCAGCAGGGCATCCTGACCGTCGTCGAGGGCGGTGTCGTGCATGCGGAATATTCGGCATACCTCGAAACCATCTTCGAGACGAACGACATCGCCGGCCGCGACCTGATGGCGCTCGTGTTCGACGATTCGGCGATCGGCGCCGACGCGCGTTCGCAGGTCGATGCGGCCGTGCACGCGTGTCTCGGCGAAGACAGCATGAACTTCGAATTCAACGAGCACCTGCTCGTCAACGAAGTCGCGAAGCGGATGCCGGACGGCCGCGAGAAGTGGCTCGACCTGAGCTGGTCGGCGATCACCGACGAGACCGACACGGTCGTGCGCCTGATGCTGTGCGTGCGCGACGTGACCGAGATCCGCGAGCTGACCGCGCAGGCCGGCGAGCAGCAGCGCCGCCTCGAGATGATCGGCGAGATCCTGTCGATCAGCCAGGACAAGTTCCACGACTTCGTGCACAGCGCGAAGGGCTTCCTCAGCGAGAACGAGCGGATGATCCGCCAGCACGAACGCGCCGATCACTCGATCGTCGCGGCGCTGTTCCGCAACATGCACACGATCAAGGGCAATGCGCGCACGTACAGCCTCCAGCACCTGACGAACATCGTCCATGAAGCCGAGCAGGCGTACGAATCGCTGCGCCGCGCGGACGGCGGCCCCGAGTGGAACCGCGACGCGCTGATGGACGACCTGGCGCGCGTGCGCGACGCCGTCGAACACTACGCGACGATCAATGCGGTCACGCTCGGTCGCAGCGGCGAAGCGGCGCAGGGCGGCGCCGACTTCCTGATGGTCGAACGTGCGCATATCAGCGAAAGCCTGCGCGTGCTCGACGGCGCCGATCCGGCGAACGTGTCCGACTGGCACGCGGCCCGCGATGCCGTGCGCCGCATGCTGAGCCAGCTCGGCACGCAGGGCATCGGCGATGCGCTCGGCGGCGTGATCGAGTCGCTGCCGTCGCTCGCGGCCGAACTCGGCAAGCCGGCGCCCGTCGTGCATATCGACAGCCACGGCCATCGCGTGCGCAGCGAGATCGTCGCGACGCTGAAGAACGTGTTCATGCACCTGCTGCGCAATGCGATCGACCATGGCATCGAATCGTCGGAAGAGCGGCGCGCGGCCGGCAAGGCGGCGTCCGGCACGATCGACATCGCGGTCGGCGTGGGCGGCGGCGAGCTGTGGTTCGTGCTCGGCGACGACGGCCGCGGCCTGGCGCTCGACCGGATTCGCCGCATCGCGCGCGAGCGCGGCTGGATCGAGGCGGGCAACGAAGCGGCGCTGTCCGACGAGGATGTCGCCGAGCTGATTTTCCGGCCGGGCTTCTCGACCGCGCAAGCGGTGACCGAAGTGTCGGGCCGCGGCGTCGGCATGGACGCGGTGCGCAACTTCCTGAAACGCGACGGCGGCAATATCGCACTGCGTTTCACCGACGATCGCGCCGGCGCGCCGTATCGCACGTTCGAGACGATCGTGTCGCTGCCGGCGCGCTTCGCGGCGGACGCTGCCGTCGACGGCGCCGGGCATGAGCAGCGTGCGCGCATCGCGGATATCGGCGCAGCGGAGTGACGAAGTGATCGTGCAGGCGTGGATGATTCAGGTGGCCGCCGCGCTGGCGGGCGGTGCGGTCGTCGCGGTGGCGGCGGCGGTCGTGTTTCGCGTGACGCGCCGGCGGCGCGTCGCGGCGATGGCGCACGACGCGGATACGTTGCGCGGCGCGCTCGCCGCGGCCGACGCACGCGCGAAAGCGGCGGCGTCCGCGCATGCGGCGGCGGCCGACGCCTGGGCGCAACGCGAGGCGCAGCTCGAGGAGGCGCTGGCGCGCGAGGCGTCCGCGGCCGGCACGCAGCGCGATGCGCTGCAGGCGCTGTCGGCCGACCGCGCGGCGCTCGCGCAGCATGCGATGAAGATCGCCGACGAAGCGGCGCGCCTGCGCGGCCTCGCCGGCACGTTCGAGCGCTGGCACGAGCAGATGATCTCGCTGACCACGCAGAACCAGGACATGCGCGTGAAGAACCAGGAGCTGTCGGCGATCGTCGCGCACGTGTCGATCGTGTCGCTGAACGCGTCGATCGAAGCCGCCCGCGCGGGGTCGGCCGGGCGCGGCTTCTCGATCGTCGCGAGCGAGGTGCGCGGGCTGGCCGCGCGCTCGCAGCAATTGTCGAACAGCTATCGCGACAGCCTGAACCGCAACGATCTCGTGACGGCCGCCACGTTCCAGGACATCCAGGCCGGCGGCAAGATGATCACGGCCGCGCTCGCGACCGTCGAGACGCTGGCCGGGCAGCTGCACGCACGCATCGAAGGAGAGGCGGCGTGATCAGCGCGCAGGCGAAGGCCGGCTTCGAGCGGATCTTCTTCGACGCGGCGCGCACGCGGCTCGCGTCCGGCGGCGCGTGCGACATCCGGCCGTCCGCCGGCCACGAGCATGGCGGGCACGATCGCTCGCATGCGCGGTCGCGGTCGATGCCGAAGGTGCCCGAGCATGTCGCGGTGCTGACGATCTCGGCGCTGCATTTCCGCCTGCTGCTCGCGCTGCGCTTCAGCGACGACGACGCGACGCGCCGCCGTTTCGCCGGCGCGAGTGCCGGCACCAGCAGCCAGCGGCCGCTGCCCGAGGCATTCATGGAAGTCGCGAACCTGTGCTGCGGCGCGATCAACCAGGCGCTGACCGTGCCGTTTCCCGATCTCGGGATGTCGACGCCGACCCTGCTGAGCGGCGCGAGCATCGACTACCTGCCGGCGCTCGCACCCGATCACGTGGCCGCGTACGACCTGACGCTCGACGGCGACGTGCGGGTCGGCGCGACGCTGTGCGTGTGCGCGAACGCGCCGGTCGATTTCCATGTGCCGGAAACGGCCGCCGTGGATACCGGCGGCGAGCTCGAACTGTTCTGACCGACCATCAGGAATCCATGAGATGACCGAAGACCAACCCGTCAGCAAGGTGCTCGTCCTCGACGACAGCCGCGCACACGCCGATGCGATCAAGCGCTTCTGCGACGAGCACAACCTGGTCGGCCTGACCGTGCGGCGCAGCCGGCTGCTGAAGGTGCTGCGCTCGAACATCGACCTCGGCGCGATCCTGCTGGCCGAGGATTACGGCGGCTCGCCGGCCGAGAGCGCGATCATCGCGACACAGATCGATGCGCTGCGCCCCGAGCTGCCGATCATCCTGCGCCGCGAATCGCTCGCGTCGCGCGACGGGCTGCCCGATGCGCTCGCGCGCGTCGCGTGCGCGGCCTACGTCGCGGACGACATGACGCCGCTCGCGCGTGCGATCGACGAATACCTGTTCGGCCGCGACTATCCGAACGCGCTCGTGCGCGGCATCTCGGAGATCACCGAGGCGCGCATCGACAGCCTGTTCCCGGGCATGGCGATCGAGCACGAGACGCCGTGCATCGTCCGCGACCAGATCATCTTCGGCGAAGTGTTCAGCCTGATCGCGCTCGAAAGCGCGTGGTGCCGCGGCTACATGCTGCTGCAGACGAGCGAGCAGCCGCTGCTCGACATGATCGGCGGCACGCGCGAGGGCGGCCGCGCGCCGGATTTCCGCGACGTGAACAGCGTGCTCGGCGAACTGACGAACCTCGTGTGGGGCGCGTTCAAGAACCGCTATCTCGGCGATGCGGAGGCACTGGCGCGCCATCCGGTGCAGGTGCCGCTCGTCGTCAATCACAAGCAGAAGTTCATCTCGTTCGGCGGCGACTGTCCGCAGCTCTGCTTCAAGTACCGGATGACCGACCCGGCTTCGGGACGCTCGGTCCGTCTCGACCAGCGTTTCGTGTTCAGCCTGAGCTGGTCGCCGGAGGATTTCCGCGAATCGGTGCAGGACGTCGGGCCGATGGTCGAATCGGGCGAACTCGAACTGTTTTGAAGTCAGCAACAAGGAAAGGGGAATACGACATGGCAAAGATTCTGGTGGTCGACGATTCGGGCACGGTGCGCGACGAAGTCGCGGGCTTCCTGCGCAACAACGGGCTCGACGTCGCGACGGCCGTCGACGGCAAGGACGGGCTCGCGAAGCTCAAGGCGACGCCCGGCGTGCGCCTCGTGATCAGCGACGTGAACATGCCGAACATGGACGGCCTGACGATGGTCGAGAAGATCCGCGGCGAACTGGCGAACACGGCGGTCAACGTCGTGATGCTGACGACGGAAAGCAGCCCGGCGATGAAGGAGCGCGGCAAGGCGGCCGGCGTGAAGGGCTGGATCGTGAAGCCGTTCAAGGGCGACGCGGTGCTCGACGCGCTGAAGAAGCTCGCGGGCTGACGCGCAGCGGACCATGGCGGGCCCGTCGATCGCGCGCGTCGCGAGCGGCGGGTGGCGACATGGCGTGGCTGACAGCGCGCGCAATTTACAGCGCGCGGCGATGTCCGTATCCTGCCCGATGCCGAGGGCGGCGTGCCTGCGTGTCACGCCCGGCATCCACAACAATCAGGAACGGGACACCTTCCCATGAAAATCACAATCGACCGGGCCGCGCTCGCGCGCATTCCGGTGCTGGTCCGGCCGACGGACGGCAAGCGCGTTTCGTTCGCGCAATACAAGGTCACGGGCTGCAACGGCTCGTACGAAGGCGTGACCGAAGAAACGGGCCGCGGCGTGATGTATCGCTGCAAGACACCGTCGAGGATCGACGTGTCGTTCCATCAGTCGCGTCCCTGACGTGAGCGGGAGCGTGCCAGAATCCGGCCGCACGGCGGCGCGGCGCATGGAGATGCTGTTCGCGAAAGGCGTCTTTTTTACCTTGATCGGCGCGGGTCTGCTGACCGGCGTCGCGCTGTATGCGCAGTCGACGCGCGAATTCCTGCGGACGTCGGTCGTCGTGCCGGGCCGCGTCGTCAAGCTCAATGCCGGCCCGCATCACCCTGAGATCGCGTTCACGACGCTCGCGGGCGAGCATGTCGAGTACCCGCAGGGCGGTGCGGTCAGCGAGCCGGACGGCGCGACGGTCGAGGTCCGCTATGCGCCGGACGCGCCCGAGATGACCGCGCGGCTGAATACGTTCGGTGCGATCTGGGGCGACGTGCTGAGCTTCGGTGTGATGGGCACCTTTTTCTTCGGCGCGGGCGTCGGGCACCTGTGGATCGGCGTGCGCACGTGGCGCAGCGGGCGCCGGCCGGCCGCGCGCTGACACACCGCGTTAGCTGGCCGCCGCCGTCGCGAATTCGTCGACGACGGCTTCGATCACGGCCTGCACGCGCGCGGTCTTGTAGAGGTCGGCATGGGCGACGAGCCACACGTCGAAATGATTGCAGCGCTGCGGCATGAGTCGCACCAGTTCCGGCTCGGTATCTGCGCGGAAGCACGGCAGCTCCGCGACGCCCAGCCCCGCCAGCGCGGCTTCCACCAGCATCATCGTCGACGACGTCTGGAACATCACGCGGCCGCGCGACGTCGGCTCGCCGCACAGCGCGTCCCACATCGAGGGCACCACCGGCTGCTGGTACATCACGAGGTCGTGCCCGTCGAACGCGCTGCCCGCGACCGGTTCGCCCCGTTCGGCCAGGTAGCGGCGCGACGCATAGATGCCCGTTTCGAGATGCCCGAGCCGCCTGGCGATCAGGTCCGGCGATGCCGGCCGCAACGTGCGAATCGCGAGATCGGCTTCGCGGCGCGTGAGGTTGGTGATTTGCGCTGACGTCACGCACACGACGTCGATGCCGGCATGCCTGCGCCGCAAGTTGGCGATCGCGGGCACGACGAAGCGCTTGCCGAGCGTGTCGGTGGTCGCGATGCGCACGGACCCGGCCAGTTGCTCGTCGAGCCCCATCACGCGGCGCTCGATCGTGAGCGACGCGCGCTCCATCGTTTCGGCCGGTTCGAGCAGTGCTTCGCCCGCGGTCGTCAGCACATAGAGGGACGGGGTGCGGAGAAACAGCCGGGCCGATAGCTCGTCCTCGAGCGCGGCGATCCGGCGTCCGACCGTCGCCTGGTCGACATTCAGCTGCGCCGCGGCGCCGCGCAGCGTGCCGGTGCGCGCCAGCGCAAGGAAGAAGCGGGCGTTGTCCCAGTTCATGCGGATTGATTGTGTCATCGGGCGGGCGGCGACGGGCGGGAAAGGGGTGATGCAAATCTGCATCAGATGGATGCGAAATTACCACTTTTCTGCATCGCGTACCGTTCCTAGACTTCCGGCATCTGCCTGGAGGTGTCATGTCCGATTGCCAATCTGTCTCCGCCCACGTTTCCCCCGTCGCGCTGGCGGCCCCGAGCCGCGCGACGGCGCGCGAGCAGCGTCTGACGCTGGCGCTCGTCGCGATCGGGATGTTCATGGCCGTCCTCGATTCGACGATCGTCAACGTGGCGCTGCCCGCGATGCGCACGAGCCTCGGCGCGACGGTTGCCGAGCTCGCGTGGATCGTCGACGCCTACACGCTCAGCTTCGCCGCGCTGATCCTCGCGGGCGGCGCGTTGTCCGACCGGTTCGGCGCGAAGCACGTGTACCTCGCCGGGTTGGCGCTGTTCGTCGGCGCATCGGCCGCGTGCGGCGTCGCGTCATCGGTGGCGATCCTCGTGGTCGCGCGCTTCGTGCAGGGCATGGGCGCCGCGCTCTTCTTGCCCGCATCGCTCGCGGTCGTGCGCAGCACCTTCGACGTGCCCGCCGAGCGCGCGCGGGCGATTGCAGTGTGGGCCGGCATCGCGTCGGTCGCGGTTGCCGTCGGACCGGTGCTGGGCGGCATCCTGGTCGACGATTTCGGCTGGCGCAGCGCGTTCCTGATCAACGTGCCGACCGGCGCGGTCGCCTTTGCCGGCGCGGCCGCGCTCGTTCGGGCATCGATCGCGCGCGACGTGCGCCACTTCGACTGGGCCGGCCAGTGCGTCGGGGCGGCGGCGCTCGGCGCGCTGTGTTTCGCGGTGATCGAATTGCCGACGCGCGGTGCAGGCGCCACGGAGGTCCGTGCCGCGTTGCTGGTTGCCGCGCTCGCCGCCGCCGTGCTGGTCGTCGTCGAGCGGCGTGCCCGCCATCCGATGGTGCCGCTCGCGTGGTTTCGCAACCGCGTGTTCGTCGCGATGAACCTGATGGGGAGCCTCGTCTATGTCGGCTACTTCGGGCTGCTGTTCGTGCTGAGCCTGTACCTGCATGGGCGCTTCGGCATGAGCGCGCGGCAGATCGGGCTGACGCTGTTGCCGTTCGCGCTGAGCCTGTCGCTCGGCAATCTGTTGTCGGGGAAACTGCATGGACGCGTTCGTCCGGTCACGCTGATGGCGAACGGCCTCGCGATGGCCGCGCTGGCCATTCCGGCGATCGCGGTCGCGCTCACGCTGCGTGCGCCGTGGCCGGTGGTCTGGACGGCCATGGCCGCATTCGGCACCGGGACCGCGTTGTCGGTCGCGCCGATGATCGCGACCGTGCTCGAACAGGTGCCTGCGGATGCGGCGGGCGTGGCGTCCGGATTCCTCAACGCGGCGCGGCAGGCCGGCAGCCTGCTTGGCGTGGCCATCGCAGGCGCCGCGACGATACTGTTGCCGGACCTGACCGACGCGCTGTGGGCGGTCGCGGCGCTCGGGTGTGCCGCCTACGCGATTGCCGCGCTGGCCGCGAGGACGGCAGGCCGCGCGGAAGCCGCACGAGGGCGCCGTTGACGCGCGACCGGCGGGATCGTTGCGCAGTGGCCGGCAGGCCGCCGCACGCGTGCACGCGCGTGCGGCGCCGAGGCTGGACGTGGTGCGGAATGTGGAGGACCATTTCGTCACGATGCCGCGCCCGGACGGACATGATTTTCGTCCGGTCGCGCTGCATCGAATCCCGCCGAACCCCGTCGAGCGAAACACCATGGAACCCGATCAAGAGACCGCCGAGCCGATCCTGCTGCGCGACGCGCACGACGGCGTCGTCACGTTGCGCCTGAATCGCCCGCAGCAGTTCAACGCGTTGTCCGAAGCGATGCTCACGAGCCTGCACGATGCGTTTGATACGCTGGCGGCCGATCCGCACGTGCGCTGCGTCGTGCTGGCCGCCGAAGGCCGGGCATTCTGCGCGGGCCACGACCTGCGGCAGATGCGCAGCAAGCCCGAACTCGACTACTACCGCACGCTGTTCGCGCAGTGCAGCCGCGTGATGCTCGCGATGCGCGCGTTGCCGGTGCCGGTGATCGCGCGCGTGCACGGCATCGCGACGGCGGCCGGCTGCCAGCTCGTCGCCGCATGCGACCTCGCGATCGCGGCCGATACCGCGCGCTTCGCGGTATCGGGCATCAACGTCGGGCTGTTCTGCTCGACGCCGGCCGTCGCGCTGAGCCGCAATGTCGCCGCGAAGCGCGCGTTCGACATGCTCGTGACCGGACGCTTCGTCGATGCGGCGACCGCTGTCGCGTGGGGGCTCGTCAACGAAGCCGTGCCCGAGGACGCGCTCGATGCGGCCGTCGCGCGCAAGGTCGCGGAGATCGTCGCGAAGAGCCCTGCCGCGGTGCGGTATGGCAAGCAGATGTTCTATCGGCAGCGCGAGTTGCCGCTCGACGAAGCCTATGCGTATGCGGGCGACGTGATGGCGCGCAACATGATGGAGGAGGATGCGGGCGAGGGGATCGACGCGTTTCTCGAGAAGCGCAAGCCGACGTGGCGTTCGTAGCGCGTTCCCGTCGACTCACGCTCCGGTTCGCCGGACAGCAAACGGGCCGCCCGAGGCGGCCCGCAACCAAAACGGCATGTGCAGCGACGCCGGTCAGCGCCCGTAGCTGCCCGTGCGCAGCGCCGGCTGCACGGTCGACGCGCCCGGCGGCACGATGACGACCGGCACGCGCGGCGCGAGCGCGCACATCAGCTCGTAGCCGATCGTGCCGCTGGCTTGCGCGACATCGTCCACCTTCACCTGGTCGCCCCACAGCTCGACGCGCGATCCGATACCCGCGTTCGGGCACGGCGTCAGGTCGACGGTCAGCATGTCCATCGACACGCGGCCGACGATGCGCGTCATCACGCCGTCCACCGCGATCGGCGTGCCGGTCGGCGCGTGGCGCGGATAGCCGTCCGCATAGCCGCACGCGACGACGCCGATCCGCATCGGCTGGTCGGCCGTGAAGCGACGGCCGTAGCCGACGGTTTCTTCCGGCGACAGCGTCTGCACGCCGATGAGCTTGCTCGTCAGCGTCATCGCGGCCGTGAGCGGCGTGTCGGCGATATGGCGTGACGCGCCCGTCGGCGACGCACCGTACAGGATCGTGCCGGGCCGCACCCAGTCGCGGTGCGCATGCGGGTGCCACAGCACGGCTGCCGAATTCGACACCGAGCGCTCGCCCGGAATCCCGGCCGTGGTCGCGTCGAACTGGTCGAGCTGCCAGTCGACTTCACCTTCGTCGGCGTTCGCGAAATGTATCATCAGCGTGATCTTGCCGATCGACGGCGCGCTCGCCGCGCGTTCCCATGCCGCACGGAACACGGCGGGGCGATAGCCGAGCCGGTTCATCCCGGAATTCATCTTGAGCTGGATGTCGATCGGCTGTTGCGGCTTCGCGGCGATCAGCAGGTCGAGTTGTTCGTCGCAATGGACGCTCACCGTCAGCCGATGGCGATCGGCCAGTTCGATGTCGGCCGGCTCGAAGATCCCTTCGAGCAGCAGCACGGGCTTGTCCCAGCCGAGTTCGCGCACGCGCACGGCTTCGTCGAGATCGAGCAGCGCGATGCCGTCGGCGGCCGCGAGACCGGGGTAGATCCTGTCGATGCCGTGGCCGTACGCGTTGGCCTTGATCACGGCCCACACGCGCGATTGCGCGGCGGTGCGGCGAATGAAGTCGAGGTTGTGGCGGACGGCGTCAGGGCGGATATGGGCGACGATGGGACGGGGCATGGTGATGGCTCGGGTCGGATGTCGTGCGGCGCGCGGCGGCGCGGATCGAAACGGCGGTCTGGCGCGATAGTGCGTCAGGCCAGTGTTGAGCGCTATCTTATTGGTGTTCGACCAGTTTTAATTAACGTATTTATCGACGATTTGGTGGAAATTTTGGCGATCAAGCGTGCCGCCCGCAACTGCCCATGGCCTGTGCGGCGGCCGAGTCTCCCGTCTAGAAAACCGGTGCGCGAACAGCGCGGCGCAATGCTAAGCTCTCGGCGATCTTGCCATTGATCAATGTAATCATAACGGAGGAGACCTGGATGACGACGTCCCAGCTGTGCTTGTTCATCGTGGCGCTGTTGCCGTTCCCGATGACGTTTCTTGCCAAGGCCCGCAAGGGCTACGACAACCGTACGCCGCGCGATTATCTGGCGAAGCTCGACGGCTGGCGCGCCCGCGCGCAGGCCGTGCATCAGAATTCATGGGAAGCGTTCGCGCTGTTCACGGCCGCGCTGGTGGTGGCGTGGCACAACGGCGCGAACGTGCATCGCGTCGACCAGCTCGCGATGGCGTTCGTCGCCATCCGTGTCGTCTATGCGCTGATGTACCTGCTGAACTGGGCGTCGCTGCGTTCGCTCGTGTGGACTGGCGGGATGGCGTGCGTCGTCGCGCTGTTCTTCGCCGCGCCGTAAGCGGCCGGTGAGCAGGGGCGCCGGCCGCGAATGCCGGCGCTACGACGCGCCGCCCGCGCCCCGTGCGTGACTGTCGTTGGATGCGGGCGCAACCCGCTTGGCGACGAACGGCGGTGCTTCCGCTTCGCTGCGCAGGAACGCGATCAACGGATCGAGCAGCCGGTGCCGCGTCGACGGATGGCGGCGCAGCACGAAACGCCACGACGCATCGCGTGCGAGGCCCGGCACCAGCGGCACCAGGCGCCCGCTGCGCAGTTCGGGTTCGATCAGCGGCACGCGGCCGAGCGCGATGCCCGCACCGCCGAGCGCCGCACCGATCACCTGGCTGAAGCTGCTGTAACGCACGATCTTCGTCTCGAAGTCGTCCGGCAAGCCGAAGTGCACCGCCCAGTTGCGCCAGTCGATCTCGGGGCTGTCCTCGTGCATCTCCTGCAGCAGCCGCGAGCGGCACACGTACCCCGATGCGTACGGAAACAGTTCGGGGCTGCACACCGGGAACACGGTCTCCCGCATCAGTACGTCGTCGTCGGCCTGCAGCCGGTGCGCGGGCACGTGCACGATCGCCAGGTCGACGCCGCTGCGCGCGAAATCCGGCTCGTCGTCGAGCACGATCGCATGCAGCGGGGTGTCGGGATGCAGTGAAGAGAATTCCGCAAGACGGCGCGCGAGCCACATCGACGAAAACGGTGCGTTGGCGGACACGGTCAGCCGTTGCGCGGTGCCGCGAATTTCGGCACAGGCGTCGGTCAGGCGCGACAGCGCGTCGCTGACGGCCGGCAGCAGGCGTGTACCGGCCGGTGTGAGGCTGATGCCGCCGAGCCCCGTGCTGCGTTCGAGCAGCCTTGCGCCCAGCGATTCCTCGAGCGAGCGGATCTGGTGACTGACCGCGCTGGTCGACACGTTCAGCTCGACCGCCGCGCGCGCGAACCCGCCGAGGCGGACGGCCGCCTCGAAAGCACGCAGCGCGCTAAGGGGAGGAAGGTGCGACATGGCGGGTATTGTAGTTGACTCAACACCCGTTGAAAAATCATCTTTTGCCGCGCGCGGGCGGCGCGGGTAGCCTCGATCCGGTCAAGAAAAAAGCAACGAATCACCGACCGGAGGGCTTCATGTATTTCGACCGACGACTATGGGCAATGATGGCGGGACTGCGCTGGCGCGTGGCGGCAGCCGTCGCGCTCGGGCTGCTCGCGATGGGTGTCGGCATCCTGCGTTTCGTCTTTCTCGGCCGCGTGCTGGCGCTGGTTTTTGCCGGTGCGCCCGCACGCAGCATCGGCGAAGCCGTCGCTGCAACGGCCGCTTGCGTGCTGCTGCGCGCATGGCTCGACCATCGCCGCACGGTGCTCGCGCAACACACGGCCGGACGCGTGCAGGCCACGCTGCGCGCGCGGCTGTTCGACCGGATCGCGGCGCTCGGCCCCGCGTGGTTCAGCGGCGAGCGCACGGGCGGCGTGATGCTGGCCGTCGTCGACGGCGTCGAGCAGTTGCAGACCTTCTTCGGCGTCTACCTGCCGCAGCTCGTGATCGCCGCGTGCGCGCCGGTGATGATCTTCGCGGTGCTTGCATGGTGGGACGTGCCGACGGCCGCGATCCTGCTGGTCGCGGCGCTCGTCACGCTCGCGCTGCCGCAGCTCGTGCATCGCGCCGACAAGCGTGCGGCGCTCGCACGTTCGGCCGCGTTCAAGGCGTTCGGCGAGGAGTTTCTCGACGCGGTGCAGGGCCTGCCGACGCTGAAGGCGTTCGGGCAGGGCACCGCGTTCGGCGCGAAGCTCGCCGCGAAGGCGCGCGCGCTGTCGGACAGCACGTTCTGGGTGCTCGCGCTCGGCCTGCTGACGCGGTTCTTCACCGATCTCGGCACGGGCCTCGGCGCGGCCGCGGCAATCGTGGTGGGTGCGTGGCGCGTGCGGCACGGCGACATGAGCCTCGAGGCATTGCTGATCGTGCTGATGGCCGGCAGCGAAATCTTCCGGCCGCTGCGCGACCTGCGGGCGGTGTTGCACCAGGGGATGATCGGCCAGTCGGCGGCGAATGCGATCCATGCGCTGCTCGACGCGGGCAGCCACGCGCCTTCCGCCGACGCGCCGCGCGTAGCGGGCCTGCGGCCGGAGATTGCGTTCGACGACGTCAGTTTCGCGTATCCGGGGCGCCGCGCGGATGCGCACGCCGCGTTGAGCTTTACGGTTCGCGAAGGCGAAACGGTCGCCATCGTCGGGCCGAGCGGCGCGGGCAAGTCGACGATCGTGCGCCTGTTGCTGCGCCAGCACGATGCGCAGGGCGGTGCGGTACGCATCGGCGGCCACGACGTGCGCGCGCTCGACGCCGACCAGGTACGCGGCATGATCGCGGTGGTCGCGCAGGATGCGACGCTGTTCGACGGCAGCGTGGCCGACAACCTGCGGCTCGGCCGCCCCGATGCGAGCGACGCCGAGATGATCGCGGCCGCGCGCGCCGCCAACGCGCACGATTTCATCTCGGCGCTGCCGGACGGCTATGCGACGCGCATCGGCGAACGCGGCCTCACGCTGTCGGGCGGCCAGCGCCAGCGCATCGCGATTGCCCGCGCGCTGCTGCGCGATGCGCCGATCCTGCTGCTCGACGAGGCGCTGTCGTCGGTCGACGCGGAGAACGAAGCGCTGATCCAGCAGGCGCTCGACCGGCTCACGCGCGGGCGGACGACGCTCGTGCTCGCACACCGGCTGTCCAGCGTGATCGGGGCCGATCGCATTCTCGTGCTCGACCAGGGGCGGGTGGTCGACGAAGGCACGCACGCGGCGCTGATCGCGCGCGACGGCCCGTATCGCCGGCTGATGGGGCCGCAGCTGGAGGCCGTCGCCGAATCCGTCGGCACGGCGGCGACGGCCGGCGCGACCGCGCGTGCGTCGTCGGGCCCGCAGGTGCGGCCGCTGAACGACGATGCAGCGACCATCGGCTGGCCGGAGACATGGCAGACGCTGCTGCGCTTCGTGCAGCCGTGGAAGGGCAAGGTCGTGCTGACCGTGCTGTTCGGGATCGGCCGCGTGCTCGCGTTCATCGGCGTCGGCGTGATCGGCGCGCTGGTGGTCGGCGCGGTGTCCTCCGGCCGCGTGAGCACCGCGCTCGTCGTCGCGCTGCTCGTGATCGCGCCGGTGGCGGCCGTGCTGCACTGGCTCGAATCGTGGCTCGCGCACGACATGGCGTACCGGCTGCTCGCGGAAATGCGCATCGCGCTGTTCGCGACGCTCGAACGCCTCGCGCCGGCCGGGCTGCTGCGCCGCCGTTCCGGCGATCTCGTATCGCTCGCGACGCAGGACGTCGAGACCGTCGAATATTTCTACGCGCACACGCTGGCGCCCGCGTTCGTCGCGGTATTGGTGCCGGCCGGCGTGCTGGTGTTGCTTGCTTCGATCGCGTGGCCGCTCGCGCTCGTGCTGCTGCCGTTCCTGCTGTGGGCCGGACTGGCGCCCGTGCTCGCGCGGCGCGACGTCGACCGGCTCGGCACCGGCGCGCGCGAAGCGCTCGGCCAGCTCGGCGCGCACCTGACCGAAACGATCCAGGGGCTCGCGGAACTGACCGCGTTCCAGGCGATCGTGCGCCGTCGCGCGGCGTTCGTGGCCGAGGTCGACGCGTACCGCCGGCAGCGCGCGAAACTGCTCGACGACCTGTCGGCGCAGAGCGCCGCGCTGGAAGTCGCGAGCGGGCTCGGCGGGCTGGCCGTTGCGGCGCTCGGCGCGCTGTTGTGCGCACGCGGCTGGTTCCCGCATGAGTCGTTGCCGCTGCTGGTGCTGGTTGCCGTGGCCGCGTTCATGCCGGTGGCCGAAATCGGCCAGGTCGCGCGCCAGCTTGCGGACACGATCGCGTCGACGCGTCGCTTGCGTGCACTGGAGAAGGAGCCCGTGCCAGTGACGGACGGCACGCATGCGATGCCCGGCAATCCGGCCGTGCGTTTCGAAGCCGCGTCGTTCACGTATCCGGGCCGCAGCGTGCCCGCGATCGACCGCGTGAGCTTCGACGTGCCGCCGGGCAGCACGGTCGCGCTGGTCGGCGCGTCGGGCGCCGGCAAGTCGACGGTCGCGAGCCTGCTGCTGCGCTTCTGGGATCCGCAGCAGGGCCGCGTGACGCTCGGCGGCGTCGATCTGCGCGACCTGCGGCTCGACGACCTGCGACAGCACATCGCGCTGGTTGCGCAGGATACCTACCTGTTCAACGACACGCTCGAAGCGAACATCCGGCTTGCCGCGAACGACGCGTCAGACGCAGACGTGCAGCGCGCGATCGACCATGCGGCGCTCGGCGACTTCGTCGCGCGGCTGCCGGACGGGCTCGCGACGCGCGTCGGCGAACGCGGCGTGCAGCTGTCGGGCGGCCAGCGCCAGCGGGTCGCGATCGCGCGCGCCTTCCTGAAGGACGCGCCGGTGCTGATCCTCGACGAGGCGACGTCCCATCTGGATACGATCAGCGAGCAGCAGATCCGCGCGGCGCTGGAAGACCTGATGACGCAGCGCACGTCGATCATCATCGCGCACCGGCTGTCGACCGTGCGCAATGCCGACCTGATCCTCGTGATCGAACGGGGCAGCGTGATCGAGGCGGGAAGCCACGTGAACCTGATGGCGCGACAGGGCGCGTATGCGCGGCTCGTGTCGCATCAGGCGAGCGGGGTGGCGGCGTGATCGGCGCGTCGCCGGTAAACACATTCCGCAACATTCGTTGAATCGCGCTGACGGTTGGCGGCACGCGCGTGGTTGAACCGCTGACCGTCCGCGCGAACGAAAGCGCGGGCGGTGCATCGCGCGCCGCCTTCCGTTGGCGGTTGGCGCCCGCCGTTGTCCGCAACCCGCGCCGGCCGCCACGATCCTTTCTGAACGCTCCCGCCTTCCGCGTACCCGCAAGCCGTGCGCCGGTCTGCCTGCCTCGCCGGACCCTTTCCCCGGTTCCCCCGTTTCCTCCGTTTCCTCCGATCAATCCGGCCCCGCGCGGCTCGGGTTTGTCTCGATGAATTTACCCGTTGCGGACTTTTTTGTTGTCGTAGTATCGCCATTGACAACACTTGTTGCACTAATGTCTAATTCAACATCGCATGTTGCGGTGCGGCTTGATGTCGTCGTTCCGCCGGCCCGTTGGCCGGTTACATCGCTCAATCATGCGGAGAGAAACCATGAGTCGCCGTTCCTTCCTGAAAGTCGTCGCGGTCGTCGCCGCGCTCGGCGCCAGCCTCGCACACGCGGATACCAAGACGCTCGTCGTCGGCACCGATACGTCGTTCATGCCGTTCGAGTTCAAGCAGGGCGACAAGTACGTCGGCTTCGATCTCGACCTGTGGGCCGAGATCGCGAAGGACCAGGGCTGGAAATACACGATCCAGCCGATGGATTTCGCGGGCCTGATCCCGGCGCTGCAGACGCAGAACATCGACGTCGCGCTGTCGGGGATGACGATCAAGGAGGAGCGCAAGAAGGCGATCGACTTCTCCGCGCCGTATTACGACAGCGGCCTCGCGGCGATGGTGCAGGCGGGCAACACGTCGATCAAGTCGATCGACGACCTGAACGGCAAGGTGATCGCCGCGAAGACGGGCACCGCGACGATCGACTGGATCAAGGCGCACCTGAAGCCGAAGGAGATCCGCCAGTTCCCGAACATCGACCAGGCCTACCTCGCGCTCGAAGCCGGCCGCGTCGACGCGGCGATGCACGACACGCCGAACGTGCTGTTCTTCGTGAACAACGAAGGCAAGGGCAAGGTGCAGGTCGCGGGCCAGCCGGTCAGCGGCGACAAGTACGGGATCGGCTTCCCGAAGGGCAGCGCGCTCGTGCCGAAGGTCAATGCGTCGCTCGTGAAGATCAAGGCCGACGGCCGCTACGCGCAGATCTACAAGAAGTGGTTCGGCGCCGAGCCGCCGAAGATGTGAGCGTGACCGCGCGCCATGGCGCGGCCGGGTGGCCGCGCCGGTCTTGAATCGAACGGGGAGCAACAAGTGAATTTCGATTGGTCGGCGATATGGGCGGCGTTGCCGGACCTGATGGACGGGGTCCGGTTGACGGTGTTCATCGCATTTTTCGGGCTGGTGGGCGGGTTCATCGTCGGGATGGTCGCGGGGATGTTCCGCGCGTACGGACCGAAGGCGATGAACGTGCTCGCACAGGTTTATATTGAACTGATCCGCGGCACGCCGATCGTCGTGCAGGTGATGTTCCTGTATTTCGCGCTGCCGCTGCTCGCGCATATCCGCATCGACGGCCTGACGGCCGCGATCATCGCGATCACGGTGAATTCGGGCGCGTATCTGGCGGAAGTCGTGCGCGGCGCGCTGCTGTCGATCCCGAAAGGGCTGACGGAAGCGGGGCTCGCGATGGGGCTGTCGATGCCGCGCGTGCTGCTGAAGATCGTCGGGCCGCTGGCGTTCCGGCGGCTGATTCCGCCGCTCGGCAACCAGTGCATCGTGAGCCTGAAGGACACGTCGCTGTTCATCGTGATCGGCGTCGGCGAACTGACGCGCAAGGGGCAGGAAATCATCGCGGGCAATTTCCAGGCGGTCGAGATCTGGAGTGCGGTGGCCGTCATTTACCTGATATTGACCGGCGTGATGACGCTGACGCTTCGGCTCGTCGAAAAGCGGATGAGAATCTTATGAGCATGATCGAATTCCAGAACGTGTCGAAGAGCTTCGGCCACGTACCGGTGCTGAAGCATATCGACCTGAAGATCGACGCGGGCGAGGTGGTCGTCGTGATCGGTCCGTCGGGCTCGGGCAAGTCGACGATGTTGCGCTGTATCAACGCGCTCGAGAAAATCACGGGCGGAGAACTGCTCGTCGACGGCCAGAGCGTGCGCGGCAACGCGACGACGATCCGCAACATCCGGCTCGAGGCCGGCATGGTGTTCCAGCAGTTCAACCTGTTTCCGCAAATGACCGCGCTCGAGAACGTGATGTTCGGGCCGATGCAGGTGCGCGGTGCGTCGCGCGCCGAAGCACGCGACCAGGCGATGGCGCTGCTCGACAAGGTCGGCCTCGAATCGCGCGCGAATCATTATCCGTCGGAGCTGTCGGGCGGCCAGCAGCAGCGCGTCGCGATCGCGCGAGCGCTCGCGATCCGGCCGCGGCTGATGCTGTTCGACGAGCCGACGTCGGCACTCGATCCGGAGTTGCGTCACGAAGTGCTGAAAGTGATGCAGGATCTCGCGACCGAAGGCATGACGATGATCGTCGTCACGCACGAGATCGGCTTCGCGAAACGGGTCGGTACGCGGCTGCTGTTCATGGATCAGGGCGGCATTGCCGAGGACGGCCATCCGGTCGACCTGATCGACCGGCCGCCGACGCCGCGCCTGAAGGAATTCCTGAAACACGTCTCCTGAACGGAACCGAACCCGCCGACATGCCGCTTTCCCTTTCTCCCGTCATCGCCGGTGCGCCGTTCGACATCGGCGTGCGCCTCGGCGAGCTTGCCCGCCCCGTATTCGACGCGTACATGCAGCAGAGCAGCGCATGGCAGGCCGTGCGCCGCTGGCGCGGCCATCCGTTCGTCGCCGCGCTGCGGCAGGCCGCGCTGGCCACGTACCCCGATCTCGTCGCGGAACTAGATGGAATCGCGGCGGGCGTCGGCTGGCCGGCCGAGGACATCTTTTTGTGGAACTGCCGCGGCGAGTTGATCCACAACGCGCCGGACGGCTGCACGACGCTTGCCGCGCGCGATGCGAACGGCACGCGCTGGATCGCGCACAACGAGGACGGCGATCCGTTCCTGCGCGAGCGTTGCCTGCTCGTCGACGTGCAGCCGGCGGGCAAGCCCGGCTTCATCAGTTTCTATTACCCCGGTTCGCTGCCGGGCCATACGTTCGCCGCGAACCGCGCGGGCATCGCGCAGGCGATCAACAACCTGCGGATCCGTACGCCGGCGCCGGGCGTGCCGCGCATGATCCTCGCGCGTGCGGTGCTCGACGCGACGTCGCTCGACGCGGCCGCCGACGTGCTGCGCGTGCATGCGCGAGCGAGCGGTTTTCATCACACGCTCGGCGCGACCGGCGATGAGCGCTTGCTGAGCATCGAGGCGAGCGTCGCGCGCTGTTCGGTCGTCGACGTCGCGCACCTCAGCGGGCACGCGAATCATCTCGTACATCCCGGTTGCGAGGCGGAAGCGCAGATCGTCACGCAATCGTCGGCCGACCGCCAGCGCCGCGTCGACGCGCTGACGCCCGGCATCGACACGGTCGACGCAGCCGCGCTGCTGCGCGTGCTCGGCGATCGCGCGCCCGAAGGGCTGCCGATCTATCGCGACGATCCGGCCGATCCCGACGACGAGAACACGCTCGCGACCGCGGTGTTCGAGATTCATGACACCGCGATCGATTTCACCGTCCATCAACACGGCACGCAGCGTTTCGCGACGCGCATCGTGCCGACCGGACGCGCGCACGACGCGTCCTGATCCATGAGGCAACGCATGACGACCGTTTTCCATCGCGCCCCGCGCGCCACCTTGCCCGTCGCCGTCGCAGGCGACGGCATCGAGATCGTCGATTCGACCGGCAAACGCTATATCGACGCGTGCGGCGGTGCGGCCGTGTCGTGTCTCGGCCACAGCAACCAGCGCGTGATCGATGCGATCAAGCGGCAGGCGCAGCAACTGGCGTATGCACATACGTCGTTCTTCACGACCGACGTGGCCGAGGAACTGGCCGACCGGCTCGTCGACGCCGCGCCGGCCGGCCTCGAGCACGTGTACTTCGTGTCGGGCGGCTCCGAGGCGATCGAGGCCGCGCTGAAGCTCGCGCGCCAGTATTTCGTCGAGAAGGGCGAGCCGCAGCGCCGGCATTTCATCGCGCGGCGGCAGAGCTATCACGGCAACACGCTCGGCGCACTTGCGATCGGCGGCAATGCCTGGCGGCGCGAGCCGTTCCTGCCGCTGCTGATCGAAGCGCACCACGTGAGCCCGTGCTATGCGTATCGCGACCAGCAAGCGGGTGAAACCGACGAAGCGTATGCGCAGCGTCTGGCTGACGAGCTCGAACGGAAGATCGTCGAACTCGGCGCGGAAAGCGTCGCGGCGTTCGTCGCGGAGACGGTTGTGGGCGCAACGGCCGGCGCGGTGCCGCCGGTGCGCACGTACCTGAAGAAGATTCGCGCGGTGTGCGACAAGTACGGCGTGCTGCTGATCCTCGACGAGATCATGTCGGGGATGGGGCGTACGGGTTATCTGTACGCGTGCGAAGAAGACGACGTCGCGCCCGACCTGCTGACGATCGCGAAAGGCCTCGGCGCAGGCTACCAGCCGATCGGCGCGACGCTCGTCAGCGACCGCATCTACCGGACGATCGTCGACGGCTCGGGTTTCTTCCAGCATGGGCATACGTATCTTGGCCATGCGACTGCGTGTGCGGCCGCGCTGGAAGTACAGCGCGTGATCGCCGAAGAGAAGCTGCTCGACAACGTGAAGGCGCGCGGCGAGCAGCTGCGTGCATCGTTGCGCGAGCACTACGGCGCGCATCCGCATGTCGGCGATGTGCGCGGCCGCGGGCTGTTCGTCGGCGTCGAGCTCGTGCGCGATCGCGAGACCAAGGCGACGTTCGATCCCGCGCTGAAGCTGCATGCAGCGGTCAAGCGCGAAGCGATGCAGCGCGGGCTGATGGTGTATCCGATGGGCGGCACGATCGACGGCGTCCACGGCGATCACATCCTCATTGCGCCGCCGTTCATCACCACCGCGCAGCAGATCGACACGATCGTCGAGCGGCTGTCCGGCGCGATCGGCGCGGCGCTCGCGTCGGCCGGCGCGTGAACCCCCGACCTCACTGCATGCTCACCATGACAAACAGACTGCCACCGTTCGATCCCGCATCGGCCACCGATGAACAGAAGGCCGTGCTGGCCGACATCCTCAGCGGCCCGCGCGGCAACCTGAACGGGCCGTTTCTCGGCTGGATCGCGAGCCCCGAGCTGGCCCAGCACGCGCAGAAGCTCGGCGCGTTCTGCCGCTATCGCACGGGCCTGCCGCTGCGGCTGTCGGAGCTCGCGATTCTCGTGACGGCCGCGCGCTGGCGCTCACAGGCCGAGTGGCACATCCATCATCCGATCGCGCTCGACGCAGGCGTGCCGGCCGCGACGGCCGACGCGATCCGGCTCGGCGTCGCGCCCGCATTCGAATCGGACGACGATGCGCTGATCCATGCGTTCGCGAGCGAGTTGTACGACACGCGCCGCGTGAGCGATGCGACGTTCGCGCGTGCGCAGGCACGCTTCGGCCACGAGACCGTCGTGAACCTCGTTGCGCTGCTCGGCTATTACGCGCTCGTCGCGATGACGCTGAACACGTTCGGCATGCGTGCGGACGGACAAACTGATTTGCCGTTTCCGGAGTGACGATTGTGCGTTGATCGTGCCGGAACCGGGGTGGCGAACCGTCCGACGAATGCCCGCCGACGTGTTGCCGTCAGCAATGCAACCAAATGTATTCGTACGAGATCAACGCGCATTGGCCGCGTATGATGGCTTGTTCACATCGATAGGTCGGTGAGCAAGCATGACGAGTACCCGTAAAACCATGATGATTGCCGGCGGGCTCCTGGTAGCCGCGGCCGGCACTGCCTACGTGATGCTTCTGCGCGCGGACCACCGTGCGATCGAAGACGCCGGTATCGGCGATTCGGCCGCACCGGTTGCCGCGGCGCCCGCGAGCAACGATCACGCGGTGCAGGGCGCAATCGCGCCGCCCGCACCGGCCGCCGCGACGGCGCCGAAGCAGGCGGCTGCCGCGCCGCCTCCCGCACCAACCGCACCCACGCCCGCGCCGGCCGCAACCGCGCGCGTCGACGCCGCGCCTGCACCGGTTCCGGTCGTCAGCGACAAGCCGCAACCGGTGACGAAGCCGGCCGCGCCGCCGCCGAAGGTCAACGTCGTGACGGTGGAGGCGCAGGATTCGACCCCACCAGCGCCCGCTCCGGCACCGGCACCGGCTGCCAAATCCGCTCAATCGACTGCGCCCGCGCAGGTCACGCAACGGGCGCCGCGCAAGCGCGACGGCCTCGAACGCCACGCAGCCGCCGCGCCGCCTACTGCGACGAAATCCGAAACGCCGGAGACGGCCGCGCTCGTCAGGGAATCGGCGAAGCTCGATCCGTCGTTGCCGCCCCCGTCGATGTCATCGGTGTCGTCGATGCCGACGAGCACGGGTTCGTATCGGCAGGGCGGTTCGTCGTCCGGCGCGAATCCGGTGGCGGCCGCGATGACCGAGCAACTGGTCAGGCAGTCGAGCAGTTTCAAGTCGACGGCGCCTGCGCCGGCGGACGGCGGCCCGAGCGCGACCAAGTAACCGCGCACGCCTTCGGCATAAAAAGGGCCCCGCATGCCGACCAAAGCATGCGGGGCCAAGAGAGACAAACTTTGATGTCGGCGGGCTGACGTCCGTTACGCGACAACCGCTTCTTCGGCCTGCGGTTGCGCCGCGGCGACCGGCGCCACGTCCTGACGGATCAGGTGGTCGAACGCGCCGAGCGATGCCTTCGCGCCTTCACCCACGGCGATCACGATCTGCTTGAACGGCACCGTCGTCACGTCGCCGGCGGCAAACACGCCCGGCACCGACGTCGCGCCGCGCGCATCGACGACGATCTCGCCGTGCTTCGACAGTTCGATCGTGCCTTTCAACCATTCGGTGTTCGGCACGAGCCCGATCTGCACGAACACGCCCTCGAGGTCGATGCGCTGCGTGTCGCCCGAGCGCAGATCCTTGTAGACGAGCCCGTTCAGCTTGCTGCCGTCGCCGGTCAGCTCGGTCGTCTGCGCCTGCGTGACGATCGTCACGTTCGGCAGGCTGCGCAGCTTGCGCTGCAGCACTTCGTCCGCGCGCAGTTGCGCGCCGTATTCGATCAGCGTGACGGCCTTCACGATGCCGGCGAGGTCGATCGCGGCCTCGACGCCCGAGTTGCCGCCGCCGACCACCGCCACCCGCTTGCCCTTGAACAGCGGGCCGTCGCAGTGCGGGCAGTACGCGACCCCGCGGTTGCGGTATTCGCGCTCGCCCGGCACGTTGATTTCGCGCCAGCGCGCGCCGGTCGCGAGCACGATCGTCTTCGCCTTCAGCACCGCGCCGTTTGCGAGGCGGATCTGGTGCACGTCGCCCGGAATCAGCGCATCGGCGCGCTGCACGTCCATGATGTCGACGTCGTACTGCTTAACGTGCTGCTCGAGTGCCGTCGCGAACTTCGGCCCTTCGGTTTCCTGCACCGAGACGAAGTTCTCGATTGCCATCGTGTCGAGCACCTGGCCGCCGAAACGCTCGGCGACGACGCCCGTCGCGATGCCCTTGCGGGCCGAGTAGATGGCGGCTGCCGCGCCTGCCGGGCCGCCGCCGACAATCAGCGTGTCGAACACGGGCTTGTTCTCGAGCGACTTCGCCGCGCGTTCGCCGGCGCCCGTGTCGAGCTTCGCGAGGATTTCCTTCACGCTGCTGCGGCCCTGGCCGAACGAGGCGCCGTTCAGGAACATCGTCGGCACGGCCATGATCTGGCGCGACTCGACTTCATCCTGGAACAGCGCGCCGTCGATCGCGACGTGGCGGATGCGCGGGTTGATCAGCGACATCACGTTCAGCGCCTGCACGACTTCCGGGCAGTTCTGGCACGACAGCGAGAAGAACGTCTCGAACGCGTAGTCGCCGTCGAGCGCGCGGATCTGTTTGATCACGTCGTCGTCGAGCTTGATCGGGTGGCCGCCCGTCTGCAGCAATGCGAGCACGAGCGACGTGAATTCATGGCCCATCGGGATGCCGGCGAAGCGGATGCCGGCCGGCTTGCCGGGCTCGCCGATCGAGAACGACGGCTTGCGCTCGGCGTCGTCGCGGCGTTCGGTCACGGTCACGCGATCCGTCAGCGACGCAATCTCGTTCAGCAGCGCCAGCAGTTCCTGCGATTTCGCGCTGTCGTCGAGCGAGGCGACGAGTTCGATCGGGCGCGTGATTTTTTCGAGGTACGCTTTGAGTTGGTTCTTGAGATTGGCGTCGAGCATGGCGTTTCGGATTCCGTATTGATTATGCTGGTCGGGCACGTCGTGCCGCAGGAGGGTGCGGGCCGCGCTGCAGCGGCCCGCCGCCGCGCGCCTCGTGCGCGGCGCGCGGCGCGATCGTCAGATCTTGCCGATCAGGTCGAGCGACGGGGTCAGCGTTTCCGCACCCGGCGTCCACTTGGCCGGGCACACTTCACCCGGGTGTGCCGCAATGTATTGCGCAGCCTGCACCTTGCGCAGCAGTTCGCCAGCGTCGCGGCCGATGCCGTTGTCGTGGATTTCGCACAGCTTGATCTCGCCTTCCGGGTTGATCACGAACGTGCCGCGCAGGGCCATCCCTTCTTCCTCGATCAGCACGTCGAAGTTGCGCGACAGCGTGAGCGTCGGGTCGCCGACCAGCGGGTACTTGATCTTGGCGATCGTGTCCGACGTGTCGTGCCATGCCTTGTGCGTGAAGTGCGTGTCGGTCGACACGCCGTAGATTTCGACACCCAGCTTCTGGAATTCCGCGTAACGGTCGGCGAGGTCGCCCAGCTCGGTCGGGCAGACGAACGTGAAGTCGGCCGGGTAGAACACGACGACGGACCACTTGCCCTTGAAGTTCTCTTCCGAGACGGGCACGAATTCGCCGTTGTGGTAAGCGGTTGCCTTGAACGGCTTGATTTGGGTGTTGATGATCGGCATCTGGAGAATTCCTTGTCTTCAGTGGTGAGTGGAGTGTTGTCAGTATCCGGGTTCACCCTGAATTTGGGAAATTGCTTGTTTCAATCCGGGGCATCAGGATTTTCTATCTGCTTCCGGCCCTTGATTGGGTGGGGCTTGGGAGGCGTTGATTGGGTAGCCGATGAATGCGGGTGAGAGCGGGGCAGTTTGGCGTGATGTGCCGGCGCGAATAGCTGGCACATTGCGTGCGCAGGATGGTCGTCTCGCGCGTTCGTATCAGGTGCTGCGGGAGGGCCGAGTTCCGCCGCATACAACGGCTCGGACTTAGAGCTGACTCAGAGCTTGTAGGGCACGCGAACGCCGGGTTCGGTGGCAGGGAAGTCCTTCGTGTTGCGCGACACGAGCAGCAGACCGTTCACTTGTGCCGATGCCCAGACGATTGCATCGGGTAGGCGTATGCGCCGTTCCTTGCGGATTGTCACGGCGCGATTCGCAACCGAGCTGTCGAGTGCGATGACATCGAACGACGAGAGCCACGCGCGGATGGGTGCCTCGTCCTGTGCGGACGTGCCAACCAGGACCTCCATCCACGAGATCGTACTGATCGCCCGATAGTCGTAGCGGCCCAGTTCCGCACGAGCGGATTCCACGCCGCCCAGATAGTCGATCAGGATGTTGGTGTCGAAGAGAGCTTTTACCATTCCGAGCGCAGTTCTTCCTGATAGGTGAGCCCGTCGACGTTGCGATCTTTCCAGAGACCGAAGACGTCGTCGGCGAGCCGGTGCTTGTGCAGGGCAATATAGGCATCGATCGCGTCGCGGATGATTGCGGCGCGAGGACGGTGTTGAGTCTCAACGATGACGGCCAACTCGTCGAGTTGGCCGTCCGACAGATCGACCAGAATTCGGCTCATGATAGCCTCCGATATATGATATGCATATCATATATACCTGATCATCTGCCCGCAAGGCGGTAGCAAGCTAATCGGCGCCGCGCACCGCGTTCAAATCCCCGCCATCTTCCGCAACCACGCCGCGAGCCGCCGCGCGCCGTCGGGCATGTCCGCGTCCTCGCGCGTGCACAGGTAGTAATCGCGCCCGTCGTCGAGCGCATGATCGAACAGCTTCACCAGTTCGCCGTTCGCCAGCTCGCGCTCGACCAGCGGCGCGCGCAGCAGCGCCGCGCCGAGATCCGCGCGCGCGGCGCTCAGCGTGAGCTGGCCATCCTCGAACATCGGCCCCACCGCGTGCGACACGTGCCGCACGCCCGCGCCCTGCAGCCAGTTGACCCATGTGCTGCGGTCCTCGTCGTGCACGAGCGGCGCCCGCGCGAGGTCGGCCGGCGTGCGGAACGGCCCGTGGCGCTTCAGGAACGACGGACTGCACATCGGCACCATCGCGCCCGGCAGCAGCCGCTCGCAGCGGTAGCCCGGCCAGTCGCCGGTGCCGAAGCGGATCGACAGGTCCGACGCATCGCTCCGATAGTTGCGGTGATGCGCGTACAGCACCGTGACGTCGACGTCCGTGTTGTCGGCGAGGAACGCGTGGAGCCGCGGAATGAACCAGCCGATGCCGAGCAACGGGATCAGGCTGACGGTGATCTGCCGCAGCGACGAGCGATCGCGCACGAAGCGCGTCGCGCTGCGCAGCACCGAGAACGCCGCGCTGATCGAGCGGTAGTAGTCGCGCCCTTCGTCGGTGAGCGCGAGCAGCCGGCCCTCGCGTACCGTCAGCGGCGTCTGGATGAACGCTTCGAGCAGTTGCAGCTGATGGCTGACCGCCGACGGCGTGATGTCGAGTTCGCCCGCCGCCGCGGTGACCGACCCGAGACGCGCGAACGCTTCGAATGCACGCACCGCGCGCAGCGGCGGATCGTGCGGCAATTGTTCGATATTTTTCATGTATCGAATTTTATAGAAAAGTCAGGGTAAGCGACAACATCAAAATATGCTTTGTTTACAGGGTTGTGCGTTAATGTGTCGAGAACGGCATAAGCATCCAACAATTGGGTATTTGGGGTTTGGGTGCTGAATATTTAATATTTTTCATGTTTGAATCCGATTCACCGATCTCTCGCACATGAAAATCGCCTTCCTCCACGCCAGCATCGCATTCTCGGCCGCCGCCCTGGTCGCCTCCGTTCCCGCGTTCGCGCAATCCGCGCCGCAGACGATCCTGATCGGTCTCGCCGCGCCGCTCACCGGCCCGTCCGCGCGGATCGGCAAGGATCTGCAGAACGGCGCGCAACTCGCGATCGACGACGCGAACGCGAAGCATCCGACCATCGGCGGCAAGCCGGTCGCCTACAAGCTCGTCGCGGCCGACGACCAGTCCGATCCGCGTACGGCTGTCGCGGTCGCGCAGCAACTCGTCGACCAGCACGTGATCGGTGTCGTCGGTCACTGGAACACGGGCTGCAGCGTGCCAGCGTCGCGCGTGTACCGCGATGCCGGCATCCCGCAGATCGCGCCGGCCTCCACCGGCCATCAATACACGCAGCAGGGTTACGCGACGGCGTTTCGCATCATGGGTCACGACGATGCGGGCGGCAATTTCACCGGCGCGTACGCGGTGAAGACGCTGAAGGCGAAGCGCATCGCGGTGATCGACGATCGCACGTCGTTCGGCGCGGGGCTGGCCGACCAGTTCATCAAGGGCGTGCAGGCGAACGGCGGCGCGATCGTCGATCGCCAGTACGTGAACGACAAGACGACCGACTTCAGCGGCGTGCTGACCGCGATCAAGGGCAAGCGCGCGGATCTCGTGTTCTTCGGCGGCCTCGATGCACAGGCTGCGCCGATCTCCCGCCGGATGCGCCAGCTTGGCGTGAACGCGCCGCTGCTCGGCGCGGGCGGTTTCGTGAGCCAGACCTTCCTGTCGCTCGCGGGCAAGGACGGCGACGGCGTGACGGCGCTCGAACCGGGCCTGTCGCTCGACCGGATGCCGGGCGGCAAGGCGTTTGACACGCAATACCAGGCGCGCTTCCGTGCTCCGATCGAACTGCATGCGCCGTTCGCGTACGACGCGGCCGCCACGCTGATCGCGGCCGCGCAGAAGGCCGGCACGACGCAGCCGGCGAAGCTCGTCGCGGCGGTGCGCGCGATTGACCGGCCGGGCGTGACGGGGCGTATCGCGTTCGACGGCGAAGGCAACCTGAAGGACCCGGCCTTCACGATCTACCAGGTGCGCGGCGGCAAATGGACCGTCGTCGACGTGCTCGGCGGCGCGCGCACCGCGGCCAAGTAAGCAACCCGACAACCAAGACGATCCCCATGACCGAAGCGAACCCGACATCCGCCGCCGCACCCGAGGACACGCGCCTCGGGATCCTCGCGCGGCGCCGCATCGAAGCGGAAATCATCAAGCCGATCTACGAGATCATGAAGCGCGAGTTCGGCACCGAGCGCGCGCAGGCCGTGATCGCGGAAGCCGTGCGCGGCGCGGCCGTCGACGCGGGCCGCACGTTCGCGGCGCAGGAGCCTGGCGGCACGAGCGTGAAGTCGTTCATCGCGCTGCAGGTGCTGTGGGAGAAGGACGATGCGCTCGACGTCGAGGTGCGGCGTGCGGACGATGCGCACTACGACTACGACGTGCATCGCTGCAGCTATGCGGAGATGTATCACGCGATGGGGCTCGGCGAGATCGGGCACCTGCTGAGCTGCGCGCGCGACAGCTATTTCATCCAGGGCTACGCGCCGGACGTCGCGCTCACGCGCACGAGCACGATCATGCAGGGCGGCAAGCGTTGCGATTTCCGCTACGCATTGCAGCGCGCGCCGGAGAACGGCGATGCGTGACGGCACCGTGAACGCACCGCGCATCGACGGCGATCGCCTGTGGGCATCGCTCGAGCGGATGGCGCAGATCGGCGCGACGCCGAAGGGCGGCGTCTGCCGCCTCGCGCTGACCGATCTCGATCGCGAATCGCGCGACCTGTTCGTGCAGTGGGCGCGCGACGCCGGCGGCACGGTGCGCGTGGACCGGATGGGCAACGTGTTCGCGCGCCGCGCGGGCCGCAACCGCGATGCCGCGCCGGTGATGACGGGCTCGCATGCCGATTCGCAGCCGACCGGCGGCCGGTACGACGGCATCTACGGCGTGCTCGGCGGCCTGGAGGTCGTGCGCGCGCTGAACGACGCGGGCATCGAGACCGAGCATCCGGTCGACGTCGTGATCTGGACCAACGAGGAAGGCTCCCGTTTCGCGCCGGCGATGGTGTCGGCCGGCGTGTTCTCGGGCGTCTACACGCTCGAATACGGGCTGTCGCGCACCGATGGCGCGGGCAGGACGATCGGCGAGGAACTGGAGCGGATCGGCTACGCGGGCGCCGAACCCGTCGGCGGCTACCCGGTGCACGCGGCGTACGAACTGCATATCGAGCAGGGCCCGATTCTGGAACGGGCCGGCAAGACGATCGGCGTCGTGACGGCCGGGCAGGGGCAGCGCTGGTACGAAGTGACGCTGGCCGGCGTCGACGCGCACGCGGGCACGACGCCGATGGAGGTCCGTCGCGATGCGCTGGTCGGCGCCGCGCGGATGATCTCGTTCGTCGAGGTGCTCGGCCGTCGTTACGCGCCGTACGCGCGCGCAACGGTCGGGATGATCGAGGCGCGGCCGAATTCGCGCAACACGGTGCCAGGCGGCTGCTTTTTCACGGTCGAGTTCCGGCATCCCGACGATGCGGTGCTCGACGAACTGGACGCGGTGCTGCGCGCGGAGCTCGCGCGCGTGGCGGAGGAATCCGGCCTCGGTGCGCAGATCGAGCAGATCTTCACGTATGCGCCGGTCCCGTTCGCGCCGCGCTGCATCGACACGGTACGCGACGCGGCCCGGGCGCTCGGGCTGTCGCACATGGATATCGTGTCCGGCGCGGGCCATGACGCGTGCTATGTCGCGCGGGTCGCGCCGACCGGGATGATCTTCGTGCCGTGCGTCGACGGGCTGAGCCACAACGAGGCCGAAGCGATTACGCCCGAATGGGCGGCGGCGGGCGCCGACGTGCTGTTGCGTGCGGTGCTGCAGAGCGCGCAGGAGGCCTGAGCGCGATGCGCACGGCCCGGCGGGAGGTGTTCGCCCGGGGGCCGTGCCTGCCTCCGTCCGGCGCGGTGCTGGTGCGCGCGTTGCGTCAGGCTGACCGCGAACGTCGATCGATGTATCGGCGCATCACGTAGAACGCCGTATCGGTGCGACCCGGCATCGTCACCAACGCACCGTCGGCCGCGAACCCGAGCTTTTCATAGAACCGGTACGCCGCTTCGCGTGCCGTACACCATACGAGCGCGGCGCCGCGTGCTTCCGCGTGCCGTACGCAAACCTGCACCAATTCTCTCCCGAAGCCCATGCCGCGCACGGTCGGATGGACGGCCATCCCGCGCAGCCGCCACGCCGGCCGGGCAGGATCGTCGTCGCGCGGCTCCTCGCACAGCGAGGCGACCGCCACGATGTTCGACCGGCCGTCGCGCACGCCGACGTGCAGCGTCGTCGGCGCATGGTCGCCGGTCAGTTCGCACGCGTTCAGGTCGCCATTCAGCAGGATCGCCGCCCTGAGCGGGTGCGTCTGCACGGCGTCGATCGGTGCGATGGTGAAGCGGGTGTCGCGTGACGTCATCAACGTTCCCTGGATGGTCCTGGCGGCGCGTTACTTGCCGGCCTTGCGCGTTGCCATATACGCGAGATACGCGACGATCTGGTCGAGTTCGCGGTCGCTCAGCTGGTCGGGCGGAAACGCCGGCATGCTGCGGCCCGGCCAGTCGCGTACCGACGCAGGATTGCGGATATAGCGGCGCAGCGCGGCCGGCTGGAAGTAGTCGACTGGATTCATCGGCGTGTTCAGGTCGGGGCCGGCGTGGCTGCTGCCCGCGCCGTCGAGGCGGTGGCATGCGAGGCACTGCGTGACGAACAGGCGCTGGCCCGCGCGGGCCGGCGCGTCGGCGGGCAACGCGGCGTCGACGGCGAGCGACGGCCAGCGCGCGAGCGGCGACGATTCGATCGTGACACGCACGATCTGGTACGGCCACTGCTCGCCGCGCACCGATGCGGCGTCCGGCCCGAGCCACACGAGGTAGAACGGCCCGGCGCTGACGGGCTTGCCGGGCAGCTTCGGCCACGGATGGGCCGGATCCTCGATCGCGAGCCACGGCACCGCGCGAGCCGGTGCATGACGGCGCACGAGATCCATCGGCAGTTGCGCGGCGAAGCCGTCGGCCGCGCGCGTTTCGAGCACGCCGTCGGCCGGCAGCGGCGTGTCGCCGAGCAGCGCGGCGAACGGCACCGCGCGGAACGTCATCGGCCGGCCGTACGCGATGTCGCGCGGCACGTGGATGTCCGCCGCATCGGGGCGCGCGAGCAGCGTCTGCCGGGTGAGCGCGCGGGCCGTGCCGTCGGTGTCGAGTTCGAGCGAGGACTGCGCCGACGCACGTTGTGCGAGCAGGCACACCGTCAGCAGCACGAGCGAAAACCACGGGCGCTTCAGCATTCGTTCTCCAGGAAAGGGCGTTCCGGCGGCGGCAGGAGGCAGGCGCCGCGGTCGATGGGAAAGACTCGGGCGACAGTCTATCCGCTACGCGCGGCGCTGGCGAATTCGGCTGAGGAAAGGGGGCGAGGCCGGCCCGCGTTCACGACGTGGCCGATGGCCAGGCCGTCGTCAATGACTCGAACAAGGCGCTTCGCCTTTCGGCAACGGTGTATCGCGCTCCGCTTCGAAATCGGCTTCGCGCGTGCCCGCCGGCGTCAGCGACACGAAATGCATCGCCGTGCCGCGCGCCGGGAACCCGGCGATACCGGTCGAGCCCCACGGAATCGGCGAACGTTGCACACCGCTCACCGAGATGTCCGAGGCCCCGAGCGCCAGCGTCAGCAGCCGCCCGTCGCGGGTCGGGACGTACGCATGCGAGCCGGAGACGCCGATGCCGGATTCGCGCACCGACGCGGGCAGGCAGTCGAGCGTCGCGGTGCGGCGGCCGTCCGGGGCGATCAGCATCGCGACGCCGCGATCGTCTGCCGTCGTCGTGACGACGATGAAACGGTCGATCTCCGGCACATAGGCCGACGAGTACACGTAGTAACGGATCCTGCCGTTCAGCGTCCCGAGCAGGTCCAGCTTCGCCGTGACGGGATCGAACGTTGCGTATTCGAGCGTCGCGTCGGTGCTGCCTTCGATGAATTTCTGCCAGACGAGCAGCGCGGTGCGCGGCGAGCCCGCGATCACGGGCCACCATTCGCGGCGGTGCGGCGCGACCGCGACGTGGTTCAGCACGCGTCCGGCCGCGTCGTAGGTCTTCAGGTACACGCCGTTGCCGGTGCCGAGATTGTCGACGCCGCCGCCGTCGACCCAGTCGGCCGAATAGAACACGACGTAGCGCTCGCCGACCGTCGCGACGTGCCCCGAATGGCCGCCCGCCTCGACCTCGTTCGGGTAGGGCTTGATCGGCTTCAGGTCGCGGCGGTAGACGCCGTAGCGCTGGCTGACTTCCTGCGGCGCGTTCCAGCCGTCCTCGAACGTGACGAAGATGTCGCCGCGCGCGTTTTGCGCGATCGACACCGGTTCCTGTGCTTCGGGGCGGCTGATGAACGTGCGGACATGCAGCAGGCGCGGATTGCCGGGCTGCCATTCGCCGACGTACACGTCATGCGGCCAGTTGCCGCTGCGCAGCGCGCCGCGCGGCACGATGCCCGAGCTGCTGAAGAACACCCAGCGCTTGCCGTTGCCGGCGTCGGCCACGCCGATGCCGTGCATGAAGCGACGCGGGTCGCCGCTGTCCTGCGACGATGCCGAGGCCGGCACGGTGACCGTATGCACGGCCGGTGCGGCGGCGAGGGCGGACAGCGGCACCGCGCCGATGCAGCACGCGCCGCAGAGCGCGGCCGCCAATGCCGGCCGTATTCGCCGCGTCATTCGACCGTCACCGATTTCGCGAGGTTGCGCGGCTTGTCGACGTCGGCGCCGCGCGCACAGCCGACGTGATATGCGAGCAGTTGCAGCGGGATCACGTTGACGATCGGCGACAGCAGGTCGCCCGATTCGCGCACGCGGATCAGGTGCGTGTCGCGGTCGGCATCGATTTCGAGCTGGCTGCCGGCCAGCACGTAGAGCCGCCCGCCGCGCGCACGCACCTCGGCCATGTTGGATTTCAGCTTCTGGAACAGGCGGTCGTCCGGCGCGATCGTGACGACCGGCATCGCGCTCGTGACGAGCGCGAGCGGACCGTGCTTCAGCTCGCCGGCCGCATAGCCTTCCGCGTGGATGTACGACACTTCCTTGAGCTTCAGCGCGCCTTCCAGCGCGATCGGGAAATGGATGCCGCGCCCGAGGAACAGCGCGTTCTCGGTGCGCGCGAACTTCGTGGCCCAGCCCATGATCTGCGTTTCCAGCGCGAGTGCGTGGCTGATGCGGCCGGACAGCGCGCGCAGCTGCTTCAAATGCATCGCTACTTGCGCGGCGTCGAGCCGGCCGCGCTGCTGGGCGAGCGTGAGCGTCAGCACGAACAGCGCGACGAGTTGCGTCGTGAACGCCTTGGTCGACGCGACGCCGAGCTCGATGCCGGCGCGCGTGAGAAACCGCAGCGGCGCGTTGCGCGCGATCGTGCTGGTCGCGACGTTGCAGATCGCCATCGACAGTTCCTGGCCCATCGCGCGTGCCTGCTCGATCGCGCCGATCGTGTCGGCCGTCTCGCCCGACTGCGAGATGCCGACGACGAGCGTGCGCGGATCGGCCACCGTGTCGCGGTAGCGGAATTCGCTGGCGATCTCGACCTGCGCGGGGATGCCGGCGATGCTTTCCAGCCAGTATTTCGCGGTCAGGCCCGCGTAGTAGCTGGTGCCGCAGCCGAGCAGCAGCACGCTCCTGACTTTCGACAGGAGGGCACGGGTGCCGTCGGTCGCGTCGAACAGCGCCGGCGAGATCGTGTCGATGCCGTCGAGCGTGCTGTCGATTGCTTTCGGCTGCTCGAAGATCTCTTTCTGCATGAAGTGCTGGTACGGGCCGAGCGCGGCGTCGCCTTCGCGCGCCTTCACCTGACACAGCGGGCGCTGGGCTTCCTGGCCGCCCGAGTCGACCACGGCGATGCGCTCCGGCGTGATCAGCGCGACATCGCCGTCTTCCAGGTAGACGAAGCGGTCGGTCAGGTCGCCAAGCGCCGCGCAGTCCGACGCGAGGTAGTTCTGCTCGGCGCCGATGCCGATCACGAGCGGCGAGCCCGCGCGCGCGGCGACGAGGCGCTGCGGCTCGCGCGCGCTGAGCACCGCGATCGCGTACGCGCCGTGCAGCCGCTTGACGGCGCGCACGACCGCGTCGAACAGGTCGTCGCGATAGACGCTGTGGATCAGGTGCGCGATCACCTCGGTGTCGGTCTGGCCGCGAAACGTGTAGCCGCGCTCGCGCAACTCCACGCGCAGCGCGTCGTGGTTCTCGATGATCCCGTTGTGCACGACCGCGATCGTGTCGCCGGACATGATCGGATGCGCATTCATTTCCGACGGCGCGCCGTGCGTCGCCCAGCGCGTATGTGCGATGCAGGTCTGCGCTTCGAGGCCGAGCGTCAGCACGCGCGCCTGCAGGTCCGTCACGCGCCGCAACGTGCGTTCGCTGCGCAGGCGGCCGTCGTCCTGCACGGCGATGCCGCATGAATCGTAGCCGCGATACTCGAGCCGGCTCAATGCATTGACCAGTTGCGGCACCTGATTGTTCAGGCCGCTTGCTCCGACGATTCCGCACATGATTCACCTCTCTACGGTAGGTTGGCGGCTGGCGCGCGGCGCGCGGCAGCACGATTTCAGGAGCGGTGCGCGTCGCGCGGCATGCGTCGCGCCCGACACGGCACGTCTCCGGCGATCTATTCGCGGGGCTGGGGCCCGGCATGCGCGACCCATTCGATACCCGAGATCGATCCGTTCGCATCGTGCGACGCGACGAGAATGCGCGTCGTGCGCCGCGCACCGCGCCGGCGGGCGCCGGCCAGTGCGGTGGTCGGCACCGAGCGCACCTTCACGCTGGCCGAGCGCCGCAGCATCTTCGACACGCGCAACCGGTAGGCGAGCGGATGCATGACGCGCCCCGCGATCAGCCACATGACGATCGTGCCGGCGATCAGCGCGATGCTCGTGACGTAGAACACGATCTGCTCGATCGGCATCTCGGCCTGGTTGAACGGCAGCAGGTAGCGGTACGTATAGATGCAGATCGAGGCCCACACGGCGCCGACCAGTGCCGGCCGCACGAGGCGGAACCAGACGACCAGCACGGAGCCGACGATGCGGCCGCGTTCGGCGATCATTTCGCGCGGCGTGCGCAGGGAAAGGTCAAGAATCGGCGCGTTCTTCATGTTGAATGCCTCGGTCGGGGCTGACCCACACGGCTCGCTTGCCGCGGCCCCGCAGCACGACGGCGGGCAGGGCGACGACGGTAGTGATCATGCTGATCAGCCAGAAAGCAACGGGATACCAGATGGTGTCCAGGAAATACATCAGGAGTTTTTCGTCATACTGTCGATCGATCATGCTGCCGATGATCAGCTGCAGGATGCAGGTGGCGACCAGCAGCATCCCGTGCCAGTGCGGCACGACCGATACATGCCAGCTCGGCGGCAACGGGTAGACGACGTCCACCAGCGCGAGCAGCAGGATGAACGACATCGAATAGGCCCATGCGATGCCGATCAGGTATTCGACGAACAGCGGCCACATCATCATCTGCGTCGGCCGCATCAGCGTGCCCGCATATTTCATGAGCACCTGGATGCCGCCTTTCGACCAGCGCAGCCGTTGCCGGTAGAGCCCCTTCAGCGTCTCGGGCATCAGGATCCAGCTCAGCGCATGCGGCTCGTACACGACGCGCCAGTCGCGGCACTGCAGCTTCCAGCTGATGTCGATGTCCTCGGTCAGCATGTCCGAGCTCCAGTAGCCGACGTCGGCAAGCGCGGTCTTGCGGAACATCGTGATCACGCCGGACACCGTGAAGATGCGGCCGTACACCTGCTGCGTACGCTTGATCAGCCCGACGATCGACGAGAATTCGCCGACCTGCATGCGGCCGAGCAGCGACGTGCGCGTGCGGATCCGCGGGTTGCCGGTTACCGCGCCGACACCCGGGTCGGTCAGGAAGTGCTCGAGCATCCAGCCGATCGCGTCGTGCGCGAGCAGCGCGTCGCCGTCGATGCAGAGCAGGTATTCCGCGTTCGACACGGCCGCGGCGGTCGTCAGCCCGACCGCCTTGCCTTCGTTGCGCGCGTGATGGATCACGAGCAGCCGCGGGATCTCGACAGCCAGTTCGTTGAGAATCTCGCCGGTGCGGTCCTTGCTGCCGTCGTTGACCGCGATGATGTCGTAGTTCGGATACTGCATCTCGTTCAGGTGGCTGATCACGCTGCGCGCGTTCGCGGCTTCGTTGAAGCAGGGCACGACGATCGAGATCTTCGGGATGCCGCTCGACGCGATCGTCCGATTCGACAGCACGCGGCCTTCTTCCAGCAGGAAGTAGTGCACGACGCCGCCGATCATCCACAGATACGACATGAAGAACGGGTAGTAGAAGACGAAATCCTGCAGGCGCTGGATGATGCCGTGGTTGCTCATGGCGTCTTCGCCCCCTGCGATTGCTGCAGCTGCATCAGCGCGTTGATCGACGTCGGGTCGAGGCGCGACTTCAGCGACATCACGTCGCGCATCGCATCGAGCTCCGGCTGGCCGTTCAGGAAGTTGTCCGGGTAGTAGCCGAAGTTCACGGCGCCCTCGCTGCGCAGCCGGCGCATCTGCGCGAGCAGCGTGCTGGCCGGCACCGCCTTTTGCCCGTGCCAGTCGTACGCCTGCAGTTCGAACACGGTGCGCTGCAGCCCGCGCTGCTTCGTGCGCACGGCCTTCACGAGCTGGTCCAGCCAGCCTTCGGGGTCCTTCGCCTGCTCCATGTACGGCATCGCCATCAGCGCGACGTAGTCGTAGGTTGCGAGGAAATCGTCGTAGTTCTGCGCATACCACGCTTCCGACTCGGGCTTGAGCACCGGCAGCGCGAAGATGTTGCGCGCGGTCAGCACGTCGCCGACGTTCTGGTGCGCCAGCACGATCTGCTGGAGCTGCCGGGTCAGGTCGATCAGGTAGCGCGACTTCTGGCGCGTCCAGCGCTTCATCAGGTCGGGGTTCTCGCGGATCTTGCCGACGTCGGCCGGCAGCCCCCATTGCGAATAGGTCTGCAGCGCGTGCCGGCCCGCATCTTCGTAGTCGTCGAGCACGGCGTCGTCGCTGAACAGGATGCCGCTGAACGACGCGTGCTTGCTGAGATCCTCGTAGATCTGCTGGATCATCAGCCGCGCACCCGGATCGAACGGGCTCAGCCGGAACACGCGCGTACCGTTCTCGCGGGCCGGCGCGCCGCCGTATGCGGTGACGGCCTCGAGCCCGCCCTGCTTGTCGCCCGGCGGCCGGAACGCGAGCACCGGCATCCACGCGTACACCTGCACGTTGGCACGCGTATTGAGCTGCCACGCGGCACGCGAGAACAGGTCGGCGCGCATCGGCAGGTGCCGGTTCGGGAAGTACACCGATTCGGCCACGCCGGTGCCTTTCGGGTCCGCATAGGCCTGCAGGTACACCGATTTCGGCTGCATCCGGTAGATGCGCTCGATCAGCTTGCCGAGATTCGCTTCCTGCCGCGCCGGATCGGGATCGTAGACCTGGTCGAGATCGACCTGCACGGTGCGCTCCGGCACGTCGACGTCGCCGCGGTTGGATGCCGGCTCGCGCATCGAGCGCTCGAACCCGCCGATATCCACGTCGTACATCATCAGGATCCGTCTCAGCCGGTCCAGCGGTACGTCCGGCGTATTCGGGCCGGCATCGAGGCTGAACTGGATGTCCATGCCGAGCGACGTCGATATCTGGCGCACGGGCTGGTTTTCCGCGCCGTACGGCCACACCATCGAGCGTGCGACGATGCCCGTACGTTCGCGGATCTGCCGCACGCAGGTCTGCAGGTCGTCGTGCACACGTGCGTGGAATTCGGCGTCGGTTTCATAGCGCTTCTGATCCTGAAGGTAGAGATGCGACGTGGTCGCGGGCAATTCGTTGCCTTGCGGATTCGCGACCGCGCCATGATGGAGATTGTGGGTGTGGCAGCCGAGCTCGACGAATTCCGACTGCCCGAGCTTCTTCACCTCGTCCCACGACAGGAAGTAGTCGCGCGGCACCTGCACCTTGTCGCTGATGCGGATCGGCGTATCCGGTGGCGTATCGATCCACGCGGTGACGAGGCCCATCACGGCCGGATACTTGAAGCGCTCGAGCAGCGGCAGCACCTTCGTGTAGTGGCTGCGGAAACCGTCGTCGAACGTGAGCAGCACCGCGCGCGGCGGCAGCGGCTTGCCGCCGTGCCGCGACGCCTCGATCTGCTTGACCGTGATGGTGTGGTAGTTGTTGGTCTGCAGCCACGAGAAGATCGCGGTCAGCGTGCCGGTATCGACCGCGAACGCGTCGACCAGCGCCGAGCGCGACGAAAACGACGCCATCAGGTTGTCGCGCACGTCGTGCATGCAGATCACGCGGAACGTCTTGCCGTCGGCCGGATCGGACGGCGGCAGCAGGTCGATCATCTTGGCGTTGGTCACGCCCGGGAACAGCGAACAGGCGGCAAACGTGCCAAAGCATCCGCACATGAAGGTCCGTCTGGTTTGCATTGCACGATCTCCTTGCTAGAACGGCAGGTTGAGCGACAGGAAGCCGGTTTCGGAGCGCTCGCGCTGGCCGTCGTACGCATGGCTGCTGACTTCGACGCCGTAGGACAGCGTGATGTCGTGCTTGAACGTCCATGCATGCTCGAGGCGTGCGCTCCACAGCGGGCTGGTGCCGAAGCCGCGCTCGTTGTACACGCCGCCCGACGCGGACACGCGCTGCTGCAGGCTCATGTCACCCTTCTTCCACAGCGTCAGCTGGTGCATGACGGTTGCCGCGGCTGCGTAGTCGCGGCCCGGGCTGAAGTAGGGTGCGTCCTTGCGGGTGTTGCTGTCCGTGCCGAGATTCAGCGAGACATTGACGAGCTGTTTCGCGGACGTGTACACACGCTGCGTGGCGGTCGCCGTGATCTCCTGGTGCAGGTTCGAATCGCTGTAGCGGCTGACGCCGTAGCTCAGCCTGACCTCGCGGCGGTCGTTCTGGCGATACACGACCTCCGCGTTCGCGGAGCGGCCCCAGATGTGCGCGGCGTATGCCTTCCACGGCAACGAGTTGTCGTTGGTGTCGAGCCCGGCGCTGACCGTCCAGTAGTCGTTGAGCGCGTACGCGATCGTCCCGCGACCGCCGGTTCGGCCGTCCGCGCCGATCGAGCGTGTGACTTCGCCCAGCACGGTGAGCGGGCCGCGCCGGTAGTCGCCGCCCACGCCGGTGCGCGTGCGGCTGACGTGGCCGCCGTCGGTCTGCGCGAAGCCGTAGAACGTGTGCGAAAACACGCGCCAGTTGTCGCCGAACGGTGGCGAATACACATAGCTGTCCGATGTGAAGCTGTTGTCGGCCAGCGCGCTGTTGCCGTGCTCGAAGCTCAGGTCGGTCGTGAACACCGGGCTGCGGTATGCGTTGTAGTCGCGCTTGAAGCCGCGCACGGCGCCGCTGTCGGGGAACGTGTTGCCGAGGGTCTGGTCGACGGTCTTCGCGGTCGCGTAGTCGTCTGCCGTGAGCGACGCGCGGCCGAGGCCCGCGAGCATCTCGACGCTGTCCGGGTGATCGGTCAGCGACGCGCGATACATCGAGATCGCCTGGCGCGGATGCGCTTGCCCCGACACGGCGTCGGCGTGGGCGGCGCGGACCTCCGCGTTGAACGGCACCTGTTGTTCCAGCTGTTCGAGCGCGGCGATCCCTTCGTTCACGTGACCCGTGAAGATCAGATATTGAGCGCGCAGCCGGTAGTAGCGCAGATAGTCGCCTTCTCCCGGGCCGACGCTGGTCACTTCCTTGGCCGGCGGCAGCGACTTGCCCATCTCGTCGAGCACCTGCTTCGCTTCCGGCGCACGTCCCTGGTCGACGTACGACCAGAACAGTCCTTCCTGCAGTTCGATCGGACGCGTGCGCGAGCCGTACTGGAAGCCGCGGGTCGCGCGATCCGTCGGCGACGCGGTGGCCTGCTTCAGCGCGCGCGCATACACGGCGTTCGCCTTGCCCGGCTCGCTCAGGTACAGGTAGGCGTCGCCGACCGCCGCCAGCGCATCGATCGAGATTTCCGCGTTGGACGGAATCGTCTCGAACGTCGCGACGGCCGGCTTCATGTCGCCGCGTGCCGCAAGCGCGACGACCCGGTCGCCCGCGAGTGCGGTGCGCACCGGCGTGTACTCGGGTGTGGCAGGCATCCGCTTGTCGAGGTCGTCCGCCGCGCGCAGTGCGTTGTCGATTCCGTCGAAGCGGTCCGAACTCGTCATCGAACGCGACTTGTCGCGTCCGCCGCGCACTTGCTGGCGAATCGACAGTTCTTCCAGCTGCGCGATGTCGACCGCGGAGAATGCATCGGGCCGCGCCTTCGCCTCGTCGAGCGCCTTGACCGCGCCGCCGCTCGCCGCGAGGCCGAACACGTCTTTACGCACCGTCTCGACATCGGCGGTACGGAGATTCGGCGCCTGCGCATTCGGCGCTTCGACGTCGGGCCCTTGGGATCGCTGGATCGCCTCGCCGGGGAGCTGGGCGCCGGGGGTCTGTGAGCTCGGCGTCTGGGACGACGGCGGTTGCGAACCGGGGGACGTGGTGACGGGCGCGGGCGAGTTCGGCATCGGGGTGCCGGATGCCTGCGCGGTCTGTGTCGGCGGAGTGGGGGGGGCGCCCGACGCGGGCGCGGACGGTGCCGGCGCATTCGGCTGCGCGGTGCCGGATGCCTGGGCAAGCTGCAGCGGGACATTTGACGTGGACGCGCGTGATGCCGACGGCGTCGGAGGCGCGGTGTCGAACGCCTGGGCAAGCAGCATCGGCGAGGCCGCGCCCGGCCCAGGATCGCCCGGCTGCGATACGACCGGGTCCACCACGACCGTGGTCGGCATGGTCGGGTTCGGCGCCTGCGCGATCTGCAGCGACGCGTCCGAAGCCCGCGCGATCGGCGTCGTTGCATGAGGAGGCAGCGTGCCGGCATCCTGTGCGATCTCTATCGATGTCACTGTCGCGTGCAGGCCGCGAGGAAGCGCATCCGGTGCGGACCCGGCGATGGCTCCCGCGCCGCCCGGTTTCGCGTCGCCTTCGGCGGAGAAGCAGGGGTTGGACGCGACGAGCAGCAATACCAGCGGCGCATGCAGGAGGATCCGTCGGTTGGACGGAGCGGCGGTGGTGCATTGTTGTTGACGATTGTTAGCCACGATGTCTCCTCATTTTGAAACCATCACATCTCACTCTGAAACGATCACATCGGTTGCACGCCCGGCGACACGCGTCGCCGGCCGCGCACCGCCGGGCGGCGAGGCCCGGCGGCGTTCGACGGATTCACAGGCGATTGCGGATCGCTTGCCCAAGCAGCGCGCGCGATTCGCTGTTCTTCGGGTCGATGGCGAGCGCTCGGCTCGCGTTCTGCTCCACACAGTCCCACTCGTCGATCTGCGCGCACGAGCGCGCTTTTGCCAGTGCACGCGCGCTTTCCAGTTCCGCGTGCGTGACGCTTGCCGTCTGCATGCGCGCCGTGTCGCTGCCGTACGAGCGCGGCTTCGGCGTGTAGTCCAGGCGCTTTCTCGTGCCCGCCAGCGTTTCGGTTCGCGGCGCGCGATGCGTCGCGCTACGCCGTTCGGCGGCGCGTCCGTTGGCCGACGCGGCATGCGAATTGGCCGCGAGTGCCGCCGGTGCCGCGTGCGACTGCGGCCGGTGTTTCGTGGCGGCGCGTGGCGTTGCGCGCGGTGCCGCTTCCGGATCGACCGCGAGCGTGACGGGCGGCACGGTCGACACTTCGTGCGGCGCCGAAGCGGCCGGCTCCGGCAGCGGGGCTGCAGGTGACGTGGTCGGTCGTGCAATCGTCTGCGCAGGCGCGGTGGCGGCCGTCGTGCCGGACGCACCGGTTGCGCGGGACGTCGCGGCCACGATCGCCTGGCGGTATTTCCCGACGGCGGACGAGATCACGCCGGAGATGTCGTGCGCGACGCTCGCATGGCCGACGGTCCTGTCCCGCTCGACGTATGCGAACAGGCCGAAGATCGCGGCGAACGCGACAACGCTGAGCGCCGCGTTCTTTCCCGGACCCCAGGAGGGTTTCGGCTGACGGGCGGGCGAGCCGTCCGGTCGTTCTGCACGAGTCATTCAATACTCCTCGATTCGATGCGTTGCGGTGAATGACACGATCGGGGCGGGGTCGGACGGCATTCACCATCGCAACTGCGTGGTGAGCGTGCCCGTTTCGACGATCGCGAACTGGGTGGCGCCTTGATAGGTCCCTTCGACCCGGTAGCTCGCATCCGGCACGCTGAACAGGCAGCGCGACCCCGATGCGTTGAATTCGACGAGCACGCGGCCGTGCCGTCTCAGGCGTACCTGCACGTTGGCCAGCGGTTGCCCGGTACTCGCGGAAGCAAACGACACGCCCAGGTTGTATGGCCGGCCGTCGGGGGGAAGCGGTGCGCTCCCGTCGATCCGGGCGTCGCCGCAGATATACGAAATCACGTAGCGGTCGGCACCCGGACCGGACGCGGGGGCCTGGGCCATGGCGTTCATGCAGAGCGCATAGATGAAAACGCTCAGGAAAGGGCGAGCATGCTGTCGAAACGAGGAAGACATTGCAATCTCCCGCCCGGAATCAATGACATGCATTCATTCCGGATCAGATTTGCCAGCGTTCTTTTTGCGACACGCTATTGATACACGATGGTCTTTGAACCAACAACCTCGTGTGGCCGGAATGGAACGGGTTGAAATATCTTATTTAAATAGGATTCCGACGGATTCGCATGATTCACTTAACACTGAAGAAAGTCGATATTGCCGAATATGATTATTGCTCGCCGGTAGCGATGATCGAGCACGCATTGAATCACGTCGGAGGTATCGACTTTCCTGCCGAAAAATAACGACTGATAAAAGAAATTTTTGCAGCTGTGTTCATGGCGAATCGACGGAGATCCGGATACAGATCGCACATCGTGAAAAGAAAATATGACGTCTTTGTTATTTTAGTTCGTCATAGTCAAATAGAAACTTTTGATTTGTTCTGTAACAGGGTATTTCCGTCATAAAAATGAGGTCGAATATTCGGACTTAATGCGCTGGCAGTAAAAAATACGATGTCATTCGCAAACGTTTGCGTTTTCGTCTGATATCGAATAAAGGGTTGGCACAGGGATTTCACCGACTTCGGCGGGATTGCCGATTGCTGTATTTAATATTGATATTGAGAAAACGGCATTCACGCCGTGAACCTGCACGGCGCGAATGCAAACGTCAGCGGCTGCCGCCGGAGATTCGCCGTGCGGTGCGCATGGCCGGCGCGGCTGCCTGCTCGGTGCCGGCCGCCCCTTCGGCCGCCGCGCGCGGCCGGTTCATGATGTAGGCCCACAGCTGCTCGGCCGCGAGCCCGCGCTTGCGGGCCGAGCGATACAGGCGGACTTCCAGTTCGGTGATCCAGTCGCCGGTGCCTGCGCACACGAGCGTGCCGTCCGCGAGCTCCTTCGCGACGCAACTCTCCGGCAGCCAGCCGATCCCGTGCCCGGCCACGACCATGCCCTTCAACGCCTCGGACATGTGCGTCTCGAAGCAGCGGTGCAGCACATACGGCTCGGTCGCATTCAGCAGCAGCATCTCGACGATGTTGCCGAGGAACGCGCCCGACGAATACGCGAGCAGCGGCAGCGGGGCGTCGGGCGTGCCCGGCAGCTGGAACACGGGCTTGCCGCGCGCGTCGGGTGTCGACACGGGCAGGATCCGCTCGACGCCGAGGCTGACGAACGGGAAGTGGTTCGGGTCGAGCACGATCGGCAGTTGCGGATGGTGATAGCCGAGCAGCAGGTCGCATTCGCCTTCGACGAGCTGCTGCACGCCTTCCGGCACGTTCACCGCGTTCACGCGTGCGGTCACGTGGCCGACCTCGCCGTTGAGCTGCTTGAGCCATTCGGGAAACAGCGTGAAGACGAGCGTATGCGCGACGGCGAAACGCACGACCTGGTCGCTTGCCGCGAACTGGTCGTAGCCGTTCACGAGATTACGCGCCGCATACATGCTGCGCAGGATGTCCGCGGCGAGCCCGCGGAACATCTGGCCGGCCGGCGTCAGCGTGATCGGGTTGATGCTGCGGTCGACCAGCTTCGCATCCATCCAGGTTTCGAGCGCGGCAATTCGTCTGCTGAATGCCGACTGCGTGAGGTGCCGATGACGCGCGGCCCGGGAAAAGCTCTTGGTATCCGCAAGGCTCAGGAAATCTTCCAGCCACTTTGCTTCCATGTCGATCTTCGCTGTTTATTGTCGGCGCCGGAGGGGCGGCGCCATTTCACTGAACCGGTTTGGTAGCGTACCGCGCCTCGCGCATGGGGGCCGATGTTTTTTTTCGATCGGTGTCAGTCGAAATATGCATGGGCGTTGTCGGCGGGATTACGGCTGCATAGCGTTGAGGGGCCGGACCGGACTAACCGAACAGTTCACAGCGTCGAACTGGCGGGTCGCCGCGGACGGTACTTCCCCCAGGGCCGGTTGCGCCGTGTGCGTGCCGGCCCGCCTTCATGGCGATGGTCCAGTGCCCGGACGCGCCGTTTTTTTGTGCAGTGCAGATTGCACATTCGTGACACGCGGGGGAACTATGTTTGAAAGACGCGGCGCAGCATCGGCCGTGCGCGCTCGCGGCGCATGCGGGCGCACGTCGCGTCGGGTGTTGCACCACTGTGGTGCGCAATGCCGCGCGGGCGTGCCGGTGCGGCGCAAAAACGGGGGGATATCGAGAAGATTGTGCAAGGCACGTTCCTTGCAAAGCATTGATTACGCCGGTCCGGCATGCGCAATGCCGGGGAAAACGATCGATGGAGAAAAGATCGATGAAGCCATTCGATGAAATGCTGCAATCCGGCGACATGGTAAGGGCGCCCTACGCGCGCCTGAAGCAATGGCTCGACACGCAGAATCCCGCGAGCCTCGCCCAGAAAGCCTACGACGCGGAAGGCGTGTTCCGCAAGACGGGCATCACGTTCGCCGTCTACGGCGACGCAGAGGCCGCCGAGCGGCTGATTCCGTTCGACATCGTCCCGCGCATCATCTCGGGCGCGGAATGGAGCCGGCTGTCGCTCGGCATCGAGCAGCGCGTGATGGCGCTCAATGCGTTCCTCGACGACATCTACCACCGGCAGGAAATCGTGCGCGCGGGCATCGTGCCGAAGCACCTGATCGCGCACAACGAAGCGTTCATCCCGGAGATGATCGACTTCCGGCCGCCCGGCAACGTTTACACGCACATCATCGGCGTCGACATCGTGCGTACCGGCGAGAACGAGTTCTACGTGCTGGAGGACAACGCGCGTACGCCGTCCGGCGTGTCGTACATGCTGGAAAACCGCGAGACGATGATGCAGCTCTTCCCCGAGCTGTTCCAGCAGGTGAAGGTGCGCCCGGTCGAAACCTATCCGCAGATGCTGCGCCAGTCGCTCGCGGCCGTGTGCCCGCCGGGCGGCAACGCCGACAACCCGACCGTCGCGGTGCTCACGCCCGGCATCCACAATTCCGCGTACTACGAACATTCGTTCCTCGCCGACCAGATGGGCGTGCACCTCGTCGAGGGCAGCGACCTGCAGGTGGTCGACGGCCGCGTCGCGATGCGCACGACCGAAGGCTTCCAGCCGATCGACGTGCTGTACCGCCGCGTCGACGATGCGTTCCTCGACCCGCTCACGTTCCGCCCCGATTCGGTGCTCGGCGTGGCGGGCATCATGGACGTCTACCGCGCCGGCAACATCACGATCGCGAATGCGCCCGGCACGGGCATCGCCGACGACAAGGCGATCTACTCGTACATGCCGGAGATCGTCGAGTTCTACACGGGCCGCAAGGCGCTGCTGGAGAACGTGCCGACCTGGCGCTGCGGCGAGGCCGACAGTCTGAAGTACGTGCTCGAGCATCTCGACGAACTGGTCGTGAAGGAAGTGCACGGCTCGGGCGGCTACGGGATGCTGGTCGGGCCGTGCGCATCGAAGGCCGAGCTCGAGGCGTTTTCCGCCAAGCTGCGCGCGCGCCCCGCGAACTACATCGCGCAACCGACGCTCGCGCTGTCCACGACGCCGATCCTGACCGACGCCGGCCTCGCGCCGCGCCACGTCGACCTGCGACCGTTCGTGCTGGTGTCGGACCGGATCCGCATCACGCCGGGCGGGCTCACGCGCGTCGCGCTGAAGGAGGGATCGCTCGTCGTCAACTCGAGCCAGGGCGGCGGCACCAAGGACACCTGGGTGCTGGCCGACTGAGCCGGACGCGACCGCGCGCGCCGGAACCGGCGCGCCAACCGAACGAAGACGGAGTGGACACGAGATGCTTCTGGGACGTACTGCAAGCGGCCTCTACTGGATGTACCGCTATATCGAGCGCGCGGAGAACATCGCGCGCATCGTCGATGCCGGGCTGCGGATGGCGCTCACGCGCACGTCCGACGCGCCGGCCGAATGGTCGTCGGTGCTCGTCAGCTCGGGCACGGACGAAGGCTACCGGCAGAAATACGACGCGTATGCGGCCGATACCGTGACCGACTACCTGTTGCGCGACCGCGACAACCCGTCGAGCGTGCTGTCGTGCATCGAGGCCGCGCGCTCGAACGCGCGGATGGTGCGCACGGCGCTGACGCGCGAGGCGTGGGAAAGCGTGAACGGCGCGTGGCTTGCGCTGCGTCGCGCGCTGGCGCAGCCGGTGCCGGAGAGCGAGTTGCCGAACGTGCTCGACCAGGTGAAGCGCGAAACCGCGCTGATCCTCGGCAGCTTCTACAGCACGATGCTGCGCAACGAGATCTTCGATTTCGCGCAGATCGGCGCATTCATCGAGCGTGCCGACAACACCGCGCGGATCATCGACGTGAAATACCACCTGCTGCTGCCGTCGGTGTCGCACGTCGGCACGATCCTCGACAACTACCAGTGGGAGACGATCCTGCGCTGCGTCGCCGCGCACCGCTCGTACCGCTGGGTGTACGACGTGCAGTACAAGCCGGTGAACATCGCCGATTACCTGATCCTGAACGGCCGCATGCCGCGTTCGCTGCGCTATTGCTACGGGCGCGTCGTGTCGAGCCTGAACCTGCTCGCGAAGGATTACGGCGTGACACACCCGTGTCACGACACGGCTACGAAGATCCTGCAGATGCTGTCCGATACCTCGGTCGAGCGGGTCTTCAAGAGCGGCCTGCACGAGTTCCTGACCGACTTCATCGGCCGCAACAACAGCCTCGGGCTCGAAATCGCCCAGGCTTACAACTTCGACTGAGAACTTGCCATGCGACTCGCCATTCGACACATCTCGCGTTATCAGTTCGACGACCAAGCCACCCATGCGCTGCAACGGCTGCGGCTGCGCCCGCAGTCGGGCCCCGGGCAGACGGTGCGCGCGTGGCAGGTCACGATCGACGGCGTCGAGCCGTCGCTGTCGTACGCCGACGGGCTCGGCAACCGGATCGACCTCGTGCGTCACGATCGCGGTGCGAAGGCCGAGATCGTGGTCGTCGCGGCCGGCGTCGTCGAGACGCAGGATCGTGCGGGCATTCTCGGGCATCCCGAAGGCTATGCGCCGCCCTGGATCTTCGAGCGCGAGACCGCCCTCACGAAGGCCGGCGACACCGTGCGCGAGCTCGCGGAAGCGCTGCCGATCGATCCGCAGGGCCTCGACGCACTGCACTGGCTGATGACGGAAGTGCACGGCCGCATCGCGTATGCGCCGAACCTGGCCGCCGACGCGCCCGTCGACGCGGAAACCGCGCTGCAAAACGGCGAGGGCACGAGCCGCGACCACGCGCATGCATTCATCTCGGCCGCGCGCGTGCTGAAGATTCCTGCACGTTACATCTCGGGCTACGTGCTCGCCGACAGCGCGATGCAGCGCATCGCCGATGCGAAGCAGAACGCGGGCGACGTCGAGGAGGAGGAAGCGCTCGCGCTGCAGAGCGGCGAGGGCATGCAGCAGGTGCTCGGCGCGTCGCATGCCGCGCAATCGCAAGGGCTGCCGCAACCGGCGCTCGGCGCCCAGCCGCAGGCCGCCGCGCTGATGCAGCAGCCGGCCGGTCATGCGTGGGCCGAGGCCTATGTGGAAGGGCTCGGCTGGGTCGGGTTCGACCCGTTCATGAACCGCTGCCCGGACGAGCGCTACGTGCGCATCGCGGTCGGCCTCGATTATCGCGACGCGCAGCCGGTGACGGGGCTCGGCGCCACGGCCGTCGGCGTCGAGATCAGCGTCGTGCAGACGCCCGAGCTCGTCTGACCCGACGCGCGCTTTCGCCGAATCCGCCATGCCGGGCCGCCGCGTCGAGTGCGACGCGGCGTGCGCGGCCGGCCCAACCCGAACCGAGCTCCCATGTCCATCCACGTCGCGCTGCATCACACCACCCGCTATCGCTACGACCGGCTCGTCAACCTCGGCCCGCAGGTCGTGCGGCTGCGGCCCGCGCCGCATTGCCGGACGCCGATCCTCGCGTATTCGATGACGGTCGAGCCCGCGCAGCACTTCATCAACTGGCAGCAGGATCCGTTCTCGAACTATCTCGCGCGGCTCGTGTTTCCGGAGCGTACCGAGCACTTCGAGATCACGATCGATCTCGTCGCCGAGATGTCGGTGTACAACCCGTTCGACTTCTTCCTCGAAGCGAGCGCCGAGCAATACCCGTTCAGCTATGACGACGCGCTGAAGACCGAGCTCGCGCCGTATCTCGTCTGCGATCCGCAGACGAGCGCATCGAAACTGTTCCGCACGTATCTCGACGGCGTCGATCTCACGCCGGCCGGCACCGTGAACTTCCTCGTCGCGCTGAACCAGCAGCTTCAGCGCGACATCGGCTATCTCGTGCGGATGGAACCCGGCGTGCAAACGCCCGAGCAGACGCTCGAGCTCGCGTCCGGCTCGTGCCGCGACAGCGCCTGGCTGCTCGTGCAGCTGTGCCGCCATCTCGGCATCGCCGCGCGTTTCGTGTCGGGCTACCTGATCCAGCTCACGCCCGACGTGAAGTCGCTCGACGGCCCGAGCGGCACGTCGGTCGACTTCACCGACCTGCACGCGTGGTGCGAGGTCTACCTGCCGGGCGCCGGCTGGATCGGCTTCGACCCGACGTCGGGCCTGCTCGCCGGCGAAGGGCATATTCCGCTCGCATGCACGCCGCAGCCGACGAGCGCCGCGCCGGTCGAAGGGCTGATCGACGAGTGCGAGGTGTCGTTCGAGCACGAGATGACCGTGACGCGCGTGTACGAATCGCCGCGCGTGACGAAACCGTATACGGAATCGCAGTGGGACGCCGTGCTGACGCTCGGCACACAGGTCGACGGCGCGCTGGCGGCCGGCGACGTGCGGCTCACGCAGGGCGGCGAGCCGACCTTCGTGTCGATCGACGATCGCGACGGCGCCGAGTGGAACACCGATGCGCTCGGCCCGACCAAGCGCGGCTACGCGACCGAACTCGTGCAGCGACTGCGCGCCGAGTACGGCGACGGCGGTTTCCTGCACTTCGGGCAGGGCAAGTGGTATCCGGGCGAGCAATTGCCGCGCTGGGCGCTGTCGATCTTCTGGCGCGCGGACGGCCAGCCCGTATGGCACGATCCGTCGCTGTTCGCCGACGAGCGCGAGCCGTCCGCATATACGACCGACGACGCGAAGCGATTCATCGATGCGCTCGCCGCGCGGCTGAACCTGACCGATGAATTCATCCGGCCCGGCTACGAGGATGTCTGGTACTACCTGTGGCGCGAGCGCCGGCTGCCCGTCAACGTCGATCCGTTCGACTCGCGGCTCGACGACGAGCTCGAGCGCGCGCGGTTGCGCAAGGTGTTCGATCAGCAGCTCGACAGCGTCGTAGGCTACGTGCTGCCGGTCAAGCGCACGGACGACACGCCAGGCCTCGACGGGCCGCGCTGGCAGACCGGCCCGTGGTTCTTCCGCGACGAGCGGATGTATCTCGTGCCGGGCGATTCGCCGATGGGCTATCGGCTGCCGCTCGATTCGCTGCCGTGGGCCACCCGCTCCGACCACCCGTACCTGGTCGAACGCGATCCGTTCGCGCCGCGCACGGCGCTGCCGGACGCCGCCGCGATCCGCGCACGCTACGCGGGCCCGGCCGACGCGCCGCGCTACCTGGCCGGCGTGCATCGCGAAGCGTCCGCTCAGACGGTCATGCAGTGGCGCAACGACGGCACGGCCGAGGGCGCGCGTGCCGCGGCGCACGATCCGCAGCGCCGGCCCGAGCGCTTCGAATCGGCCGCGTGGATCACGCGCACCGCGCTGTGCGTCGAAGTGCGCAACGGCATCCTGTACCTGTTCATGCCGCCGCTTGCCGCGCTCGAGGATTATCTCGAGCTGCTCGGCGCGATCGAGTTGACCGCGCACGCGCTCGGCGTGAAACTGGTGCTCGAAGGCTATCCGCCGCCGCGCGATGCGCGGCTGAAGATGCTGCAGGTGACGCCCGATCCCGGCGTGATCGAGGTGAACATCCATCCGGCCGCGAGCTTCGACGAGCTCGTCGACCACACCGAATTCCTGTACGACGCCGCGTGGCAGTCGCGGCTGTGCAGCGAGAAGTTCATGGTCGATGGCCGCCACGTCGGCACCGGCGGCGGCAACCACTTCGTGCTCGGCGGCGCGACGCCGGCCGACAGCCCGTTCCTGCGCCGCCCGGACCTGCTCGCGAGCCTGATCGCGTACTGGCACAACCATCCGTCGCTGTCCTACCTGTTCTCCGGGCTGTTCATCGGGCCGACGAGCCAGGCGCCGCGCGTCGACGAGGCGCGCAACGACCAGCTCTACGAACTCGACATCGCGTTCGCCGAGATCCAGCGCAACAAGCTGCTGTTCGGTCAGGACATGCCGCCGTGGCTCGTCGACCGCGTGCTGCGCAACCTGCTGATCGACGTGACGGGCAACACGCACCGCAGCGAGTTCTGCATCGACAAGCTGTATTCGCCCGATTCGTCGACCGGCCGGCTCGGCCTGCTCGAACTGCGCGCGTTCGAAATGCCGCCGCATGCGCGAATGAGCATCGTGCAGCAACTGCTGCTGCGTGCACTGGTCGCGCGTTTCTGGGCCGCGCCGTACACGACGCCGCTCACGCGCTGGGGCACCGCGCTGCACGACCGCTTCATGCTGCCCGAGTTTCTTCAGATGGATTTCGACGATGTGCTCGCCGAACTGCGCGATGCCGGTTTCGCGTTCGATCCGGCGTGGTTCGCGCCGCACTTCGAATTCCGCTTCCCGCTGTTCGGCCAGATCGCGGTGAACGGCATGCAGCTGTCGCTGCGCGGCGCGCTGGAGCCGTGGCACGTGATGGGCGAGGAGGGCGCGCCCGGCGGCACGGTGCGCTACGTCGATTCGTCGATCGAACGGCTCGAAGTGCGCGTGACGGGGCTGAACGACAACCGCCACGTCGTGACCGTCAACGGCCGCGCGCTGCCGCTGCAGCCGACCGGCACCGTCGGCGAGTACGTCGCGGGCGTGCGCTACAAGGCGTGGTCGCCGCCGTCGGCGCTGCATCCGACCATCGGCGTGCACGCGCCGCTCACGTTCGACATCGTCGATACGTGGCTGCAGCGTTCGCTCGGCGGCTGCCGCTATCACGTCGCGCATCCGGGCGGGCGCAACTACGCGACCTTCCCGGTCAATGCGTACGAGGCCGAGAGCCGCCGGCTCGCACGCTTCGTCGAGATGGGGCATACGCCGGGACGGATGGATGTCGCGGCTGCCGCGCCGAGCCGCGAATTCCCGTTCACGCTCGACTTGCGGCGGCCGTGATCCATCGATGACGGGGCGGACGACGATGCGCGGCTCGCAACCTCCCGGCGGCCGCGCCGGAATGCTAGGATGCGGGCAGATTGCGGCCGCGCGCCGCAGCAGCTTGCCGCCGGTGCGGCGGCGCGCATGCGCCGTTGCACCCTGAAGACGGAACGACATCGTGCCGCCCATTGACACCGATCATCTCGCCGCCCTCGACGCGATGCCCACGCTTTTCGATACCGGCGCGCAGCCGGATGCCGCCGAACTGGCTGCCGCGCTTGCGGCGCCGGCGGCCGCCGGCCGCTACGACGAACTGCGCGGCAGCGCGGCCGGCCTGAACGCGCCTGCGCTTGCGCCCGCCTGGCGCAGTTTCTTCACATCGATCGGCAGCGACGGCGTGGCCGACCTCGATCGCCGCGCCGACGCGCTGCACCGGCGCATGCGCGAGAACGGCCTGTTCTATCAGCTGCACGAGCAGCGCGCCGGCGACGGCGCGGCCGGCCCGTGGTCGCTCGACCTGCTGCCGCTGATCGTCACGCCCGAGGACTGGGTCGGAATCGAGCGCGGTGTGCTGCAGCGCGTGCGGCTGCTCAACGCGACGCTGGCCGACCTCTACGGGCCGCAGACGATCCTGCAGCGCGGGCTGTTGCCGCCCGCGCTCGTCACCGGTCATCCCGGCTACCTGCGCGCGATGCGCGGCGCACGCGTGCCGGGCGACACGTGGCTGCACGTCGTCGCGTTCGATCTCGCGCGCGGCCCCGACGGGCAGTGGCGGATCGTCGCGCAGCACACGCAGGGCGCGGCCGGGCTCGGCTACCTGCTCGAAAACCGCCTGATCGTGTCGCGGCTCTTTCCGCGCGGGTTTCGCGGGCTGCGCGTGCAGCGGCTCGCGTCCGCATACCGCGCGCTGCTGCAGAGCATGCAGTCGCTCAGCCCGGCCCGCAAGAATTCGCGGATCGTGCTGCTGACGCCGGGGCCGCACAGCGCGACGTATTTCGAGCACGCGTATCTCGCGCGCTACCTCGGCCTCACGCTCGTCGAAGGCGGCGACCTGACCGCGCGCGACAACCGCGTGTTCCTGAAGACGCTGAGCGGGCTCGAACCGGTGCACGGCATCCTGCGGCGCGTCGACGATGCGTGGCTCGATCCGCTCGAACTGCGGACCGACTCGATGCTCGGCGTGCCGGGGCTGCTGCAGGCTGTGCGTGCGGGCAACGTGCTGCTCGCGAATGCGCCGGGCTCGGGCTTCCTCGAATCGCCGGCGATGCTCGGCTTCATGCCGCGCCTCGCCGAAGGGCTGCTCGGCGAAACGCTGACGCTGCCGGCCGTGCATTCGTGGTGGTGCGGCGAGGCGGCCGCCTGCGACGACGCGTTGCCGCAGCTCGCGCGCGGCATCATCAAGGCCTCCTATCCACCCGAGGTGCAGGCCGGCGGCGGGTTCGAGCCGGTGATCGGCGCACGGCTCACGCAGCCGCAGCTGGCCGAATGGCGCGCGCGGATCCTCGCGCAGCCCGAACACTACACGGTGCAGGCCGACCTGCCGCTGTCGCAGGCGCCGACCTGGCCGCGGTCCGACGAGCCCGACGGCAACGGCGGCGCACGCATCGTGCCGAAGCCGCTGCTGCTGCGCGTCTTCGCGCTCGCCGACGGCGCGCAGCGCTGGCGGCTCCTGCCGGGCGGGCTGTCGCGGGTCGGCACACGCGACACGCTGTTCAACGCGCCCATGCCGCGCGGCGGCAGCACCGTCGATACATGGGTGATGACCGAGGGCATCGTCGATTCGACGACGCTGCTGCAGACACACCTCGGCCCCGACGACCTCGTCGAACGGCCGCGCGCGATCGCGAGCCGTGCGGCCGAGAACCTGTTCTGGCTCGGCCGTTACACCGAGCGCGCAACCAACCTGATGCGGCTGGCGCGCGCCGCGCTCGAACGGTTGCGCGGCGAAGACGACGTCGACAGCCCCGCGCATCTGGAGCTGATCGATACGCTGTGCCGCGACACGGGCCTGATCGCGGCCGACGCGCCGAATGCCGTCGATGCGCCGCGCGCGTTCCAGCACGCGCTCGCGACATCGCTGACGCGCGGCGCCGACCGCACCTCGGGCATCGCGTCGTGCCTGTTCGGGATGCGCGGCGCGGCGGCTGCGATCCGCGAACGGCTGTCGAGCGATCAATGGCGGCTGATCGACGACGCGACGCAACTGTTCGCGGACAGCGCCGGCCTGCCGGAAGCCGAGGAGCAGATCGGCAACGAGGCGCTGCAGCTGCTGGAGCGCCTGGGCCTGCTGCTCGGCGCGATCACCGGCGCGCAGACCGACAACATGACCCGCGACGACGGCTGGCGCTTGCTGTCGATCGGCCGGCAGATCGACCGGCTGGATTTCCTGTGCAGCGTGCTGAAGTTCGCGTTCGACGAAGGCGCGGTGCATCGGCAGGATGGCTTCGAACTCGTGCTGGAGCTGTTCGACAGCACGATCACGTTCCGCTCGCGATTCCAGCGCGGCTTCGATGTCGCGCCGCTGCTGTCGCTCGTCGTGCTCGATACCGACAACCCGCGCTCGCTCGGCTGGGTCGTGCAGGCGCTGCGCGGCCGGCTGACGAAAGTCGAGCGCAGCGAAGGCTATGCGCTGTCCGAGCTGGCCGAGACGGTTCCGGACGTGCCCGCGTGGTCGCTGCACGAGCTGTGCGAGACCGCCGAAGGCGGCCGGCACGACAAGCTGCTCGCCGCGCTCGACACGACCGTGAAGGCGGTGTGGGAACTGTCGAACCGGATCGGCGAGCGCTACTTCAGCCACGTGCGCGAGGCGGGCAGGACGCTATGGTGACGACGAAAGGCGCGGTAAAAGCGCCGTCTGGCGCCAACCATGCACGACCGGCACCGGCCGCTCCGGCCGCCGTTGCACCGGGCCGGTTGCTGCGCGTCACGCACGACACCGAATACCGCTACGCGGCGCGTGTCGAATCCGCGCAGCACCAGGCGCGCCTGCAGCCGCTCGTGACGCCGCGCCAGCAGGTGCTGTCGTTCTCGCTCGACATCGAGCCGGCACCGGAGTCGGTCAGCACGGAGATCGACGCTTTCGGCAACGCGCGTGCGTCGTTCGCGCTGAACCAGCCGCACGACGCGCTGCTCGTGCGCAGCCGCAGCACGGTGCGCGTGACGGCGCCCGTATGGTCGCGCGGCGCGCGCGGCGAGCCGCCGCCCGCGATCGCGAATCCCGATGCAAAGCAGGCGACCGAATGGGAAGCCGTGCGCGACCGGTTGCGGTTCCGCGCGGGTCAGCCTTACGACGCGGCGAGCGAATTCGTGTTCGCGTCGCCGCATGTTGCTTGCGATCCCGAACTCGCCGCGTATGCGGCCGCGAGCTTCACGCCGCAGCGGCCGCTCGTGCAGGCCGCCTGGGATCTGATGCGGCGCGTGCATGCCGATTTCGCGTACACGCCGAACAGCACCGACATCACGACGTCGGCGCTCGATGCGCTGCGGTTGCGCAAGGGTGTCTGCCAGGACTTCGCTCACGTGATGATCGGCGCGTTGCGCTCGCTCGGGCTGGCCGCGCGTTACGTGAGCGGCTACCTGCTCACGCAGCCGCCGCCCGGTCAGCCTCGGCTGATCGGCGCCGATGCGTCGCATGCCTGGGTCGAGGTGTACGACCCGGCGTGGCCCGAGGACAACGGCTGGCTGCAGCTCGATCCGACCAACGATCGCGCGCCGGGCGACGACTACGTGATGCTGTCGATCGGGCGCGACTATGCCGATGTGACGCCGTTGCGTGGCGTGATTCGCGGTGGTGGTGCGGATCAGGAGCTGAAGGTCGGCGTGACGGTCGAGCCGCTCGATGCCGATTGATGCGGGTTCGCCGATCGGAGCGGTCGTTTGTTGATCGCGTGTCTGCAGGCGCGTACGTTCGTGATGGCTGCGAACCGGACGGTCCATGCGCGCGGCTCGGAAGACACTTCGTACTCGACCGTGAGACATGACCGGAAAGTCACGTGTCATTCCGTTCGATTGAATCGGACGAGTTCAATTCTGTAGGAAAAGAGAAAACTGCACTTGTGCGCTGGTGCCCGGATTTCCGATGATCCGGATCTGCGTTCACGTCGCGTCAGCCTGAACGGCTGGCGGCGGAACGGCAGAAAAACACCAATCCGCGCGCAGGAGCCAGGGTGACGCAGCTTTATTCCGATTATCGATCGGCGACGGACGAACCCGTCGCACGGTCGATCGATGCCACCGAGTCGGACAGCACCGGAACGCCACGCGAGCCTCCACCGATCGTCGTCGGCCGAGGCGACGGGGTGTCGATGTGGACGAAAGACACCCGGCTGATCTGCATCAAGCAAATGCCGTTGCCCGGTATCGTCATCTTCGTCCATGGCGTGAACTCAGAAGGTGAATGGTTCGAGGCCGCCGAGCGGGGGCTGTGCGACGGTCTGAACCGACGGCTCGGGCGGCTGGACGATCAGTTGCAATATCACGGCATCGATGCCGGGCAATTGGTGCCGGCGAAGTACACGGAAAGCGTGACGCCGGATGGGTTTTTGAATCCGACGCTTTGGTCCGGCAACTACATCAAATCTGACCCGTCCTTCTCGCCCGTCATTCATTTCCGATGGGGCTATCGGGCAACCGCCGCAGAGTTGAAAGAGTACGGCGACAAGATTTTCCTGAACGAGAAA